>CAZOBN010000064.1:0-17658 GCA_964577835.1 uncultured Rhizobiaceae bacterium
CTCGAAATCGAGCCCCGGCGAGAAGCCGAGATAGGCATGGGTCGGCCGCGCGAAGCAGTAGATGCAGCCGTGCTCGCAGCCGCGATAGGCGTTGATCGACTGGCCGAAGCCGATGTCGGGCGAATCGTTGGTGGCGATGATGCGCTTGGTGGTGTCGGCCATCACCGTGGTGCGCAGGGTCGGCAGCTCGTCGGTCTCCTGCCAGGAGTTGCCCAGTCCACCATCTCCACTGGGGCCCCAGCCGTCGTCGATGCGCACGCGCTGCTCGGGTTCGTAGCGGCCGGTCGCGTTGCTGACGGCGCCACGGCCCTTGCGATGCTTTTCCGGGATAATATCGACCATGGCCAAAGGGTAGCGAAGGCATGAGAACATTTCAAGAACAAGAGTCGCGGAACCACCGTGGCCGGATCGCCGTTTGAACCGTGTCAAGCGTAGCTGTGCTATAGATAAACTGCTGATATCGGGGGAACATTGCGCCTCACCATCGTCATTCCGACGCTCAATGCCAACGCCCATCTGCCGGGTGCCCTCAAGGCGCTCGCCGCCACGGGCGCGCCTCGGACGGCGGACGCGCCGGCGGGAGGAGATGCCATTCCGGCGGAGATCATCGTGGCCGACGGCGGCTCGACCGACGGCACGGCGGAGCTCGCGGCGGCCGGCGGGGCGCGGCTGGTCAAGGCGCCGCGCGGCCGCGGCGCGCAGCTCGAAGCCGGGGCGCATGCGGCGAATGGCGACTGGCTGCTCTTCCTTCATGCGGACACGCGGCTCGCCGATGGCTGGCGCACGGCCGTGGCCACCTTCGCCGCCGATCCGGCGAACGCCAGACGCGCCGCCTATTTCAGATTCGCGCTCGACGACCGCAAGCCGGCGGCGCGGCGGCTGGAGAGGATGGTCGCCTGGCGCTGCCGCATCTTCGCGCTGCCCTACGGCGACCAGGGGCTGCTGATCGCGCGCGACTTCTACGAGGAGCTCGGGCGCTATCGCGACTGGCCGCTGATGGAGGACATCGAATTCGTCCGCCGCATCGGCCGCAACCGGCTGGTCGCGCTGCCGGTTGCGGCGGTCACCTCGGCGCAGCGCTATCGCCGCTCGGGCTATCTCGCCCAGAGCCTGCGCAATCTCGCGCTGCTCTCGCTGTTCTTCCTCCGCGTGCCGCCGCGTGCGCTCGCCCGGCTCTATCGGTGATGCGCCTGGCCGGATGCGCTCTATGGCTCTTGCCGAACCCGAAGGCGCGCGCCGCGACTTTTCGCGCTGGGCAAGCCGGCGAACGAGGAGTGCGCTCGATGAGTGCCGCGCGCCGATGACGCGCCCGCTCGGCCATGTGGTGATCTTCGCCAAGGCGCCGCGCATCGGCACGGTGAAGCGCCGGCTCGCCGCCGGCATCGGACAGCTCGAAGCCTGGCGCTGCTATCGCGAGATGACGCGTCATCTGATCGACCGGCTGGCGCGCGAGCCGCGCTGGTGTCTGTGGCTCGCCGTCACACCGGATCGCGCGGTGGCGGCAACGCGCTTCTGGCCGGCCGCCCGGCATCGGCGCGCGATCGCGCGCATCGGCCAGGGTGTCGGCGATCTCGGCGCGCGCATGGGCCGCGTGCTGCGCCATCTGCCGCGCGGGCCGGCGGTGATCGTCGGCAGCGATATCCCGGACATCGACGCCGCCGCCATCCGCGCCGCCTTCCACGCGCTGCGATCGGCCGACGCGGTGTTCGGCCCGGCGGACGACGGCGGCTATTGGCTGGTCGGCCTGCGCCGCCGGCCGCGCCCGCGCGGTCATCTTCCAGGCGCCCTGTTCCGCAACGTGCGCTGGTCGAGCGAGCACGCGCTCGCGGACACCCTCGCCGGCCTGCCGAAGCACATGCGCATCGCCCATCTGCACCGCCTCCACGACGTGGACGACGCCACCCATTGGCGCGCCTGGCGGGCGCGACCAAGACAGGCGTCAACAGTCAGATAAATCGCGGGACATGAAAACCCTCCCCACCCGTGGGGGAGGGTGCGAGCGAAGCGAGCGGGTGGGGGGCGCTGTGTGTCAGCGCGAAGTTGTTACAAATCTCCACCCCCACCCAACCCTCCCCCATCGAGGGGGAGGGCAAGTGATGAGACTGAATCATCCGACGATCTCCATTGTCCCACGATCTTCCGTTGCGAGGGGCGAACCCGCCAGATGACAGCGGCGACGGCGCCGCTATAGTGCTGCGCCAATTCTTCGCCTTCAGCCAAGGATCGAGACAATGAGCGACCACAGGTCGAACCGGCCCGGCAGCAACGGGTTTTTCGCGCGCCTCGCGGATCTCGCCGAGAGCGCGCGGGTGCAGCGAGCCATTACGGCGCTGATCGTCATCAATGCGGTGACTCTCGGGCTCGAGACGTCCGACACGGCCATGGCGGTGGCCGGGCCGGTGCTCGAGGTGCTCGATCGCGCCATCCTCGCCGTCTTCGTGCTCGAGCTGCTGGCCAAGATGCTCGGCCGCGGGCTCGCGTTTTTCCGCACCGGCTGGAACATCTTCGACCTGCTCGTGGTCGGCGTCGCCATCGTTCCGGCGGCCGGCGCGCTCTCCGTGCTGCGCGCGCTGCGCATCCTGCGCGTGCTGCGGCTGATCTCGGTGGTGCCGCAGATGCGCGCGGTGGTCGAGTCGCTGATCTTCGCGCTGCCCGGCCTGGGCTCCATCGTCGGCGTGCTGATGCTGCTGTTCTACGTCTCCGCCGTGCTCGCCACCAAGCTGTTCGGCGCCGGCGAGCCGGAGCTGTTCGGCACCCTCGGCGCCTCGCTGTTCACCCTGTTCCAGATCATGACCCTGGAAGGCTGGGCCGACATCGCGCGCGACATGGAGGCGGAATATCCCTGGGCCTGGATGTTCTTCGTGCCCTACATCCTGGTCACCACCTTCACCATGCTCAACCTGTTCATCGCCATCATCGTCAACGCGATGCAGAGCCGGGTCGAGGCCGAGCAGAAGAAGGCGCTGGCCGAGGTCGAGAGGGCGGCGGAAGAGGAGATGGAAGTGGTCGAGGCCGACTTCGCCGTGATCCGCCGCGAACTGGCCGAAATCCGCGCCTTGCTCGAGAAGCGCGGCTAGCTAGCGCTTCATATGCTCCTGCAGCCGGGGCATGAGCTGCACCAGGTTGCACGGCCGGTTGCGCGAATCGAGCTGGGTCTTGAGCACCTCGTCCCACGCGTCCCTGCAGGCCGACGGCGAGCCCGGGACGGCGAACAGGTAGGTGCCGCCGGCGACGCCGCCGGTGGCGCGCGACTGGATCGTCGAGCTGCCGATCTTCTGGAAGCTGATCAGGCGGAAGATTTCGCCAAAGCCGTCGATCTTCTTCTCGAAGATCGATTCGAACGCCTCGGGCGTCACGTCGCGCCCCGTCAGGCCGGTGCCGCCGGTGCCGATCACCACATCGATGTTGGGATCGGCGATCCACGCCTTGAGCTGCGCGGTGATTTCGCCGACGTCGTCGCGCACGATGGCGCGCGCGGCGAGACGATGGCCCGCCTCCTTGAGGCGCGACTCAAGCACGTCGCCCGATTCGTCATCCTTCGGCCGTCGGGTGTCCGAGATGGTCAGGACGGCGATGTTGACGGGGATGAAGGTCCTGGTTTCGTCAATTCCCGGCATCTTTGGCTTCGGCGCTGCTTTTCTGGGGGGTGGCCGCGATGTCGCGATCGCTTCTGTCCTGCGCCACGTACATCGGCCAGCGCCCGGATGCAAGAGCCTCCAGGGAGCCGGTCTTCTGGCCGAGCCGCATCCGGTAGATCCAAAGATCGGCGAGCACGGTTTCGATGAAGACACGGGTCTCGCGCGACGGCAGGCTCTCGATGAAGAGAAGCGGATCGTCATCGGAAAGCTGGCGCTGCCATTTGGCCATATTGCCCGGGCCCGCATTGTAGGCGGCGGCCAGGCGGATGAGATTGCCGTCGACGGCCGGATCGGCCAGCAGGCGGCCGATATATTTCTGACCGAGCGCGATATTGGTCTCCGGTTCGGCGATCTTGCTGATCGGCATAGGCCGGCCGGCGACGGCCCTGGCGGTCGCCGGCATCAGTTGCATCAGGCCGCTCGCGCCGGAGGAATTGTTGCGCGCATCGGGATTGAACGAGGATTCGCGCCGGATGATGGCGTAGATCAGCGCGCGGTCCACCTGAAAGCCTCCCGGCGGGCTCCAGGCGGGAATCGGATAGATCGCCGCGTCATGCTCGGCGCGATCGAGCCCGATCGACCGGTTGCCGATGCGCAACGACAGGCCCGGCATATTGCCGTAGTTGGCCAAGGCCACGACCGCGCGGGCGAGCGACGACGATTCGCCGATGGCGACGCTCGCCAGTTCGGGCTCGGCCCGGCGCGGCTCGTTGATCTGCAGCAGGGCGATGGCACGCGCCCCCGCCGGCTGGGCGATCAGCGCCCGGGCATCGGCTTGGTGCAGGTAGGGCTCGCGCAGATCCAGGACGCCTTCGATGCCGAGCGTCTCGCGGGCGAGCAGGCCGTAGAAGGTGAGCGGGTGCTGCGCCGCCCTGTGCAGCCATTCGGTGACCTGCTGCGGCCGGCCGCCGAGCAGATGGGAGCGCGCCGCCCAGAATGTGCCGGCCGAGATCACCCAAGGCGATGCCTTGGGCGTGCGGGCGATCGCCTCGAATTGGCGCGCGGCGTTGCTGTAGCGTTTCTGGCGAAAGGCTTCGATCGCCGGGTTCCAGCGCTCGGCGGGCGCTTCGGTCGCCGCGACCTTGATACCGGCCACCGGCGGCTTGCCGCCGCCGTTGGGGATGGCGGGCGCCGTCGCCTGGGCCGGCCGGCGCCGCATGGCAAGGTCATGGATGCGCTTGGCGTCCGGATGATCGCCGTAGTGAGACAGCCAGATGGTCAGCTCCTGGTAGCGCGACCGGTAGCGCGGATGAAGATAGCGCTGAGCCTGGACATGGCCGAGCAGCAGCTTGTTCTCGGTTGCCGCGATCAGGCGGTCGGCGTCGGACCAGCGGCCGTCGGCTTGCAGGGCGAAGATCTGCCTGTAGCGCACCACGTCGGCTGCCTTGAGGACGGACGGCAGGTGGATCGCGGGCCGGTTGGGGATGTCCTGACGAGCCGCACTGCCGAGCGATGCGGCCTGCGGAATGTCGGCCAGGGCCGGTGCGGGATTGAGGAATAGGTTGAGAAGGCCGGCGACCAGCGCAGCCTTGAGGAGGGAGCTGACGTCGCCGGGCTGCTTGTTCTTTTTCATAGGTTCGGCCCGACGCCGCTGGCTGGGGTGGTGGTATCCGCCTCAGTCATTCGTTGGTCTTAAATGATGGTTCCCGATCCGGCAAGCTTCGCGAGTATATCCCCTTGACGCACGTAACCCCACGCCCTATACTCCTTGGCATTGGAGGTTGTCATGGCAAAGACCTTTACGATCAAAGACTTCTTCAAGCGTTTCCCGGATGATGACGCCTGTTTGGAGCATTTAATGAAGGTGCGCTACGGCGCAAGCCAGACTTGCGCGAAGTGCGGCAAAACCGGCCGTTTCGCCCGCCTCGCCAAGCTTCCGGCCTACTCCTGCCCGTGGTGCGGCCATCACATTCACCCGATGCAGGGAACGCCCTTTGAGCGGACCCATACGCCCCTGCAAAAGTGGTTCTACGCCATGTATCTGTTCACCACGACGCGCCACGGCGTTCCCGCCAAGGAATTGCAGCGCCAGCTCGGCGTGACCTACAAAACTGCGTGGCGCATGGGCCATGAAATCCGCAAATACATGGGCGAGGTTGACGGCGATGCGCCGCTTGGCGGCAACAAGGCCATCGTGGAAGCGGATAAGGCGTTCATCGGCGGCAAGGACAAGCGCGGCCAGGATGACAAATCCGTGGTTCTCGGCATTGTCGAGCGCGGCGGTGAAATCATCACCCGCGTTGTCGGCGGTCGTGGCGAGTGGTTCGTCGTGCCGCACATTGCCGAGAACGTGGTGCCCGGCGCTCGCATTGCGACCGACGAAGCCAAGGCGTTCCTCAATCTGGTGGACGAAGGCTTTCAGCACGGCACCGTGAACCATTCCGCCAAGGAATACGTGCGCGGCTCGGTCCATACCAACACCATCGAAGGTTTCTGGTCGCGCCTCAAAGCGAGCATCCGTGGCACTCACGTTCATGTTTCGCGCCAGCACTTGCAGACGTATCTGCGGGAGTTCGAGTTTCGCTTCAATCTTCGTCGCTCGCCTCACCTGATGTTCGATCTTTTGCTTTTGGCTTTCCCGAAACCATCGAAGCAAGGCCGTCATTAAAAGCATCCTCGTCGCCCACCGAAGGGTGGTCTTTGATGAAGCGATCTAGCTGCTTCTTGGCGCGAGCTTCTTGGAGTGTCAGGGATTTATTGGGCATTCTCAGCCTCCGTCATTCGCAGCTGCCCATCTCTAATCTCTAGCCGGTAGGTTTTCTCCATTATCTCAGGCAAGTTATCGGCCGAAATAGAAACTGTTAGATCGTGAGGGAAGAAGTCCTGCGGGATCGAATTAAGTGGCAAGGCGGTGTGTTCTGTGGCGTAAAGCATCACCACATTGCTGCCGGTCACAGCTTCATCGAGATAGGCAATTTCAAGAATTTCCGTTGATCCATATCCCTGCAAATCGAAAAACTTGGTGTGGTCGTGCACGGTCAAGTCCGCCCCGCTTTCTGTTGCAAGCCTAAAGAACCTCCGCTGCCCCGATGCCTTCCCAAACCTGTTCACAAAAAGGCTCTCTCTAAGGCAACAGTTTCGAATCACACCCGCACTTATGTTTCTGACTTCGAGCCGGACGATATGAAGGCCTCTATCTACGTCCGATGCACGATTTAAAAATAAATCCGTTGGCCCTACTAATTGCACACGCGGTTTGGCAGCATCTTCGAACGCCTCGATTTTCTGTTTTTGTTTTTTCCACATCCGAAATGGAGTTACGAACACGAACAACACAACAAACCAGATGGCCAGCAAGGCTTGCCATTTATCCACCCCCCTAATCTCAATTGCATAACCAAACGTCGCCAACACGGCTGTAGCTGCGGCGGCCAGAACCATCCCGATCAGCGTGCTCATACGCTCTGAGGCGTCCCAGACGCCTAGGCTGAGTTTAAAGTTCTCCAGCACGTATTCCCTGACAGCCGCCATCGTGCCCCCCCGTTCAGCCCCAGCGGCATACTGCCGCAATCCTGGCTTACCGGGGAAGGAGGGTGACTCCGTTTAGCTACGTGCGTCAAGGGGATATACTCGAAGCTTCGGCCACAGCGGACCGTCCAGCCTAGAGGATCAAGCTTAAGGGATTGTCAGCGGAACGCCGGGCCGATAACTCCTGGCGCGGGGTTAGGTTCCGTGGGCCGTCAGATCCTGAATTTTTGCTTGTAATTCAAGGAGATCACGCCAAGCCTCGCGCTTCTGCCCCGGGCTGCGCAACAGGTAGGCGGGGTGGTAGATGGCGATCGCCGGGATCGGCCGCGACATGCGCGGCGTTTCATAGGTGAACCAGCGACCGCGCAGCTTCATGATGCCTTCCTGGCGGGCCAGCATGGTCTTGGCCGCGATGCCGCCGACCAGCACCAGGACCGCGGGATCGACCAGTTCGATATGGCGCTCGACGAAGGGCAGGCAGGCGGCGATTTCGGCCGGGGTCGGGCTGCGGTTGCCCGGCGGGCGCCAGAACAGCACGTTGGAAATATAAGCATTGGTTTTGCGACTGAGCCCGATCATGCCCAGCATGCGATCGAGCAACTGGCCGCTGACGCCAACGAAGGGCAGGCCCTGGCGGTCTTCGTCGGCGCCCGGCGCCTCGCCGATGAACATCACGCGGGCCTCGGGGTTGCCGTCGGCGAACACCAGGTTGGTCGCCGTGCGTTTCAGTCCGCAACCCTCGAAACCGGCAAGGGCGGCGCGGAGCTGCTCGAGATTGTCGGCCGCGGCCGCGAGGGTATGGGCGGATCCGCCTTCGCTTTGCGGGTTGGGAGACATCGCCCCCGGTGGGGCCATGGGTGGCGGGACATAGGAGCTCGCGACCTGAACCCGGTCGGACACGCCGGATCGTGCCGGTGCCATGGCCGGAGCGACGGGTCTGGGTGCCCCAGCCATTTCGGCGGCCGGCGGCGCGGCGAACCGGTCGATCGGCGTGTCCATGACCGCTTCGTCCGCACCGGCTTCCATCTGCCAGCGCAGGGCGGCGAGAAGCTCGGCACGGTCGAGCGACTCTGTGGGAGGTGCGTCAGGCGCCATGGCGAAAACCTATCATGGCGTGGGCCGTCCGCGACAGAGGTGTTGCGGCGCGCCATCGTCAAAGGCCAAGGTCGGCGAAAGGCCCTCCTCGAAGGGTTGTCGCAGAGGTTGTTTGGGGCGCTTGATCCACTAAACTCCGCGCTCCGCCGCGGGCGGTGGTTGTCAGGAGAGCCTATGGTTGAGCAAGCGGCACAGCGCGAGTCGATGGAATTCGATGTGGTGATCGTCGGCGCCGGCCCGTCGGGCCTGGCCGCGGCCATCCGCCTCAAGCAGCGCGCCGCCGAAACCGGCCGCGAGGTTTCGGTGTGCGTCATCGACAAGGGCTCGGAGGTCGGCGCGCATATCCTTGGCGGCGCCGTGCTGGAACCACGCGCGCTGGACGAATTGATCCCCGATTGGCGCGACAGGGGGGCGCCGCTGCTGACGCCGGCCGAGGAAGACCGCTTCCTGCTGCTCACGCCAAAGCATGCCATTCGCCTGCCGGCGCCGCCGCAGATGCATAACAAAGGCAACTACATCATCAGCGCCGGCAACCTGTGCCGCTGGCTCGCCAACCAGGCGGAGGCGCTCGGGGTCGAGATCTTTCCCGGGTTCGCCGCGGCCGAGGTGCTGTTCGACGACACGGGCGCCGTGCGCGGCGTCGCGACCGGCGACATGGGCGTCGGCAAAGATGGCCAGCCGACCGAGAACTATCAGCCGGGCGTCGAGCTGCTGGCGCGCCAGACGTTCTTCGCCGAGGGCTGCCGAGGCTCGCTGACCAAGACTCTGCTCGAGCGGTTCGCGCTGGATGCGGAAAGCGATCCGCAGACCTACGGCATCGGCATCAAGGAATTATGGGACGTCGATCCGACCCGGCACCGCCAGGGCCTGGTGGTTCACACCGTGGGATGGCCGCTCGATTCTTCGACCTACGGCGGCTCGTTTCTCTATCATCTAGAGAACAACCAGGTGGCGGTCGGATTCGTCGTCGGGCTCGACTACGAGAATCCTTATCTAAGCCCGTTCGAGGAGTTCCAGCGCTTCAAGACCCACCCGGCGATCCGTCCGACCTTCGAAGGCGGCCGCCGCATCGCCTATGGCGCCCGCGCGCTCAACGAAGGCGGATTACAGTCGGTCCCGCGCCTGGTATTTCCCGGCGGCGCGCTGATCGGCGATGCCGCCGGATTCCTCAATGTGCCCAAGATCAAGGGCATCCATACGGCGATGAAGTCGGGCATGACGGCGGCCGACGCCGCATGCGATGCGCTGAGCTTCGCCGATGCGGCGAGCGTGATCGAGCTGGCGGACTACCCCGCGCGGCTGAAGCAGAGCTGGCTGTGGGACGAGCTACAGCGGGCACGCAACATCCGGCCGGGTTTCCGCAGCGGATTGTTTACCGGCTTGGTCCATGCCGCGATCGACACCTATTTGTTGCGCGGCCGAGCGCCATGGACTTTCCATCATCGGCCTGACCACACGACGCTCAAAAAGGCGGCGCAGGCCAAGCCGATCGCCTACCCCAGGCCGGATGGCAAGGTGACCTTCGACCGTTTGAGCTCGGTGTTCCTGTCCAACACCATGCATGAGGAAAACCAGCCCAGTCATCTGCGGTTGCGTGACCCGGTGCGGGCCATCACCGTCAATCTGGCGGATTATGATTCGCCGGAAACCCGTTATTGTCCGGCCGGTGTCTATGAAATTGTACGTACCCAGAATGGCGAGCCCGGCTTGCAGATCAACGCGGCCAACTGCGTCCACTGCAAGACATGCGACATCAAGGATCCGACCCAAAATATCGAGTGGGTGGTGCCGGAAGGTGGCGGTGGCCCGAACTATCCCAATATGTAGGGATGCGGGGTGGCCCTTGTTCGGTCTATGCTAGGGCTCGCCCCGGCGCGGGATTCACAACCATATAGCTTCTTCATGCTCGTATACCGTATAGCCATTATCTTGGGGCTTGGCCTTGCCTTGACCGCTTGCGCGGCGAACGGCCCCGAGCGGCGCGTCTCCGGCCTGGAGAGACCCGTCGGCGTTACGCCGTCGGGCGCCTATCTTGCCGCGCGCCACGCGCAGGTCGAGCGTGACAACGCGCGAGCGGCCGAACTTTACGCCCGGGCGCTCGCCTTCTCGCCGGAGAATCCGGAACTGCTGCGCCGCACGTTCGGCCTGATGGCGAGCGAGGGCCGCATCCCGGAGGCCGCGACCCTGGCCGAACGGCTCAAGGAGCAGCAGATCAATATCCAGATGGCGACCCTGGTGGTGGCGGTACATGCGGCCAAAGGAAGTCAGTATGCCCGCGTCGAAGCCGAGCTGGCGACGCTGCCCGACAGTGGATTCAACAATTTCATCGCGCCGCTGCTGATCGCCTGGTCGAAGGCGGCGCGCGGCGATACGGCGGCGGCGATCCAAGTGCTGAAGCCGATGGAGGAGACGCGCGGTTTCGAGGCCTTCGCCCATCTGCATGCCGCGCTGATCCTCGATCTGGCCGACGACAAGGTGGCTGCGGCGGCGCGTTACCAGGAGGTGCTGCAGACCAGCGGTGGCGGCTTCGTGCGCGCGGTGCAGGCCATTGCGTCGTTCTACGCCCGCAACGGTCAGAAGGCGCGCGCGCAAGAGATTTATCAGAGCTTGGAAGCCGACAATCCGGAGAGCGGTCTGGGACGCGTCGGCATGGCGGAAATCGCCGGCGTCCCGGCGGAGCGCTTGATCGACAATGCCCAAGAAGGCATGGCGGAGGCGCTGTTCGACCTGGCGAGCCTGCTGCATCAGCAGAATCTGGACGAAGTCGGGCTGGTGCTCGCCCGCCTCGCGCTCTACCTGCAGCCGGATCTCGACATCGCCGAACTGCTCGTCGCCGATATCATGGAAAACGCCGGCCAGGGCGAGCGCGCCGTCGCGATATACGAAGGCCTGCCGGAGGGCTCGCCGTTCAATTGGCCCGCCCGCCTGCGCGCCGCGACGGTGCTCGACGATCTCGGCCGCACCGACAACGCCATCGCCCGCCTGTCGGCCATGGGCGAGGAGCAGCCGAAGCGCACCGATGCCTTGGTGGCCATGGGCGACATCCTGCGCGTTCGCGAGCGGTTCGCCGAGGCGGTCGGCGCTTACGACAAGGCGCTGGCGCGGGTGAGCCGGCTCGACAAGCGTCACTGGGCGGTGCTCTACGCGCGCGGCATTTCGCTCGAGCGCACCAAGCAGTGGGAACGGGCCGAAGCCGATTTCCTCAAGGCGCTCGAATTCAATCCCGACCAGCCTTATGTGCTCAATTACCTGGGCTATTCCTGGGTCGAGCGCGGCTTGCATCTCGACCAGGCGCTGCAACTGATCGAGAAGGCGGTCAAGCTGCGGCCGGAAGACGGCTATATCGTCGACAGCATGGGCTGGGTGCTCTACATGCTCGGCCAGTTCGACGGCGCCGTCTCCAATCTGGAGCGGGCCGCGGAACTACGCCCCCAGGACCCGGTTATCAACGATCACCTGGGCGACGCCTATTGGCGCGTCGGCCGCCAGATGGAGGCGCGGTTCCAATGGCGCAGGGCGCTGAGCCTCAAACCGGAAGCGGAGCTGTCGCGGTTGATCGAGGCCAAGCTGTCGCGCGGCCTGAGCGACGGGCGGGCGCCGCGCGGCAACGCGCAGGACACCACAGCCGCGCCGAACGCCAACGCGGGACAGGGCATTTGATCGCTCCGGTCATTATCGGGGCGCCGGCCAAAATCAATCTCTATCTCCATGTTCTTGGCCGCCGGCCCGACGGCTATCACGATCTCGATTCGCTGGTTGCCTTCGCGACGCTGCACGACGTGATCACCGCGTCGCCGTCCGACGAATTGAGCCTGGCGGTCGAGGGCGCCTTCGCCGCCGATCTGTCCAAGGCCGTCGCCGGTCCGGGCAATCTGGTGCTGCGCGCGGCGCGTCTGCTGGCCGACCATCTCGGGCATGAGGCCGCCGCTGCCATTCGGCTGCACAAGATGATTCCCGTATCGGCCGGCCTGGGCGGCGGCTCGACCGACGGCGCGGCGACGCTGCTCGCGCTGTGCCGCTTGTGGCATGTGGAAGTGCCGTTTCAACTGCTCACGGAATTGGCGTCGCGCCTCGGCGCCGATGTGCCGGTCTGTCTCGCCAGCCGCACGGCCTATATGAGCGGCGTCGGCGAAATCCTGACGTCGGCGCCGGAAGTGCCGCCGCTCGCCGTAGTGCTGGTCAATCCCCGGGTGGCGCTGCCCACCGCCGAGGTGTTCCGCGCGCTGGATGGGCGCTTCACCCCCACGTCCCGTCCGAGCTATCGGCCGGGCGATCCGATATCGTTGATCGATGGGCTGCGCAAGACGCGCAACGATCTCACCGAGCCCGCCATCAGGTTGGCGCCGGCGGTGCGTGACGTGCTCGCCGCCCTCGAATCCGTTCCCGGCGTGTCGATCGCGCGCATGTCCGGCAGCGGCGCGACCTGCTTCGGCCTGTTTGCCGACAGCGTCGCCGCGCAGATCGCGGCGGAGGAGATCGCCGGCGCGCATCCGGCGTGGTGGGTTCGCGCGGGCCGGCTGATCCGCGGCCGCGAGGAACTGATCGAAGGCTAACGCATCGCCGCGCGCCGAAGCGCGCGCCGCTCGATCACCGGCCGCCGCCGCGCATCATGTTCGTCACCTGGCGCAGATGAGTCAGCAAAGCCTGCGAGGGCTCGCCGTTCACCGGCAATCCCGCAACCTGCTGATATTGCCGGATCGCCTCGCGCGTCGCCTTGCCGGGCTTGCCGTCGGCGGCGCCCGGATGGAACGACAATAGGCTGAGCAACCGCTGGATTTCGGCGACCTCGGCGACCGTCGGCTTGGTCGCGCGCGGGCCGGGCGTGGCTTCCGCGGGCGCCCTGGCGATGCGGCCCTCGATCGCGGCGAGCCGCGCCACGGCGGCCTCGCTTCCCGCCGACGCCGCGAGGCGGTACCAGCCGTAGGCGGTCTGTTCATCGGGCGGGCCGGCGAGGCCCTTCTCATAGATCATGCCGAGATTGAATTGCGCCGAGGCGATGCCCTGATCGGCGGCGCGGCGGAACCAGAGGGCTGCCGCGCGATAGTCGCGCGATGTGCCGCGGCCTTGGGCGTAAGCCACGGCCAGGTTGTGCTGCGCCGGCCCGAATCCCTGTTCGGCCGCGGCGCCGTAGAGCTTGAACGCGCGCTCGATATCCTCGGGCACGCCGAGCGCGTTCTCGTGGAGCACGGCGAGATTGAATTGGGCCCGTTCGAGGCCGGCTTCGGCCGCCTTCTCGAACCACTCCGCGGCGATCTGGTAATTCTGTGGCACGCCGCGTCCGTTCAGATAGGCGAGCGCCAGGTCGTGCTGCGCCATGGCATCGCCGTTCTCCGCATCGCGCCGCAGGTCTTCGACGATCTCGGCCAGCGATTGCGGCGGGGCAGGTGGCTGCACGAGCTCGCTCGGCGGCTGTGACGAACGCGGGGGTTGCCCCGGGCCAGCGGCCTGCCGCGGGTCGCCGGGCGTGGATGAGAAATGCCACAGCGCGATCGCGCCGGCGACCATGGCGACGCTTGCCGCCGCCGCCAGCAGAACTTTGGCGCGCCGGCTCGACAGCAAAGAGGAGAGGTGATGGAATTTTGCCGGCGTTTGTCGGACTGTCGCAAGGCTGCTGACGCCCTGACCCGCCGCGCCGCGCGCCGGTGCGTCTTCATTGGCAAGCTCGCGTGGGTGGCGGTCGACGGGCGGGAGCTGTGGCGTTTCTGCTGACGCGTCGTCCAGGGTCGAGGACG
Source organism: uncultured Rhizobiaceae bacterium (assembly GCA_964577835.1). GTDB lineage: Bacteria > Pseudomonadota > Alphaproteobacteria > SMXQ01 > SMXQ01 > CAVVYA01. Next base: position 13,934 of record CAZOBN010000064.1, read on the forward strand.
CGGCGTGGGTTGGGTCGTCTGCCGGAGGGACAGCCGGCGGTTCGCTTTGGGATTGCAGAATGGCACGACTGAGCCACGGACCGAGCGGCAGCTCCACCGCCTTGGCGGCGTCCCGCGCCGCTGTCCGCACATCGGCGGGGATATTGTTGACGCGCCAACGCATGGCCGAATCCTAACGTGACCGGCGCGAGCGAGCCCGGCGCGCCGGCGCGATCGGACAGGAGCGCAATAGGGAAGAACGTTTCATCCGCCGAAGCTCAATCGGGTGGGGCGCGATGGCGCGCCTGGTCAGACTCCACGGCGGCACTCTCCTGGTTCCGTTCGGCGCGCTCGCGCGCGGCGGTCGCGCGGATCACGCGGCTGAGCCAGACCGAAAGTTCCAGGCCCTCGCGTGCCGCGGCCTGCTCGGCCGCGGCGGCGGCCTCGGGCGAAATACCGTCGACTCGCCAAGCGGTGTCCTTGCGATGGGGTTTGCCGGATTTCTGGGCCATGACGCCTGGCGTGCGGATCGGTTTTGCGGTGGAATTGCCCCAGTTTAGGCCAGTCCCGCGGTTGCCGTCATCGGCCAATACGGTTATGGTGCCGGCCCTCGGTTGGGGCGTCGCCAAGTGGTAAGGCAGCGGTTTTTGGTACCGCCATTCCCAGGTTCGAATCCTGGCGCCCCAGCCAGAGTTTTACATTTAATATAAATGACTTACGATGGTTTCGCGAAAGCGCGGGAAAGGCCGCGAATTGGCGCGCTTTTTCGACTCGATCACGCGCTTGGTGTGACCCGGAGACGGTCTCCAGAGTCTCGTTCTGGCGGTTTTCAGCCTATCGTCTCCGTTCGCGAATTCGGAGGTCACCTCACAATCTGAATGCAGCCTCAGATGTGTGAAGCATCATGAAGTGGGTGCGTCGTGATGCGCACATGAACGTGCGGAGAAGTAGACAACAGCTTAACGCAACACCGCGCGGAGGTTAGCCAACGAGCGCGTCTTGTGCGTGATCTAAAGCTTCCTCGACCACGTCCGGCTTGTAATCGATGACAGTCAGCAGCACGCGTGCGGAACGTTCCGGTTGACGGCGACGGGATTCCCAATCGCGAAGAGCGTCATAGGCAAAACCGAAACGGACGGCAAACTGCTGCTGGGTCATTCCGAGCTTCGTCCGAATCGCCTTCACATCGACAGTTTCGGGAACATGAAGAACGAATCCTTTGTCCGTTTCGCCTCTGGCATAAGCGCGAGCGTCACGAACGCTCTTCAGCAGCCTCTTACCAGCTTTGGTCATGATTCTCTCCTACACCTACAAATATGCCTATCGAAGCAGTGTCTCGACGATCAACGCTTAACGGCTTTCAGCATCCTCTTGCGCCCTTCACGATAATCCTTCGCCAGACCGGCCAACTCATCTTTCAATTCATTTCGCTCGGCCTTGGTGAGATTCACCTTGTCGCCCTTGCTGAATACTGCAAGTAGGAACACGGGAATATCATCACCGCCGAAAAACGTGATGACGCGATACCCGCCGCTCTTTCCTTTGCCGCAGCCCGCAATGCGGATTTTACGGGCGCCGCCCGTGCCCACGATGGGATCGCCCGCAGTCGGGTCCTTGGAAAGCAGCTCTACGATATGCGCGCGTTCATCCTCTGCGAGGCCAGCCGCCTTGGCATCAGCCAGGTAATCGGGAGTCTCGACGACCGCTTGCATGCCGAACAATATATGCGGCAATGCCGCAGTTATCAAGAGGCGAATGCGGCAACGCCGCAGTGGCTGTAAATTGGAGTACTGGAGACCGGACCGGAAGGCGCGAGGTCACGTTTCGCAAAAATTACCACGCAATTTCAAAAACTTATAGGTGATGCATTCTCGGGTTCGAATCGTTTCAGCCCAGCCAGCCAGTCTCGTCTCTCGCGCAAATCGCGGGCTGTTTTGGACATGGCGCGGGAAACGCGGCCAATTAGCGCGTTACGATGGGTCAGGACGAAGGCGTCGTTTTCGTCCTGGCTAAAATCTTCCAGCCACGAAGTAATCCGGCCATAAATTTCGAATTTGCCATCGCCCGCAATCTTTGAATTTAGGCTGCTCGAATTTTGCAACAACGTTGGGGATGTCTTCGGCGTAGCGTTTCGCAAATCCGGATGCTTCGAGGCGGGCCACTTTTCGATTGAAGCGGCGAAGAGTTTCAAGGTCGTGCTTCACTGCGTGCTCCGAAGTCAAAGCTTACGGCTACCTCCCGCGCGGGCCCATGACATAGTCCATCAATCCGGCAAAGTATCGTAAACCGATCGAACAAGCCGGAAAGCGCGCCTCCATACTCGGCGTGCTGAAGAGGCAATCGGCTACGTCAAATAGCTCACCTCATTGCCGCCGAATAGGATTAATCCGAGCGAGGTCATTTACCGAAAGAACAGGTATTTCACCAAGGCGGCGATCGCGAGAATCACGACCACGATGAGGGCGAGCCAGAGCAGACCCATTCCCCACATTGCGCCACCACCCTCAATCATATCATTCATCATTCGACGGCTCCTGTGGGTGAATCCCATAGCCCTTGTAATTAAATCAGGGAACTGGCACGCGGGAAATGCTTGGTCTAGCGGCCGTCGGCGGACGGCTACGCATTCTGATCGTTGCCCAAGATGGTCGCTCGAAGAGGAGCTTGAGCGGTCCGCGCCGCACAATCCAGTAAATTACGATCGATCCGCTGATTGCGCCAATGGTCGTAAGCAGCGTCAACAGGCCCACATTCCAGGCGATGTCGATCAGGTGCAAAGCCCTCGCGCTCACGACCATGAAGCCAAAGAACGCAAGAAAGATGACGATTGAGTGTTCGCCGAGGTACCGCAACCAATCCATCCAATGCAGCTGTGCAAGAAGGCTCGCCACCATAATCACGGCAAATGCACCCACGACGCCAAGCCCCAAGCTGAAGCCGGGCTTTTCAGAGAAGCCACCAAGAACGAGCGCCTCATTGAGAATCGCCCAGCACGCGAGGATGGCAACAGCATGCCTCATATGTGCCTTCGTCTTTTCCGCGATTCCAAAGACGAGCGGGGCAAACATATAGCCGATATAGAAGTACACATACCGTTCGCCAAACCGGTCGAGCTGGCGAAAGCCTGTTTCAGGGCCCCAAACTTGAAGTGCCGCGGCGAGGAGCAAAACGATAGCCCAAGGCACCGGTTTTAAGAGCCGGGTCACCAGAAAATAAACGGGCAGCATCGCAATAAACCAGAGCATGTGGAATGGGTCGATGTACCACCACAGGTATTCCTGCCAGAGCACCTGATCGGCTCCGAATTCTCCCTTCAGTGCCGCAGCCGTGAAATAGATCGTCGTCCATAGGGCGAAGAAATACATGAAGTGGACGACCTTCTTGTCGACGTAGGGCGTCCATGGCCGGTCGATCGCGCGAGCCAGGAAAAGACCCGAGATCAAGAAGAAGTCCGGCATCCGGAAGGGTCTGGCGAACTCCACCCAATGTTTCATCCAGCCTTCCGCGCCGACCATTCCGTGCACGTAGAACGTCGCGTAAAAGCTGACGACTGCCACGATGCAGATGCCCTTCGCATGATCGATCCAATCGACCCGCTGATCGCTATCGATTCCACTCATGTTGCGTCTTCCCCCGGCGCGTCCGGACAGCGGCTTGAGCATTGTTCAAGCGGCGGGCGGGGACCGCACCGTACTAGGGTCGAAACCCAATAAATGTGTTGAGCGGCGAATCGGTTAGTGATTCTT
>CAZOBN010000065.1:0-17477 GCA_964577835.1 uncultured Rhizobiaceae bacterium
CGGAGGAAGACTGTCGACCCGCGGCGGCTCCACAATGGGCGCGGGGCTCGGCGCCGTGCCTGCTCCGGCATTGGATGAAGGCGTGGGAGCGCTTGCACTTGAGGAATTGGTCCTTTCTGCGGACCAAGGATCGTTTGCGACCCTCTTGCTCCGTCTGCGATGGTGGAATGACGCGTGATTGTCGGTTGAATAAGAATTGTGTTCCTGGTTTGCGGTCGAATCCGTACCCGGAGTCGTTGCGGCCATCGAAAGCCCTCCAACTAAACTAAACTGAATTGAAAAATCGTGTGTAGAAAATGGCGACGTTGCTGCGTGCCTACATGACTTCTCCTTTCATATCGATGTAAGGCGGCCCCCGGGTAGAACCACGCGCGGGAGACGAGCGGTGATTCGGGATGAACCGAACCACCGCACGCCCCCGCCGACCCCCAACTCGATGTTACGCGTAAGACAGATGGAGACCGTTCGCGGTATGGGTAACGCCCGCGACCGTGATGCGGCCATTGCCGCCCATGTCGATCAGCGTCGAACCGCCGCTATGGCGGACGCGGACGTTGCCGGCGCCGACACCGGAGAGCTGGATGCGATCGTCACGCGACTTGAAGTCGCTGATGGTCGCGTGGGCGCCCGCCATGAACGCGAAGACGTCGCGGCCGGTGCCTCCGACGACCGTAGCGCCGCCCGAGGTGCGGACATTGATACGATCGTTGCCGGTGCCGGCGTTGACGGTCGTCGCGGCTTTACCGGAAATCGTGACGGTATCGTTACCGCTTCCCGTGCTGACGCGGACGCGATTGTCATTCTCGCCGGTGTAACTCACCCGGTCGTTGCCGCCGCTCGTGTTGATGGTCAACAGATTGAGCGAATGGTTATCGCTGCGGCCGGAAACGGCGATCGCGTCGCTTCCATTGCCAGTGACGATGTTGCCGCGCTTGAGGCCCGTCGCGTTGACCGTGCGGCCCTTGTCGCCGAGTTTGATCTCGGCATCGACGAAGTTGCGCACGGTCACGTCGGCAACCTTGTCCGACTTGATGGTGGCGTTCTTGATCGCGCCCCATTTGCCGTTATTGGTCACGGTCACGTCCTTCTGGGCGTTGTAGGACACACTGACGGCGGTCGGCGATCTGACTCCATTGATCGCCATCTGGCCGGCGGAATAGCTCTTCGACGCGGTGCCCGCGCGGAAGCTGTCGCTCAGGTTCAAAGCATTCATGGCGTGGCTGAGGACGACGTCGCCGCCACCTGACGCCGGGGCTGCAACGGGTCCGGACACAGCCCTCGCATTCGGGTTGCCGCTATAGACCCGCACGTAGTCGATTTTGAAGTTCGTCTTCGACCAGTCGGTGCTGGCGTTGGGCGAACCCGGCCAGCTTCCGCCGACCGCCGTATTCAACAGCATATGCATCTTGCTGTGCATGTCGGCTGGCGTCTTGTATTCGACCGTCTTTTTGCCATCGATGTAGTAGGAGATGGTGTTCTTCGTCCAATTCATGCCGTAGGTATGGAAACCCTTCTGTAGATTCGCCGAGGTGTAGGTCGTCTTGCCTTTGTTGCCATGCTTCGAGTGAATGCTCTGCACCGCGTAATTGTTCTTGCTGCCGATCGACTCCATCACGTCGAGCTCGGGCGGCCACTTGCCGTGATCGGCGAGCAGCCAGAACGCCGGCCACATGCCTTTGCCCTCCGGCAGTTGGGCACGCATCTCGAAATAGCCGTATTGCTGCGAGAATCCGCCCTTGCCGTGGGACGACAGCATGCCCGAGGTATATTTCTTGCCGCCGAGCTTGGACGCGTTCGATCCGGCCTGACGCGACTTGATGGTCAGGACACCGTTGCTGACCGAGAAAGGATTGATCCCAAGTCCCTTGTATTTCGGATCGACATAAATCTGCAGTTCCTTGTTACCGCTGAGAGACCGGTTGCCCCATTGGTCGGTCGGCTTCCAGCGGGAATACAGGTTCAACGAATTGAAGTCTTCGGCGAAGGTGAGCTTCATGCCGGAAATCGGTGGTGCCATTGTAATAAGCCCTCTAAACGAAAAATGAGTCCGATGAAAAATGACGCACGTCACGGCACGTAATAGTTACGACGAGGCTCTAGGCGACATGGCGTAAGCCGCCTCTTGAACGCTTCCGCTAAGCGGTGCGGCTTGCGTCGGAACCGCATCGCAGGCTTAGACATAGGACAAGTTCAATCCTGCCTGGGCATGCGTGACGCCGGCGACGGTGATGCGACCGCTGCTGCCGATGTCGATGAAGGTCGACCCGCTGCTGTTGCTCACCCGGACGTCGCTCGATCGCACGCCGGAGAGTTCGATGCGGTCATCGGCCCAGGTGTAGTCTTTGATGGTCGCGTGCGCGTTCGCCACGAAGGAGAATACGTCGCGACCGGTGCCGCCGGTGACCGTCGAAGTCCCGCTGGTCCGGGTGTTGATGCGGTCGTTATTCGATCCGGCATTGACGGTACCCGACGCCTGACCAAAGACGGTGATGGTATCGGTTCCGCTGCCGGTTGTGGCGCTGACCCGGGTATTGGAGGCGCCCGAGAAGCTCACCCGGTTGTTGCCATTGCCGGCGTTGATGGTCATCAGGTTCATGTCGGTGCTGTTGCTCTGCGCCGTCACCGTGATGCTGTCGCTGCCCGCACCCATGGTGATGTTGCCGCGCTTCGCCCCGGCCACATTGATGACGCGAGCGGTGTCGTTGAGGGCAATTTGAGCGTCCACGAAATTGCGGATCGTGACGTCGCCCACGGCATTCGACTTTACTGAGGCATTGCGAACACCAGCCCATGCGCCGTTGTTGGTGATCGTGATGTCCTTTTCCGCATTGTAAGCCACGGTGACGGTGGTCGGGGAATTGACCCCGGCGATCGCCATTTGGCTCGCCGTATAGGTGCGGGTCGTGCTCGCGCCAGTTGCCGCGGCACGATAGCTGTCGCTCAGGTCCGACGAGTTCATGGTGTTGCTGAGGACGGCGTCGCCGGTCGGGGTCGGTGTGGGCGTTGGCGTCGGCGTGGCGCCACCGTGTTTGTAGGCGCGCACGTAGTCGACCTGAAAGTTGGCCTTGGACCAATCGGTCGTGCTGTCCGGGCTGCCCGGCCAATTGCCGCCGACCGCCTGATTCAGGATCATGTACATCGGGGTGTTGAGGTCCACCGTGGCGGCGAACTCCGCGCGTTTCACGCCATCGTAATAGAACGTGATCTTGTCCTTGGTCCAGTCCATGCCGTAGGTGTGAAAGTCGAGCGAATTATTGTTCGGCGTGTTCGCGCCGAGGCCCTTGCTGCCGTTCGTGGAGTGGATGCCCTGGTGGAGATAGTAGGGCGCGCTGCCGATGGCCTCGAGAATGTCGAGCTCCGGCGGCCAGCCGCCTTTGGAGGGTAGCATCCAGAATGCGGGCCACAGTCCCTTGCCGCCGCCGGGAATTTTGGCGCGCACTTCGAAATAGCCGTACTGCTGGGAAAACTGATTCTGGGTCGTCAGAACGCCCGAGGTATAATTGTAGCCGTAAATCTTCGACTTGACGGCAGCCGACGAGGGCGCCGCCTTGATGTTGAGCACGCCATTGCTGACGGAAAACGGATTGACGCCCAACCCCAGGTAGCCGGGATCCATGTAGTATTGCTTTTCGGCGTTGCCGGTCAGCGAGCGGACGCCGCCGCTCAGGGTGGTATTCCATGTATGGCTTCCAGTCGTCATCTTGCTGTAGCCGGCATAAGCGATGCTGTTGAACTCCTCGGCATAGGTGAGGGTCAGTCCCGATACTGGAAGTGCCATAGGTCAATTCCTTTCCGTTTCAAATTTCTGATTAAATCCGGCTCCAAGGACGTCGCGGCGTCCTACATCGCGCCTCACACCGCCTGTCGGGTAATGTCGGCGTTGACGTTCCGTTGAGGGCGCTCGGTTTGCGCTTCCGCTTCCATCGCGGCATAGACTTCCGCCAAACCGTTCTTCGCCATTTCGTTGCCTCGGCTCGCCGGCCCGACGAGCAACTGGCGGGCCTTGGCGATATCGCGCTCGACGCCCAGGCCGTCGAGGTAAAACAGCCCGAGGCCGGTCGCGGCGGCATCGTTGCCGAGGTCGGCCGCCATGGCATACCAGCGGGCGGCCGCGTAAAGATCGCGCTCGACGCCGAAGCCGTGCTCGTAGATCACACCGAGTGCCAGGCCGCCGACGGATTCCTTCTGCGCCGCGGCGCGTAGCGACCATTCGCGGGCCTTGGCGAAGTTCGCCTTGCAGCCCATGCCGCGGAGATAGAACATGCCGAGATTGGCCTGTGCGGGCCCCCACCCCTGTTCAGCCGCGGCCCGGGCGAAGGCGACGGCTTTCTCCAGGTCTGGCGCGACGTCGAGTCCCTCCGGATAGAGCAGATCCGCGTTGCCGGCCGCCGCCCCGACCGCTTTCGATTCCGCCAGCCATGAGGCCGCATCGCCGCTCGCGGTCGCGCCGGTCATATAGAGCAGGCTCAGGCTGTGCTGCGCCCGGACGTGACCCTGGTTGGCCGCGAGCAACAGCCATTTCGCGCCAATCAGAGGCTGCCGCGACACGCACCAGCCCGCGAGGTAGGATTCGCCGAGCTGATATTGGGCCTCGACATTGCCGCCGATCGCCGCCGCACGGATCCGGGCGACCGGATGACGCAGCTTCCGGAGCGGATTCAAAGCGCCGACGGCGGCGGCGATGAACTCGAGCGTCTTTCTCACGGCTCGCGCATCCCTTCGTTCAGGCTGCGCAAGGCGCCATGGGTCAGGTAGGACAGCAGGGTGCGCTCGCCGACCTTGACGTCGGCGGTGACCGGCATGCCGGTGTTCAGCCTGAAACCCGCGGGCACGTTGGCCAGCGCCATCTTGTCGATGGTCACGATGGCGCGGTAGTAGGGCCGCACCGGCGCCTGACTGCCCTGTTCCTGCTTGAACGCGTCCTCGCTGATCAGCTTCACATGGCCCTCGACGGTGCCGTGACGCAGGTAATTGTAGGCTTCGACCTTGATGGCGACCGGATCGCCCTCGCGGATGAAGCCGATGTCGCGCGCATCGATCGCCACTTCCGCCTCGAGCGGCGCGTTGACCGGCACGAGCGTGAACAGCGGCACGGCTTCGGACAGCACCGAACCCACGGACAATCGGGCGATCTGTTGTACCACCGCATCGGTCGGCGCGCGCAAATCGACGAGATCTTGATTTTTGCGCGCTTTGACGAGCTGCTCCTCGGCCGAATCGCGAGATGTCTGCGCCTTGACCATTTCGAGATTGGCCTGAGTGCGCCAGTTCTCGAGGAAGGATTCGCGCTCGGCCCGCGCGGTCTCGATCTGGTGGGTGGCCTCGGCCATGCCATTGGTGGCGAGGTCCATATTGCGCAGGACCTCGAGCCTCTGATCCATGGCTTGCAGCAGGTTGAGCCGGCTGCCGGTCTGCTGCTGGGCCAGGGTGCGGCGCATCTGCTCGACCTCGCCGACGATCTTGGCGCGCTCGGTGTAGCGGTCCTGATCGGCCTTGAGCTTCGTCACCGTGGCCTCGGCCATCTCGATTTTCGAATCGAGCGCGCGGATTTGTTCGACACGCTGGGTTTGGCGCTGCCGATACAGACTCTGCTGCAGGGCTGCGTAACGCGCCGGAATGACTTCGGTCTGCAGCGGCTGGTCGGCGAGCTCGGCGGTCAGACGGGCGATGTCGGCATCGAAGCTCTCGATCTGAACCTCGAGTTGCGCCACGTCGGCCGTCGCGAACGTCGGATCGAGGGTGGCCAGAATGTCGCCTGCCTTGACCCGGTCGCCGGCTTTCACGTTGATCGACTTGATGATGGCGCGGTTGAGCGACTGCACCACCACGGTCGGGTCCTGGGTCGCCAACTGGCCGGTGCCGGTCACCACGCGGTCCATCTTGACCACCGCGGAGAGTCCCAAGCTGAGGAGTATCACGCCGATGATGATGAACAGCGTGTAGCGTTGGGCCACCGGTTCCTTCTCGCAGGCGAGGTTCTCCACCTCGGACTGGAAGCGGGCGATGGTCCGCTCCGTCGAGAGCGACTGCCGGCCGCCACGCAGGGCCGGAATGCCGGGCAATGACTTGACGGAGGGTAGCGATTTTATGGTCGTGGTCATGCTCATTGGGCGGCTCCGGTGACGACGGACAGTTCGGCGTGGAAGTTCTGCTGGCGCCACAGCTTGCGATAAAGGTCGCAGCGGCCGAGAAGCTGCTCATGCTTGCCCACGTCGACGACGCGGCCGTTGTCGAGGGCGAGGATCGCATCGGCCGCCACTAGAGACGACAGGCGGTGCGAAATCACGATCACCGTGCGGTTCTTGGCGATGCGCGCCAGATTGGTGTTGATGATCGCCTCGCTCTCCGGGTCGAGCGCGCTGGTCGCCTCGTCGAAGATCAGCAGGGCGGGGTCGGGCAGCAGGGCGCGAGCGATCGCGAGGCGCTGGCGCTGACCGCCCGACAGGTTGCTGCCGCCTTCCTCGATCAAGGTGTCGTAGCCGCGCGGCAGGCGCTCGATAAACTCCTCCGCACCCGCCATGCGGGCGGCGGTGACGATCTGCTCGAAGCTGGCACCGGAGGCGCTGGCCGCGATGTTGTCGCGGATCGAGCCGGAGAACAGGAAGCTATCCTGCAGGACGACGCCCGTACTGCGCCGCATGTGGTCGAGGTCGATGGCGCGGATATCGGTGCCGTCGATCCGGATCAGGCCGTCGTACTGGCGGTGCAGGCCCTGGAGCAGACGGGTGATGGTCGTCTTGCCCGAGCCGCTGCGCCCCATGATGCCGAAGATGCTCCCGGCCGGGACCTTGAAGGACACTTCGTTGAGCGCCATGCTGGAGGCGCCCGGGTAGCGGAAGCGCACGCCGGAGAACTCGACGGTGCCCTCGATCTGGGTGCTCAGGCCGCCGATGCCACGCCCTTCCTCGGGCGGCTGGTTGACGACTTCGGCGACCGTGCGGACGGCGCGGCTCGCTTCGTCGAACTGCTGCACCAGATAGGCGAGCTGGATGAGCGGCTGGGCGACGCGCTGCGACAGCATGCCGAAGGCGATCAGGGTGCCGACCATGAGCGGATTGTCGCTGGTGACGGCCATGTAGGCGGCAAGGGCGATGACACCGCTGGTCATCATCTTTTCGAGCGGCGAGACGATGGTCTGCACCACGTTCACCAGGCCGCCCGCCTCGCGACGCAGACGCGCTGCGTCGGCCACGTTGCGGTCCCACACGCGGCGGCGCTGGCGCTCGACGGCGAGGGATTTGACCGTGCGGATACCCTGCACCGATTCGATTAGATAGGCGTTTTGCTTGCCCTCGGCGTCGAAGGCGCGGGTGGCGCGGCGCCGGATGAACGGCAGGAAGCCGACGATGACGGCCACCATCAGGATGCCGAGGCCGAGCACGATGCTCGCCAGCATCGGGCTGAACCAGAACATGACCGGCAGGACGACCAGCAGAACGATGGCGTCGAGCATGGTGCCGAACAACTGGCCGGTCAGGAAATTGCGGATGCGCCAGACTTCGTTGACGTCGCGGGTCACCACGCCGGTCGCCGTCCGCTCGAAGAACTCGATTCCGAGATTGAGCAGCTTGCCGAAGACGAAAGACGAAAGCCGGGCATCGATGCGCGCGGTGGCGACCAGAATGAGGGCGCGCCGCAGATAGCCGAACATCATCTCGAAAACGACGAGCAGGGCCATGCCGGCGACCAGCACGTTGAGCGTCGACAGGCTTTTGTAGACCAGCACGCGGTCGACGATGAGCTGCCAGAACACGGCAGGCGCCAGCGCCAGAATGCTCATCATCGCGGCGGCCAGTGCGATGTCGCGGAACAACCGTTTCTCGCGGGCGACCTCTTGGAACAGCCGGCCGACACCGAACGACGCTGGCGCTTCGCTGTGGGAAGCCTCGTTCTTCTTGATCAGGATGATCTCGCCGCTGGCGGCGGCGAGCAGCCGGTCGAGATCGATGACCAACGGAGTGGCCTCGCCCACGATCGGGTCATAAAGCCGGGCGGTCGGGCCATCGGCCATCTCGGCGACCGAGAGCAGCAGCAGGGCATTGCCGTTCTTGAGCGGCAGAATGGCCGGCAAAGCGGGCGCGTTGCGACGGAAGTCGATGTCGGAAAGGCTCGCATGGCCAAGCTCGAGGCCAAGATGATCGGCGATGGAATGGAGGGTACCGCTATCGGGCTCTTCGGCGCCAAGTTCGAATTCCTTGGCAAGCTGTTCGGCGACGAAATGGACGCCGTGATGGCGGCCCGCGACGACGAGGCATTGCAGATGGGTGGGAGTCGTAAATGCGACAAGGCTTGCGGGCTCGATCTGCTCGCGGGGTTGGGTTGCTGAAACCAACACGGACCCTCCTTTGCTAGATGTTTTTAAATATGCTTTTCGGCTATACACGTCGCTCTGGCCACGTGGTCCTGGTGGGCCATGCATTTGCACGGAACCAATTTTCCGAAGTTTTCGCTAGGAGCCCCCCTCGACCCGTCGAACGTGGTAGGCGGTTTGATAGAGCCCGAACGCCGTGGTTCCCAGCGGCAAAACATTGTCACCAGGGAGGCACAAAAAGGACAGGAGAGTCAAAAAAGTGACAACTGCCAGTTGTATGGCACAGTCACGTTACGCCTATAGATTGCGAGCCGGCGTGGCCGATGCAACCGCTGGGGGCGTCTCAGACGGCGCGAGAATGCTAATGCTCGAGGAGGATTCGGCGACCCTTTTCGGTCAGCTTGCAGATCAGCCAATCGGGTTTCAGCGGATTGCGAAACCACGGCTCGGCCCAACCTTGGTCGATGCAGGTCTGCACGGTACGCGGATCGACGCGTTGACCCTCGCGGTCGAACAGCGGCAGCTTGCCGCCGGGCTGTTGCAGCCCGCGCTTGAGCCAAGCGAGTTGGACCGGACTGGGCTTGCCGGGCCAAGCATAAACATCGGCAGAATGGGCGTCGGAATGATCCGTCACCATGGAGAGCCCCCGATCTCCCGAAGATGATATTGTGCCGACTGTAGTGGAGATTCGTCGGTTCGCCAAGATACCGTCCGAGCCAGGATCCCGTCGGAGACAGTGGCGCCTCGCCGAGCCGAGGCGAAGGCAGCGATGGCCAAACAACCCGTGATGATCGTCTATATCACCGCGCCGAACCGGGACGAGGCGCTCGCGCTCGCCACCGTTCTGGTCGAGGAACGGCTCGCCGCCTGCGCCAACATCACCGAGAGCGTGACCTCGCTGTTCTGGTGGCAGGGCCAGGTCCAGCGCGAAAACGAGGTCAGCCTGATCCTCAAAACGCGGGCCGACCTGCTCGAAGCGCTGAAGCTCCGCGTCGGCGAACTGCATAGTTACACGGTGCCTTGCGTGGTGGCCTGGCCGATCGCGGATGGCAACGAGGACTTCCTCGATTGGGTGCGCGACGAAACGCGCGCGCCGTAGATCGAGAAAGGCGTCGGCGAGCAAGGCATCGATAGCAAGTTGGCGTTTTCCCTCCCCCCTTGGTGGGGTCAGGGTGGGGGGCGATTTCTCGTTGCTCCACCCCCACCCATCCTCCCCCATCGAGGGGGAGGAGAAGAAACGTCGATGCGCCTTCACGGCTGTACCCTTCTGGGCGTGTCGCCACATTCCGGGCACGCTTGTTCCCGGATTTCGCTGCGCCTATAACCGAAGCATGCTTGATCGCTCCGCACGCCTGTCTCAACTTTTTGCCTGGCTCGGCCACGGCTATATGCATCTGCTGGTCGCGCTGTTCCTCACGGTCGTGCTGGCTCTGGAAACCGAGTGGGCGCTGCCCTATGGCAACCTGATCGGCTTGTGGACCGTCGGCGCGCTTCTGGTCGGGCTCGGCGCGCCCGTCGCTGGGCTGCTCGGCGACCGCTGGAGCACGCCGGGCATGATGGTGGCGTTCTTCATCGGCGCGGGCGCTTCCGCCATCGCCTGCGCGCTGGCGCGCGATCCGCTCGAGATGACCGCGGCGCTCGCCGCGCTCGGCCTGTTCGCCTCGATCTATCACCCTGTCGGCATGGCCTGGCTCGTCAAGACCGCCGTCAACCGCGGCATGGCGCTTGGCGTGTTCGGCGTGTTCGGCAGCCTCGGCGTCGCGCTTGCCGGCATGACCGCCGGCGGCCTGATCGACCTGATCGACTGGCGCGCGGCGTTCTGGATTCCCGGCGCGGTATCGGTGGTGACCGGCCTCGCGCTCTTGGTCGCCATCGCCACGCGCAACGTCGTGGATGTGGCGGGCGACCGGACGCCGCAGAAGGAAGCCTCGCGCAGCGACGTGGTGCGCACGTTCTTCGTGCTGTCGCTGACCGTGTTCCTCGGTGGTCTTGTCTATCAGGCGACCCAGGTCGCCATGCCGAAAGCGTTGGCCGACCGCATTCCCGAATGGGCGGGCGCGCTCGGCGCCGGCATACTGTTCACCGCCATCTATCTCGCGGCGGGCGCCTTGCAGATACCGGCGGGCTGGCTCGCCGACCGCTACCCGCTGCGCGCCGTCTATGTGCTGAGCTATTTGGTGCAGGTGCCGCTGCTCGCTGCCGCCGCCGCGCTTTCCGGTCTTCCGTTCTTCGTCGCGGCCGCTCTCATGGTCGTCACGAGTGTCGGGTCGCTGCCGGCCGAGAACGTGCTGATGGCGCGCTACACGTCGGCGCGCTGGCGCGGTTCGGCTTTCGGCGCCAAGTTCGTGCTGTCGCTCGGTGTCGGGCCGGTCGCGGTTCAACTCCTCGCCTGGCTCCACGAAACGACCGGCTCGTTCGCCTGGCTCTATACCGTGCTGGCGATGGCCGCGGGCATCGTGGTGCTCGCTGGGTTGCTGCTGCCCGGCGAATCGCGCAAGCCCATGGCCGTGCCCGTGGGCGCGGCCGAGTAACCCGTCAGGCGAAGCGCACGCAGGCGATCAGCGGCAGGCTGGCGTCGATCTGCGTCCAGCGGTCGCCGGCATTCTCCGAAAGCCACAGATGACCCGTCGTCGAGCCCATGGCGAGACGCTCTCCTGTCTCGTCCACCGCCAGGCCATGGCGATAGACCAGGTCATAGGCGTTCCGTTGCGGCAGGCCGTCGCGCAGCACCGTGAAGGAGCGTCCGCCGTCGCGGGTGCGCGCAACCACCACGGCGCCATCGACCGGAATGCGCAGCTCGTCCTTGATCGCCGGCGCGAACCATGCCGTCTCCGGATCGGTCGGATGGACGGCCACGGCGAAGCCGAACTTCGCCGGCTGGATCGCGGTGATCTCCTGCCACGAGTCCGCGCCGTCGGTGGAGCGGAACACGCCGTTGTGGTGCTGCGCCCAGAGCACGTCGGGCCGCGTCGGGCTCTGCATCATGCGATGCACATCCTGCATGGTCGGATCCTCGCGGCCTTCGGGCGGCATGTATTCCGCATACATGCCGGGCCCGCCGAGGCGCCACGAGGCGCCCGCGTCGTCGCTCCGCCAGACGCCGCCGGTGGACACCGCGAGCGTCAGGCGGCGCGCATCCCGCGGATCGACGCAGATCGAATGGATGCCGGGATGATCGTAGCCGCCGCTGGCCCATTTGGGGCGCTCGGGTCGGTTCCACAATGGCTCCACCAGAGACCACGAGTCGCCGCGATCGCGAGATTGAAACAGTCCGCCGGGAATCGTGCCGGCCCACAGATGGCCCGGCTGATCGCGGCCGCCGGGTTCGAGCGACCAGATCAGCGACACGCTCGGCGCCTTGGCGGCGTCCTCGGTCGCGCCCTCGACCTTGGCGAAGGCGGGACAGGCGACTTCGGTCCAGCTCTTGCCGTCGTCGGTCGAACGATGCAGGTGGGTGCCGAAATGGCCGAGCGCCAGCGCCGCGTAGAGCGTCTTGTCGCGCGGATCGCGCAGCACCATGGAGACCGGCTGGCCGAGGAAGGCGGGCTTGTTGACCGCCCACGCGCCGTTTTGCCGGCGCACCTCGAACAGCCCCTTGCGCGTGCCGACCAGCAAGCGATCGCTCATCGTCTCTCTCCTTATCCGCCCGACAGGGCCTGGAATACGAACAGTTCATCGTCGGCGCCGATCATGTCGCTCAACGCGATGGTGTCGGCGATACGCTCGTCGTTGATGTAGATATGGACGTGCTGACGCAGACGCTCCTGGTCGTCGAGGATATAGGAGCGCAGCTTCGGATTCTCGGCGAACACGGCGGCGAGCACGGCACGCACCGTGTCACCCGCCGCCTGCCGCATGGGACAGGCGACGTGCCGCTCCAGGTTGGGCGTGAAGACGACTTTGGCCATGGCGCGATGATGGCAAGGATCGCCCATGCTGGCAAGCCGCTGAACGTGAGCGGCCTTGCGCCTCGGTGATGCGATTTAAAGGGCGGCTTTCGCCAAGGCCTGGTCCAGATCGGCGATGATGTCTTCGACGGTTTCGATGCCGACCGACAGCCGCACCACGTCGGGCCCGGCGCCCGCGGCCACGCGATCGGCATCCGACAGTTGGCGATGGGTGGTGGAGGCGGGATGGATGATCAGGCTGCGCGTGTCGCCCACGTTGGCGAGATGGGAGAACAGCTTGCAGGCTTCCACCAGCTTGACACCGGCCTCGTAGCCGCCCTTGAGGCCGAAGGTGAAGACCGCGCCGGCGCCGTTCGGCAGATATTTGCGCGCGAGGTCATGGAACGGACTCGACTCGAGCCCGGCGTAGGACACCCACGCGACGCGACGATCCTTTTCCAGGAAGCGCGCGACGGCGAGCGCGTTTTCGCAATGGCGCGCCATGCGCAGCGGCAGGGTCTCGATGCCGGTGAGTGTCAGAAAGGCGTTCATCGGCGCCATCGCAGCGCCGAAATCGCGCAAGCCGACCGCATGGCCATAGACCGTGTAAGCGAGCTTGCCGAAGGCTTCGGCGAAGACGAGATCGTGATAGGCGCGATTGGGCTGGGCGAGGGCGGGGATGCGCGACCAGTCGAAGCGACCGCCGTCGATCACGGCGCCGCCGATCGAGTTGCCATGGCCGCCGAGAAACTTCGTCGTGGAATGCACCACGAGGTCGGCGCCCCATTGGAACGGCTGGGACAGAAAGGGCGTCGACAGGGTGCTGTCGACGACCAGCGGGATGCCGGCGTCATGGGCGACGGCGGCGACAGCTTCGATGTCGACGACGATGCCGCCGGGATTGGCGAGATTCTCGATGAAGATCGCCTTGGTGCGCGGGGTGAGGGCGCGGCGAAACATCTCCGCCTCGGGCTCGACGAAGCGTGCCGTCCAGCCGAGCCGCGAAAACGACTGGCTGAACTGAGTGATCGAGCCGCCGTAGAGATTGCGCGAGGCGATGAATTCGTCGCCTGACTGCAGCAGCGGCAGGAGGGCGAGAAATTGCGCCGCATGGCCGGAGGCCGTGGCGGTGGCGCCGACGCCGCCCTCCAGGCTCGTCAGCCGCTTCTCCAGCGCGCCGACCGTCGGGTTGGTCAGGCGCGAATAGATGTTGCCGAATTCCTCCAGGTTGAACAGGCGCGCCGCCTGGTCCGTCGATTCGAACGTGAAGGACGTGGTCTGATAGATCGGCACGGTGCGTGCGCCGGTCGCGGCATCGGGCGGGGCGCCGGCATGAACCGCGCGCGTCTCGAAGCCCTTGCCGGCAAAGGGATCGGCCATCGAATCGACTTTCTCCGTGAGATTTAGACGTCAGGTAGCCATGATCGCGGCGTGTTGCCAAGGCCGCAAACGCGGTTTATCGGGGTCCGCGCCTTGCCTCTGGCGTATTTACGGTATTATAATACCGCACTAAAATAGTCCACAATTACCAGCCATTTCCATTGACCCCGGGCGAACTTCTGGCATACTTCGCGCCTTCCCGGAGGGGCGCGTCCGCGCGACCGTCCGGTCTCTCCAGCCTCTGGCCCTCGGGCCCAATAGGAAGCGATATGAAAACTTATTCCGCTCGGCCCGCCGACGTAACCAAGAAGTGGGTCGTGATCGATGCGGACGGGCTCATTCTGGGCCGCCTCGCCACGGTCATCGCCACCCGCCTGCGCGGCAAGCATCGGCCGACCTTCACGCCGCACGTCGACACCGGCGACAACATCATCGTCATCAATGCCGAGAAGGTGAAGGTGACCGGCAAGAAGCTGCAGGACAAGGTGTTCTACTGGCACACCGGCCATCCCGGCGGCATCAAGGGGCGCAGCGTCGGCCAAATCCTGGGCGGCGCCAATCCCGAGCGCGTCATCACCAAGGCGGTCGAGCGCATGCTGACCCGCAATAATCTGGGCCGCCAGATCATGCGCAACCTGCGCGTCTATGCCGGCGCTCAGCATCCCCACGAGGCGCAGAACCCCGAGGTTCTCGACGTCGCGGCGATGAATCCGAAGAACAAGAGGAGCGCCTGAGCATGGCCACCGAAACACAGACTCTCGGCAGCTTGGCCGATCTGAAGGGCGGGCCCGTAGCGGCGACCGAAACCCTGCCCGAGCCGAAAATCGACAAGCAGGGCCGCAGCTATGCCACCGGCAAGCGCAAGAATGCCATCGCGCGCGTCTGGCTCAAGCCGGGCAAAGGCAAGATCACGATCAACGATCGCGATTGGACGAGCTATTTCGCGCGGCCCGTGCTGCGCATGGTCATCGACCAGCCGTTCCATGTGGTGGCGCGCAAAGACCAATATGACGTGGTTGCCACGGTCGTCGGCGGCGGTCTGTCGGGTCAGGCCGGCGCGGTGCGTCACGGCATTTCCAAGGCGCTCACCCTCTTCGAGCCGGCGTTGCGCAAGGCGCTGAAGGCGGGCGGCTTCCTGACCCGCGACCCGCGCGTCGTCGAGCGAAAGAAGTACGGCCGCCACAAGGCGCGCCGCAGCCACCAGTTCTCGAAGCGTTAATTCTTGGCGGGGCTTCACAGCCCCCACTCCAAGGGCGCTCCGAGAGGAGCGCCCTTTTTCTTTGGGTTTGGATTCCCTCCCCCCGGAGTGGGGGAGGGTTAGGGTGGGGGGCGACTTTTCCGAATGCTTCACCCCCACCCATCCTCCCCCGGAGTGGGGGAGGGGAAAACATAATGGGTTGGAATTGATGAGCCAACTTATGACAGATCAACGCTTTTCGGGAAGCGCGCTTTTCTTGCGGCACCCGGCGGTCTATAGGTGAACCATGACTACGACAGGCAATTCCGTGGCCAAGAACACGATCAACGTCGCCATCCTGGGCGCGAGCGGCTACACGGGCGCCGAGCTCGTACGTCTGCTCGCCCACCATCCCCATGTGCGCATCGCGGCGCTGACCGCGGAGAAGCGTGCGGGCGCCGCGCTGGGCGAGGTGTTTCCCCATCTCGGCGGGCTTGCCCTGCCCAAGCTGGTGAAGATCGCCGATGTGGATTTCACCGGCATCGACGCGGTGTTCTGTGCGCTGCCCCACGGCTTGACCCAGGAAGTGGTCGCGGGCCTGCCGAAGCATCTCAAGGTGATTGACTTGTCGGCCGACTTCCGGCTGCGCGATGTCGCCACCTACGCCAAGTGGTACGGCCACGAGCATCTCGCGCCCGAACTGCAGAAGGACGCGGTCTACGGCCTGACCGAGCTGGCGCGCGAAGCGGTGAAGACAGCGCGGCTGATCGCCAATCCGGGGTGCTATCCGACCTCGGCGCAATTGCCGCTGATCCCGCTGATCGAGGCCGGCGCGATCGACACCGGCGACATCATCATCGACGCCAAGTCGGGCGTTACCGGCGCCGGACGCGAGGCCAAGGAAGCCAATCTGTTCGCCGAGGTCGCCGAAGGCATCCATGCCTACGGCGTCGCCAACCATCGGCATGCGCCGGAGATCGAGCAAGGGCTGTCGACGGCGGCGGGGCGCGATATCGTGGTCAACTTCACCGCGCACCTGATGCCGATGAGCCGCGGCATCCTGTCGAGCATCTATGTCAAGCTCGCCAACGGCGCGACGGCGGACGATCTGCGCGCGACGCTGAGCGAGCGCTACACCAACGAGCCGTTCGTCCGCGTGGTGCCGGCCGGCATCGCGCCGGCGACGCGCCATGTGCGCGGCACCAACCGCTGCCTGATCGGCGTCTTCGCCGATCGCGTGAAGGGCCGTGCCATCGTGTTGTCGGTGATCGACAACCTGGTGAAAGGCGCGTCCGGTCAGGCGATCCAGAACTTCAACCTGCAGGCCGGCCTGCCCGAGACCACGTCGCTCGAGCAGGAAGCCCTGTTTCCCTAAACCACCACGCACCACCGTCAGCGGAGGATTGTCATCGCATGGCCCAGACTGGTTTTATTCTGCCTTATCGCAACGTGATGCCGAAGTTCGGCAAGGACGTGTTCGTGGCGCCCAGCGCCTCGATCATCGGCGACGTGGTGCTGGCCGACCGGGCGAACGTCTGGTTCGGCGCGGTGCTGCGCGGCGACATGCACGAGATCCGCGTCGGCGCGCGCAGCAACATCCAGGACAACGCGGTGATCCATGTCGCCAAGGGGCGTAGCGGCACCTACATCGGCGAGGACGTGCTGATCGGCCACGGCGCGATCATCCATGCCTGCACGCTGGGCGACGGCGCCTTCATCGGCATGGGCTCGGTGATCCTCGACCAGGCGGTGGTGGAGGATGGCGCCATGGTCGCCGCCGGCGCCATGGTGACGCCCGGCAAGCGGGTCAAATCGGGCGAGCTCTGGGCGGGCAGCCCGGCCAAGTTCTTCCGCAAGCTGACCGACGAGGATTTCGCCGGTTTCAAGCACGCCATCGGCGATTATCTCGAGCTCGCCTCGGACTATCTCGGCGTGTCGAAGCCCGGTTGACCGCACCATACGCTCAGGCGACAGCATGACGTGGATTGGCCCGACTGAATCGGGGATGACACAATGGTGGGGCCACGTTGCACAGATGGTCGACGATTCGACTCATTCCTCATTCGTCATGGCACGGCTCGACCGGGCCATCTCCCGCCGACATTCGCGATTGCCGGCTTAAGACGCTCGCTGGAGAAAGATGGCCCGATTGAATCGGGCCATGACGGGTGTAGGAGAGAGCCTCGACGTGACGAATGGATCCACGGGCGTCATGCGCATGCGCGCCTGCGCACGCGGCCGGGCCATGACGGAACAGGGCGGAACTCCCATAAAAACCGTCATGCCCCGGCCCTCGGGTCCGCGCGTTGCGCGGCCCAAGGACAGGCCCGTCCGGGGCATCCACGAACCGGCGCATGCCAACGGCCTCGGCCTCAACCGAACAGCCATGCACTTGGTCCGGCCATCCACGAACCGCTGTTTCCGGTCTTGACCTGCGTGAACGGGTGACCGTTCCAAGGGCGCCAATTGTGACGGATTCGCATCCGCAAGCTGCGGTGCGCGGCAGCGAATGGCCCCGCCTGACCGTTGAATAGCGCCCGCGCCAGGGTCTATGCTTCTAAAAGCACATATAACAAGCGTGAGCAGTGGGGGACCATGAGCACCGAGTTGAAGAATTCGCCGTCGTTCGATCTGCATTGGCCGGAAGAGGGTGCGACCCGCATCCCTTATTGGATCTACACCTCGCCCGAAATCTATGCGCGCGAGCAGGAGCTGGTGTTCG
>CAZOBN010000066.1:0-17391 GCA_964577835.1 uncultured Rhizobiaceae bacterium
GGATGCCGGCGCCGTCGCCGGTCTTGCCGTCGGCGTCCACCGCGCCGCGGTGCCACACGGACTTGAGCGCGGCGATGCCCGCCTCGACCACTTCGCGGCGCGGCTTGCCGTCGAGCGCGGCGACGAGGCCGACGCCGCAGGCGTCATGCTCGTTGGCCGGGTCGTACATGCCCCTTGCGGCGAGATGGGCCACGTTGGCATCCCATTCGGCGATAAAGGATGCGCCGAAATTGCGAATGGTGCTGCTCATAACCATCTTCCTCAGAGTTTGATACCGCGCTCGCGAAACTTCGGCTCCGCTTTCTTGAACGCGCTTTCCATGACCTTCTGGCCCCAGATCTTGCCCATCTGCATGCCCTGCTGCATCAAAACCGGCATCGTTTTGATCGTCTTGATGCCGATCGGCGTGGCATAGAACGCGTTCAGGGCGCGAAGCTCTTCCGCGGTGAAGTGCACGGTGTAGAGAGTCGCCATCTCATTGATCAGCGCCGGCATCGTGTCGCGGAACTCGGGCAGGAAGACCTCTTCCATGATCTGCCGGACGGCCGCTTCCGAACCGGGATTGGCCTTGGCGATGACGTTGGTAAGGATCTGCATTTGGCTCGTCGCCATTTGGTCGACCATTTGGCCGGTCTTGGTGGCCGCCAGCAGCTTGCGCGCCTCGTCGACCGCAGCGGAATCCGGAGCGCCCTGGGCTCGCGCCTGAGCCTGCGCCAGCCACACGCCGGCCGTAACCATCAGCACCGCAACCGCGATTACGCGCCTGATTCCCCGAACCATTTGCTTCTCCTTCTCAGGATACGCGTCAGGACGCGGCGGCCATCGCCGGCTCGGCGTCATGCGCGCCGGCCGCCTGGGCCACCAGATAATTGTGGATGCTTTCGGCCGCGTCGCGGCCGTCGCGGATCGCCCAGACCACGAGCGAGGCGCCGCGCACGATGTCGCCCGCGCCGAACACGCCGTCGAGGTTGGTCATCAGCGTGCGGTAGTTGATCTTGAGCGTGCCCCAGCGCGTAACGGCGAGCTCGGGCGCGTCGAACAGCACCGGCAGATTCTCCGGATCGAAGCCGAGCGCGGTGATCACCATGTCGGCCTTGACCGTAAAGTGCGAGCCGGCGATCGGCTGCGGCGTCTGGCGACCGGTCGCGTCGGGCACGCCGAGATGGATCTTGCTCGCCCTCACGCCCGTCACCGCACCGTTGCCGAGATAGGCTTCCGGCTGGGCGAGCCAGACGAACTTCACGCCCTCTTCCTCGGCGTGCTTCACCTCGCGCTGCGAGCCCGGCATGTTGGCGCGGTCGCGGCGATAGAGGCATTGCACCGATTTGGCGCCCTGGCGGACGGCGGTGCGCACGCAATCCATGGCGGTATCGCCGCCACCGATGACGACGACGCGCTTGCCTTCGGCGTTGAGGGTGCCGTCGTCGAACGCCGGCACATCGTCGCCGAGGCCCTTGCGGTTCGACGCGGTGAGATAGGTCATAGCCTGAAAGATATTGGCCAAGCCGGAACCGGGCATCGCCGCGTCGCGCGCCTTATAGACACCGGTGGCGATCAGTACCGCGTCATGCTTGCGGCGCAGCTCGGCGAGGCTCGCGTCGCGGCCCACCTCAAAATTCAGATGCAGCGTGATGCCGGCATCGCGCAGCAGCGCGGCGCGGCGCGCGACGATGTGCTTTTCCAGCTTGAAGTTGGGAATGCCATAGATCATCAGGCCGCCGACCCGGTCGTAGCGGTCGTAGATATGGACCTGATAGCCCTTGCGGCGCAGTTGCTCCGCCGCCGCCATGCCGCCGGGGCCGGCGCCGATGACGGCGACCGACTGGCCGAGCTCGCGGCGCGGCTTGACTGGCTTGACCCAACCGCGCTCGAACGCGGTGTCCGTGATGTATTTCTCGACCGAGCCGATGGTGACGGTGCCGTGGCCCGACTGCTCGAGCACGCAATTGCCCTCGCACAGGCGGTCCTGTGGGCAGATCCGTCCACAGATCTCCGGGAAGTTGTTGGTCGCGGCGGAGACCTCGTAGGCCTCCTCGAGCCGGCCCTCGGCGGTCAGCTTGAGCCAATCGGGAATGTTGTTCTGCACCGGACAATGCACTTGGCAGAACGGGATCCCGCACTGCGAGCAGCGGCTCGCCTGGGCGCTCGCCTCCGCGTCGCGAAACTCGCCATAGATCTCGTCGAAATCCTGACGGCGCTCGCCGGGCTCACGCTTGTCCGGCATGCGGTTTCCGATTTTGACGAATTTCAGCATCTGCTGCGCCATGGCAGGCCCCAATTTTTACGTACGGTTGTCGAGACGTGAAAACGGCGGTCACGATTTTAAGAGAGGCTAACGACCACAACCCGCTTACCGGGCTCTTTTCAAGCCCTTATAGGCCCGTTTCCAGGCGGGGGCGAGAGAAAACACCGATATAGGTCAATATATATGACCTATATCTTCTGGTAAAGCGGTTTTTGACAAGGACCCCATAGCCAAGTCCCGTCGCCTTGAGGGTCGATTAGGACCGTTTCGGTTCTTTTTATGATTTTGGCTATGTAAATCTAAATGATATAAGCCCGCGATTGTTCCTCGGGGGCCCCGTGACCGTAGCCAATATCCTCGTTCTTGCCCTTTTGCAGGGGTTCACCGAACTTCTGCCGATCAGCTCCTCCGCCCACTTGATCCTTGTGCCAGCCATCACCGGCTGGCCGGACCAGGGCCTGATGGTCGATGCGGCCCTGCATCTCGGCACCTTTTTTGCCATCCTGGTGTATTTCTGGCGCGATGTTCTGGGGATGATTCAAGGGCTGGGCGCCGCTGCCATCGGGCGGCGCGACCACCCCGGCGCGACGTTGACCCTGCACGTGGTGATTGCGACGATTCCGGCTGTCGTGGTCGGACTCCTGATCAAGGATTACGCCGAGACCTCGCTGCGCAGCGTCACGTTGATCGCGTTCAATGCGATCTTCTTCGGCATCCTGCTGTTCCTCGCCGACCGCTTCGGCGCCCGCAGCCGTCAGGTCGGACAGATGACGTGGCGGCACGCGATCTTCATCGGCATTGCCCAGGCGCTCGCCCTGGTGCCCGGCACCAGCCGCTCGGGCATCACCATGACGGCGGCTCTCGGCCTGAGCTATGACCGGATTTCCGCCGCGCGCTTCTCGTTCCTGATTTCATTGCCGGTGACGTTCGGCGCCGGCCTGCTCGGCGTTTATGAGATCGTCAAGCTCGGCCACTACGGCGAGCTGCAGGACGCGGCGCTTGCCGCAGTCGGCGCGTTCCTATCCTCGTTGGCCGCGGTGGCGTTCCTGATGAACTGGCTGCGCACGGCGAGCTTCCTGCCGTTCGTGGTTTACCGCATCCTGCTCGGCATTGGGTTGCTGATCTGGATCTACGTGTTCGGCGGCCCCCACATCATCCCGGCCTGACGCCCCGGCGGCATGCTGACGCCGAAAACTTATTCGGGCGGCCGACGACCGCCCTTGCGGTAGCGATCCAGATAGGTCGGCAGAATGACTTCGCAGGCCGTGGACTCGATGCCGAGTTCGGCGAGCCCCGGCATGCCCGGCGCCGGCACATTGTCGATGCGCAGCAGTTTCGCCTGATCGCGCGTCAAGGGCGGGCGGCCGGGAACGAGTCCGGCAAAGGTGCCGACGATATCGGCCATCCAGAACGGCAGCTTGACGAGACCGCGTTTGCGCTCGGTCACCGCCAGCACCAGTTCCATGAGCTCGGCGAACGTATAGACGCGCGGCCCGCCGAGTTCGTAGGTTTTGCCCGCGCTGCCGGACTCCGTCAGGCCTTTGACGATCGCATCGGCGACATTGCCGACATAGACCGGCTGGTAACGCGTGATGCCGCCACCGAACAGCGGCAGCGCCGGCGCGAACCGCGCCATGGAGGCGAAGCGGTTGAAGAAATCATCCTCCGGCCCGAACACGACGCTGGGGCGGACGACGGTGGCGCTGGGCACCGCGGTGCGCACCGCGCCCTCGCCGAGCGCCTTGGTCCGCGCGTAGGCAGAGGGCGAATTCGCGTCGGCGCCGATCGCCGAAACATGCACCAGGTGCCGAACGCCGGCACGCTGTGCGGCGAGCGCCACACGCTCGGCACCGTCCACATGGATCGCCTTGAAGCTGCTGCGGCCCCGTTGGTAAAGAATGCCGACGAGGTTGACCACGGCATCCGCATTCGCCACCGCGGCAGCCACGGAGGCATCCCGGGTGATGTCGACGCCGATCGGCGCGATCTGTCCGACGTCGCCCATCTGCATCAAGAACTGCGCATTCTGCGGCCGGCGCCCGGCGGCCTTCACGCGGATGCCCTGGCGCGCCAGACGCTGCACGAGGTGGCGGCCGAGGAAGCCCGATGCGCCGAAGACCGTCACGTTTCGTATTGTCATTCCGTCTTCCCCTGATCGCGGCCGTGAATTCCCGTGCTCCGCCACTATAGCCATGCATACGGCCGGGCTGGCGTGCATTGAAGCCGCAGAATCGGCTGCTCTGGCCCCCGCCGCCCTGCGGGCCTATATTAGGTCGGCCTGGGGCGCGTCAACAGCGATGGCGTTCCCGCACTTTAAACCGGCGCGCTGGTTGACTTTGCTCGCGCCGACGTTTATCCAGACCGGCTCGCGACCTCGGCACAGCCAGGCTCCGCGGTGACTACCGGAGAGTGCCCGGGTGGCGGAATTGGTAGACGCGCTAGATTCAGGTTCTAGTGGGGGAAACCTCGTGGAAGTTCGAGTCTTCTCCCGGGCACCAACTTTTTTCGGCTGACGCGAAGCCCGCCGTCAGCCCCGCCGGCCTTGGCTGGAGCCTCGGCGGCGCACACGATCCGGGCCGGAACGAAGCCGTTTGACCAACTACCTGCATCAGCACGACCTGCCCGAGGGTGTCGATTTCGGCGCCAGCGTGGCCGTCGATTCCGAGACCATGGGGCTCAGGCACCTGCGCGACCGCCTTTGCCTGATTCAACTGTCGGCCGGTGACGGCAACGCCCATCTGGTGCAATTCCCCGGGCCGAGCGAGACCATTCCCTATCGCGCGCCGCGGCTGGCCGCCCTGCTCGCCGACCCCAAGGTGACCAAGCTGTTCCATTTCGCGCGGTTCGATGTGGCCGCGATCAAGCATTACCTGGGCGTCGACTGCACCCCCGTGTATTGCACCAAGATCGCCTCGCGCCTGACCCGCACCTTTACCGACCGGCATGGGCTCAAGGATCTCTGCCGCGACCTGATCGGCGTCGAAATCTCCAAGCAGCAGCAAAGCTCCGATTGGGGCGCCGCCAAACTGACCCAGGAACAGATCGAGTACGCCGCCTCCGACGTGCTATACCTGCATCGGCTGAAGGCGAAGCTCGACGAGATGCTGGCCCGCGAGGGTCGCACCGAACTGGCCGAGGCCTGCTTCCGCTTCCTGCCCTACCGCGCCAATCTCGATCTGGCCGGATGGGGCGAAGAGGATATCTTCGCCCACTGAGCGCGGTTTCATCGCGCCCTAAACGCCTTTCGCTCCGCCAGCCGATGCCGGAATGGGGTTTAATCCCCATCTATTCATCAATTTTTTGCAGTCTTTGATTGATCCTCCGGTTGGAGTAAACATGAGGATTGGGGATTCGGTCTAAGTGGCGGACAGATCAGCGATTTTGCATCACATGTCGGAGCGGATATGAAGGCCCCGAAGGCAAAGGCGACGAGCAGCAAGGTGGTGCCCATCAAATCCCAGGCCACCGTGAGCGCCCGCAGCCGGGTCATCGCCGGCGACATGGCGGTGGCGCGCCGTGTGTTCGAGGTCGAGACGATGGGCCTGGAGGCCCTCGGCCGCGCTCTCGACGAGCGGTTTTCCGCCGCCCTCGACCGTATGGCCAAATGCAAGGGCCGCGTCGTCGTGTCGGGCATCGGCAAGAGCGGCCACATCGCTCACAAGATCGCCGCGACGCTCGCCTCGACCGGCACGCCGGCCTTCTTCGTCCATCCGGCCGAAGCCAGCCATGGCGATCTCGGCATGGTGACGCCGGACGACGTGGTCGTCGCCATTTCCAATTCCGGCGGCACGGCGGAACTCGCCGATCTCGTCGCCCATACGCGGCGCTTCCGTATTCCGCTCATCGCCATCACCAGCGGCGCCAACAGCTCGCTCGCCGATAATGCCGACGTGGCGCTCGTGCTGCCGCCGGCCGACGAGGCCTGCCCGATCGGCTTGGCGCCGACCACCTCGACCACCATGACGATGGCGCTCGGCGATGCCCTGGCGGTGGCCCTCATGGAGCGGCGCGGCTTTACCGCCGACGATTTTCAGAAGTTCCACCCGGGCGGCCAGATCGGACGCCGTCTGCTCAAGATCGCCGATATCATGCATCGGGGCTCGGAGATCCCTTTGATCAGCCAGGACGCCATCATGGCCGACGCGCTGATCGAGATGACGGCCAAGCATTTCGGCTGCGTCGGTGTGGTCGATGGCCGCGCCAAGCTGATCGGCATCGTCACCGACGGCGACTTGCGGCGCCATATGTCGCCCACCCTGCCGAGCAAGATGGTGCGCGATGTGATGACCGGCGCGCCGGTAACCATCCGCCCCAAGGCCTTGGCCGCCGAGGCGCTCGCCGTCATGAACGAACGCGCCATCACCGCGCTGTTCGTGGTCGAGGGCCGCGAGGTTGTGGGCATCGTCCATGTCCACGACTGCCTGCGAGCCGGTATCGCATGACCACGGCCGCCCATCCCTTGGCCAACCAGCCGGTTCCCCGCACACGGCAGCCGGACACGCCCCCGTCGCCGCTTCGCGGGGCGCGGGCCGGTCGGCATCCGAGTGGGCGCTACTCGCGCTTCGTGCAGCTGACCAAGCTGGTCTCGGCCGCCGTCGCGCTCATCCTGATCACGTTGGTGATCGTGTGGCCCCAGCTCCGCTCGCGCGACGGTACATTCCAGACAAGCGCGGTTCAGGGCGGCCGCGAGGACGCGGAAAGCCTGAGCATGATCAATCCGCGCTATACCGGGCTCGACGAGAACAATCTGCCCTATGAAGTGACCGCCGACGTTGCGAGCCAGCAATCGGCCAAATCCGATTTCATCAGTCTCGACAACCCAAAGGCCGACATGACCATGAAGGACGGAAGCTGGGTGGCGATCACCGCCCGCTCCGGCCTTTATGGCCAGAAATCCGAGAAGCTCGATCTGTCGGGCGACGTGAATCTGTTTCACGACTCGGGCTACGAATTCAAGAGCCCGAGCGCCACGATCGACCTGAACAACGGCGCCGGCGAAGGCCACGAGCCGACGACCGGCCAAGGACCCGCGGGCGAAATCGAGGGCGAGGGCTTCCGCTTCACCGACAAGGGCAAGACCATCGTCTTCACCGGAAAGTCCCGGCTCGTGCTCTACCCTCATACGGAGGGCGCCGCGCGCAGCGGCCAGGGTTCCGCGCCGGCACAAAAGAAGAAGCCGTGATGGCGCGGGCGGCCAAGCGGGCCGCGCGCATCGGACTGGGCGCACTGTGCGCGCTGGCGGTCGGCGCGGCCGTGGTCATGGCGCAGGGACTCGGGCTCGGTGGCCGTAACGACGACAAGCCGCTCGAGGTCTTCGCCGACCAGGGCATCGAGTGGCATCAGAACGACAGCACCTACATCGCGCGGGGCAACGCGCGCGCCGTGAAAGGCGATACCACGGTCTACGGCGACACCCTGACCGCGCATTACCGCAAAGCGGCGAGCGGCGCCACCGAGGTATGGCGCGTCGAAGCCAACGGCAATGTGCGCATCGCCACGCCGACCGACACAGCCTTCGGCGACCGCGCGGTCTATACCATCGACAACGGCGTGCTGGTGATGACCGGGAAGAATTTGCGCCTGAATACGCCGCGCGAGAAGATCACGGCGCGCGACAGCCTGGAATATTGGGAGCAGAAGGATCTGGCGGTGGCGCGCGGCGACGCGATCGTGGTGACTGACGGCCGCCGCATCCGTGCGGACGTTCTCACCGCGCAATTCAAATCCGCCGATCAGCGCGCCGCGACGCCCGCTTCGACCAAGCCGACGCCGGCCAAGCCCGGGGCGAAACCGGCGGCGCGGCCGAATCAGAAGCCGGCGGCGCGGGGCGCCAGCAACCCAGACCAGAGCCGGTTGCATCGGCTCGATGCCTTCGGCAACGTGGTCATCACGACGCCCGAGGAAGTGGCCCGCGGCAACCGCGGTGTCTACATGGAGGAAACTGGTATCGCCAACCTGATTGGATCGGTTAAGATTACGCGAGGCCAGAATCAGCTGAATGGTGAAGCCGCGGAAGTGAATTTGCGTACAGGTGTGAGCCGCATCGTCAGCACGAATCAGGGTACGGGCGGTCCCGTGCGAGCACTCATCGTGCCTGAGCGCAAGCCGGAGGACGCGGCCGCGTCGCCGGCACCCGGCGCCCCCGGCCGTCCCGCGAACTGAGCCGCATCATGGTCCGACCGGATTCTCCTGGCGCCGCTTCCACACCGACCAGCCCGTCTCCCGCCGAGGAAAATCAGCGCTCCGGCCCGCAGCTGATACGCGACAACCCGGGGCTCAGCGCGCAAAACATCGGCAAGCATTTCAAGAAGCGTCCGGTTCTGCGCGACGTCAGCATCCAAGTGCAGCGCGGCGAGGTGGTCGGCCTGCTTGGCCCGAATGGCGCCGGCAAGACCACTTGCTTCTACATCATGACCGGCCTGCTACCAGCCGACTATGGCACAGTCACCCTTGATGGCGAGGACATTACCGACCTGCCGATGTATCGCCGCGCCCGGCTGGGCGTCGGCTATCTGCCGCAGGAAGCCTCGATCTTCCGCGGGCTGTCGGTCGCCAACAACATCCGTTCCATCCTCGAAGTCACCGAGCCGATCCGCGAAAACCGCGAGGCGATGCTCGAAGAGTTGCTCGCGGAATTCTCCATCACGCACCTCGCCCGCACCCCGGCGATGGCCCTATCGGGCGGCGAGCGCCGCCGCGTCGAGATTGCCCGGGCGCTGGCGTCGCGTCCGCAGTTCATGCTGCTCGACGAGCCGCTCGCCGGCATCGATCCGATCGCCATCGGCGACATTCGTGACCTGGTCTTGCATCTCAAGGACCGCGGCATCGGCGTTCTCATCACCGATCACAACGTCCGCGAAACCCTCGAAATCGTCGATCGCGCCTATATCCTCCACGATGGTCATGTGCTGATGGAGGGCGCGCCCTCGGAGATCGTGTCGCACGAAGACGTGCGCCGCGTTTATCTCGGAGAGCGGTTCAGCCTGTAGGGCGCGCCCATGGTGCTTACCCCCAAGCTAACGCTGCGGCAGACCACCGCTTTGGTCATGACGCCGCAACTGCAACAGGCGATCAAGCTGTTGCAGCTCTCCAATATCGAGCTATCCGCGTATATCGAGCAGGAGCTCGAGCAGAACCCGTTGCTCGAGCGCGAGGACGCCGCGGACAGCGAAGTCGCGCCGGACAAGGATAGCCAAGACAGCGCCGGACACGACGAGGGAGAGGGCGACGGACCCGATACCGCCGATCTCACCGCTTCCGAACACCAGCCGAGCGACGGCGATGCGCCGCTCGATACCGACTTCGGCAACATGTTCAGCAACGATTCGGTTTCCGATGGCGTGGCGAACAACAGCGAAGCCTTTGCCGACTGGGGCAAGGCGCCGATCGGCGGCGGGTTCGACGACGACGAGTACAGCATCGAGCAGACGCTTCAGAACGATGTCTCGATGCGCGATCATTTGCTGGCGCAGATCAACATGGAGTTCTCCGATCCCGCCGACCGGCTGATCGCGCTGCATCTCACCGATATGCTGGACGAGGCGGGCTACCTGGTCGGCGATCTCGCCGACGTGGCCGCCTTGCTGGGCTGCTTCGAGGAGCGCGTTACCGCGGTGCTGCTCAAGCTGCAGCACCTGGATCCGCCGGGCATCTACGCCCGCTCATTGGCCGAATGCCTGAGCCTGCAACTGCGCGAGAAAGACCGGCTCGATCCCGCCATGCAGGCGCTGCTCGCGCACCTCGATCTGTTGGCCAAGCGCGACCTCGCGGGACTGCGCCGGATCTGCGGCGTCGACGCCGAGGACATCGCCCAGATGATACAAGAGATCAAGGCGCTCAACCCCAAGCCGGGCCTGGTGTTTGAAACTCAGATCTCCCAGCCGATCACGCCCGATGTGCTGGTCAAGCCGCAGGCCAAGGGCGGCTGGCAGATCGAGCTCAATGCCGAGACCCTGCCGCGCGTCCTGGTCAACCAGCAGTACTATGCCCGGATCGTCCAAGGGACGAGCAGCAAGCAGGACCGCGACTATCTCGCCGAGCGGATGCAATCGGCCAATTGGCTGGTGCGCTCGCTGCACCAGCGCGCCACGACGATCCTCAAGGTCTCGACCGAGATCGTGCGGCGCCAGGAAGGCTTTTTCCTGCGCGGCGTGCAGCATCTGCGGCCCCTGACGCTGCGCGACATCGCCGAAGTCATCGAGATGCACGAGAGCACGGTCAGCCGCGTGACGGCCAACAAATACATGGCAACGCCGCGAGGAATTTATGAGTTGAAGTATTTTTTCACCTCGTCGATCGCCTCGTCCGAAGGTGGCGACGCCCACTCCGCAGAGGCCGTACGCTTCCGAATCAAGGAACTGATCGACCGGGAGAAACCCGACGAAGTGCTGTCCGACGACCGCATCGTGGATATCCTGAACGGCGAGGGCGTGGGCATTGCCAGACGCACCGTGGCCAAATACCGGGAGGCTCTCAGAATCCCCTCTTCGGTGCAGCGCAGACGTGAAAAGACTGAGGAATTGGAATAGCTTATGCCTATTCCGAGTTTCCGTTGACTTCGCCCTGTACGGGTCCTAAGGTGCCGGCCTTCACCTCCCCTGCTCCACATCCCGCTGACGGGACCCGTTCGTTTGTATCGGACTTCATATCGGGGATCATGCAGCTTTCGGTGACCGGTAAACAGCTCGATGTCGACGCCGCCCCGCAGCGTGACGCCGAGACCAACCCAACAGCATCCGTGATCAAGTATTGCGATGGCGCCAATGAAGCGGACATCGTGTTCTCACGCGAGGTCCATTTGTGCGGCGCGCATATCTCCATCCACATAGGCCGCGGAATCCAGTTCCAAGGCACTGTTGAAGCGGATGACCCTTATCCGGCGTTTGGTATGGCGCTGGATCACGCACCCAAGCAACTGCGGCGGCGCGAGCGGCGCGACCATCGCATGAATAACCTGCTGGAGCAGGCCTGAGGAACGCCCTATGGAGATTGCCGACTTGCTGACACCCAACAGCATTATTCCGAACCTGCGCGTCCCCAGCAAAAAGCAGGCGTTGCAGGAACTCGCCCGATTCGCCGCGGGACTGACCGGGCAACACGAGCGAACCATTTTCGAAGTCCTGCTCGAACGCGAGCGGCTCGGCACCACCGGCGTCGGCGCCGGCGTCGCCATCCCGCACGGCAAGCTGCCCGGCCTGAAGCGCCTTTACGGCGTATTCGCCCGGCTCGATACGGCAATCGATTTCGAATCGGTGGACGAGCAGCCTGTCGATCTCATCTTCCTGCTGCTTGCGCCCGAGACGGCCGGCGCCGATCACCTCAAGGCCTTGGCCCGGGTGTCGCGTCTGCTGCGCGATCGCGAGATGTGCGAAAAGCTGCGCGGCTCCGATACCGCGGACGCGCTCTATGCGCTGCTCACCGAAACGGCGACCAGCCACGCCGCCTGAGGGCGATTTTTCCGGTTAGGCTAAGGGAAATTTATCCGGGCGTGGCGACGCGCACCGGCATGCGGCCGACAGCAGCCCGGGGACGCCCGTCAGTGAACGCTGACGGGGCGCAGGTCGTTTTGACGGATTGCCGCGAACGCAACATCGCGATCCGGCATCACGGCGATCTCCGTGCCATCGGCGGCGTGGACGGCATAAGCAGTGCCGCCTTCGGTGCTCACGACTTTCACGTAGGCCACTTCCTGCAGACCCAGGGACGCCAGGTCGTGGTCCGACATGATCGGGGAATGGTGCTGCATGGCAGTCATCGCCAGCCTCCTATCCTACTCTTAACTATGCATGCCAACTGTTAATAAGGGCTTTATGGACCCGGCCGCTCGGCCTTCCCTTGAGAAGGCGAATTTTCCACGTGAATCGAACCGCTTCCCACGCCATTCGGCGATTCGCTGTCGCGAATGTCGATGGTCCGGCTCTTGGGCTCGACATGGGGCCGCAGCAAATCGATGCTGAGCAACCCATTGCCGAGCGAAGCGCCCGCGATTTCAATTCCCTCGGCCAACACGAATCGGCGCTGAAACTGGCGGGCGGCAATGCCGCGATGCAAATAGACACGGCCGTCCTCCTCGGCCTGTTTGCCGCGGACCACCAGTTCGTTGTCTTCGATGGTCGCGGTCAATTCCTCGCGCTTGAACCCCGCCACTGCCAGGGTGATGCGCAAGGCATCGGGGCCGGTTTGTTCCACGTTGTAGGGTGGATATCCGTCACCCGAGGCGCGCGACACGCGGTCGAGAACACGCTCGAAATGGTCGAAGCCCAAAAGCAGGGGGCTGTTGAAAAGGGAAAGGCGTGACATCGATGCACCTCCTCAGCATGAGCGAGAGCGACGGGGCACTGCCCCGAGGTCGAACTGCCGAAAAAACCCGCTCATTCGCGCGGTTCGCCCGGAGGCCGACGGCGGCCCTTACGGCACCGCCGAACTGTTATGTAGTACGTCCAGCCGCCCAATCAAGAGCTTCCGCTTATGCAAGGTCATGTTCCACAAAGCTTTTGTATGACCGAAATAGGCTGCGCGGCGCGGCCCCTTCAACGAACAGGTCGGTCTATATTTCAAGAGCTTGCGCGGGGGAAAACACGCGTTCGCCAGCGCAGGAGCGCCTCGCCGGCCTGATCTGCGCCATCCGGGGCGAACCTGTGGCGGATGTGTAGTCTCCACCGCTGTGAGCGTGTTGTGGCGGGGCAGGCTCATCGAAAGGCTGACCACGCCGCGGGAAAGAGCCGCACCAGGCGCAATGAGGCCTGCCCTGGCTCAAGACGCCCGCCGCACCACCTGCTCGAGCCAGGCGATCAGCGCCGCGACCGGCGCCGGATCGTCGTAGAGCACGGCGCTCCGCTCGGCGATCCGTGCCGTCACGCTAGCCCGCCATGCCGACTCATGGCCGAGCCGAGCCGCGATGGCCACGTAATCGGCTCGGTCGCGCGCGATGAGCTCCGGCAAGCCGAGGCGCGTCAGGATGGCCGCCGTATGGCGCACCCGCATCATCGCGCCGGGCAACGTCACCACCGGGCGGTCGAAGGCGAGGGCCTCGAGGGTCGAGTTGTTGCCGGACCAGGCGAAGGAATCGAGGATCACGTCGACCTCGCGGTTGAGGGCGTAAAAATCCTGCTGGGTCAGGGCCGGGACGCAATGAAGACGGCGCTCGTCAGCACCCGCGCGAGCGAACGCCGCGGCCATGCGCTGGCGAAAGAAATCGGTCACCGCCGGCTCGGGGTGGGAGATGAACAGAAAGTCCGCGTCGGGCACCGCGTTGGCTATCTCGGCGAACACGCCATCGTCCCGCGGCAGCAGCTTATAAAGGCTCTGGCTGCACAGGTAGAGCACCCGGCCCGCGTACCTGAGTTTCTCCACGAGCGCCGGCGCCGTGCCATGGCCGGCCACCGGACGCGGATAGGCGGAGGCCAGATTGGGCAAGCGCACGAGGCGTTCGGTGTAGTGCGACTCGGCGTCCGCGGGCTCCATGAGGTCGCTCGACAGGAAATAGTCCATGGCAGCCAGCCCGGAGGTGACCGGGTGGCCGCCGCCATTGGCCTGCACGGGCGCCAGCCGCAGCGCCGACGGAATCTGCGCCTTCGCTTCCATGCCCAGGTCGGGCCATATCAGCACGTCGAGCTCGGCGCCGGCGATCGTCTCCACCAGGGCCGCCTGGCTCAGGCGCGCGCAGTCGTAGTAGCGGCTGTCCTGCTTCAGGCGCCCGGTGGTCGCATCGCTCACCGCGCCGAGATGGAACAGCGAAACCTCGAACCGCTCGCGCGGCAGTCCGGTCATCCAGGCGCCGTGGGTCTTGGCGATGCTATGATTGCGCAGAAAGGCGCTGCAGAAGCCGACCCGGATCCTGTCTCCAGGCGCCAGCGCCCGCGGCGCCAGGGGCTTGGCGAAGCGCGGAAAGGCGGTCTCCGCGATGCGGGTGATCAGCGCTCCGTAACGACGCTGCAGATCGCGGTCGTTCTCGCCCTGATAGTGCAGATAGAAATTCGTGCGCGAGGCGACCGCCGCGATCATCGCCGCATGGTCGGTGGCAACCCAGCGCGACAGGTCTCCTTCCAACGACGCCAGATCGGCGGCGAAGCCGCGCCGCGTCGCCGCGATTTCCCCTTCGTCGCGGTAGAGAATCGGCAGCGCCACGAGCAGACTCCAGCGCGCCCACCAATGGCGCGGATTGCGTTTGGCGACCTGGGCGAAGGCCGCGCGGGCCTCGGTTATCCGATTGAGCCCGTGATAAGCGGTGCCGATGCCGGCGAGCGCGCCCTGGTAATCGGGCTGTGCGGCGAGCGCGGCGTGGAACTGCGTCACCGCTTCGCCGAAGCGCTTGGACTGCGATAGCACGATGCCGAGATTGCAATGGGCTTCCGCGTGATCGCTCGCCAGAACGAGCGCGGCGTGCAGGATCGCCTCCGCCTCGGCATAGCGTCCTTGCGCGAGCAGCACGACGCCCAGGCTGTTGTGCAGGGTGGCATTGGCGGGCGACTGGACGAGGGCGGCGCGCAGGTGGCTCTCGGCCTCGGCGAAGGCGCCGCGCCGCAGGTGCACCCCCGCGAGGTTGCTGCGCACGTCCGTGCGTTCGGGCGCCAGCGCTACGGCCTTGCCCAGGGTGTCGAGCGCGAGATCCAGCTTGCCCTGCTTGTAGAACAAGGCGCCGAGCCCGGCGAGCGCGGCGACCTCGGCCGCATCGGCCTGCAGGGCGCGCACGAAGCAGCTTTGCGCCTCTTCGTCCTTGTCGAGACGCGCCGCCGCCCGGCCGAGCGCGCTGAGCAGGCCGGGCGGTGCGGCGGCCCCATGCGCTGCCCGTTTCAACAGCGCATAGGCTTCCCGCTGCTCGCCCTTTTCGCCGGCGATCAGCCCCAATCGATACAACGCTTCCTGATTGCCGGGCTCGCGCGCCAGGGTGGCGCGACAGCGCTCTTCGATATCGGTCATGCCAGAGGGTCACTCATGCTGCCTGCGGTTTTTAGCGGGACGCGGCGCCTTCGTCACCTTTCCTGTTTTGTTCTCGCGAGGAACTACCATCGTGCCGCCTCGCCATGGAACAGCCAAGACGCCCGGTACGTTTAGACTCGCAAACGGAAATTGCGAGGAAAATCATGGCTGCCCGTCCCACCTGGCGAGGCCATCTGCGTCTCGCCCTCGTCGCCTGCCCGATCCGGCTCACGCCGGCCATCACCGGCGCGGACAAGATCCGCTTCAACAAGCTCAACCGCGAGACCAGCAACCGCCTGCGCATGCAGATGGTCGATTCGGAAACCGGCGATGTCGTGCCCAACGACGAAACCGTCATGGGCTACGAATTCGAAAAGGGCCGCTACGTCACCGTCGAGAAGAACGAGATCGATAGCCTGAAAATCGAGAGTTCGGAAATTATCGCCATCGAGCGCGTGGTGCCGGCCGACAAGGTCGATCCGCTCTATTGGGACACGCCTTATATCGTCGAGCCTGACGGCAAGACGGGCCTCGATATTTTCGCCACGATCCGCGAGGCCCTGAAGGTCAAGGAGGCGGTCGGCATCGGGCGCGCCGTCATGTCGCGCCGCGAGCGTCCCGTGCTGGTGCAGCCGCGCGGCAAAGGCATGATGATCACAACCCTGCGCGATCCCGAGGAGGTGCGCCAGCCAGAGGAATTCTTCGACGACATCGCCGACGTCAAGGTCGACAAGCAGAACCTGCAGATGGCCGAGATGCTGATCGAGAAGATGGAAGGGCCGTTCGACCTGTCGATGTTCGAGGACCGCTACCAGAGCGCGCTGGAAAACCTGGTCGAGGCCAAGATGAAGGGTCAGAAGCCGGTGGTCGCGAAAGAACCCGAACGTCCGACCAACGTGGTCAATCTGTTCGACGCGCTCAAGGCCAGCCTGGAAGGCGCCGGCGCGGCCGAGGGTGGCAAGGCGCGTGCCCCCGGCAAGACCGGCCGCAAGACCGAATCGTCGGGCAAGACTGCCGTGAAGCCCAAGCGCCGCAAGCGGGCTTAACGCCCCGCCGTGCCTGGACGCGCGACCTCATGAACCTCGCCGTGGATTTTCCTCGAGACCTCCGCGATGCCAGGATCGTCTTGATCGGACGGCTCGGCCGGGTGCCGCGCCGTCGTCTCGCTGGCGCCTTGCAGGAGCGCAATGCCACGGTCACCCGGCGCATCACGGGGCAGAGCGATGTGGTGGTGGTCGGCCACGGCGCGGTGACGTTGGTGCGGTCCGGCAAGCTTGCCGAGAGTCTGGCGCAAGCCGACAACCGAAGACTGCCGCTGCTCAGCGAGCATGGCATGCTGCGCCGGCTGGGTTTGCTGCCGGCGATCGCGCCCGAGCCGCGCAGCCACAGTCTGCGCGAGCTGGCGAGCTGGGCGGCGCTCAATCCGGCGACGGCGCGTCTGCTCGCCCTGTTCGACATCATCGAAGACGTCGATGGGCGCTACAGCTTCCGCGATCTCAAGGCGGCGCGTGACTTTGCCCGCCGGCTCGACCATCGCGAGGATCTTCCCGCCGCGCTGGAAGCCGCGCTGGATGTTCGGCGACGCCACGGGTTTCGCCGGCATCTCGCCGAAACGCCGCTGACCGGCACGGCCGACGAGCAGATCGCCTTGGATCTCGGCGACGATGCCGAAAGCTTCGACGCTGTCTGGGAGCGCGCGCTCGACGCGGAAACGAGTCACGACTACGCCGCCGCCGAGGACGCCTACCGCCGCTGCGTCGCCATGCGGCCGCGCGATGCGGTCTGTCTGTTTCACCTGGCAGACGTGGCCGCCGAGCTCGATCGGCGCGACGAGGCCCGCCTATTCCTTCATCGTGCACTGGCGGTCAGGCCCGACTTCGCCGAGGCCTGGTTCAATCTGTCGCTGCTCGAAACCGGCGCGGCGGTGACGAGCTGCCTGGAGCGCGCGGTGGCGGCGGACCCGGCCTGCATCGAAGCGGTTCATGATCTGGCGCTCGGCCATATGAAGGAAAGCACCTACGACAAGGCGCTGCCTTTGTGGGAGCGCTATCTCGCCCTGGCTCCCGGCTCGCCATCGCCGTGCGCCGACAAGCAGGCCGTCGAGCGCGCCAAGCGGGCGCTGATGCTCTGCCGCATGGCGCGGCTGCGGCCCAAGGCCAACGGCATACCCAGACGCTAGTGTAGCGATTCTAACGCTTGTTTTGCACGGGCGACCTTTTGAAAGATTT
>CAZOBN010000067.1:0-16706 GCA_964577835.1 uncultured Rhizobiaceae bacterium
CTGTGGGGCCCGGCGCACGGCGGCGCCAATGAAGCGGTGCTCGCCATGCTCGCCAAGATCGGCAACAAGGACAACATCCCGCAGTTCATCGAGCGCGTGAAGAACAAGCAGGAAATGCTGATGGGCTTCGGCCATCGCGTCTACAAGAACTACGACCCGCGCGCCAAGATCATGCAGAAATCCTGCCACGAGGTCTTGAGCGAGCTCAACATCAAGGATGAGCCGCTGCTGGATCTCGCCATGGAGCTCGAGCAGATCGCGCTCAACGACAAATACTTCATCGAGCGCAAGCTCTACCCCAACGTGGATTTCTATTCGGGCATCATCCTCAAGGCCATGGGCATCCCGGTCAGCATGTTCACCGTGCTGTTCGCGGTCGCCCGCACCGTCGGCTGGATTGCCCAGTGGAGCGAGCTGATCGCCGACCCGCAGCAGAAGATCGGGCGGCCGCGTCAGCTCTATACGGGCTACCCGCAGCGGTCCTTCACGCCGCTGCACATGCGGAAATGACCGTCGAACAAGGTGATACGGGGAGTGCGCCATGGCGCTGCATGTCAAGTCGGCCAGTAGCGGAAATCCAGCCAGCAACTTCGTGTCGGTCCGCCACGCGAGCGCCACGGGCGGACAGAGACGCCTGATCCGGCTCGGACCGCCAGCCAACGACAACCGCTCGCCGCGCATCCGCTGGATGGCGTGGCTGACCACCGCCATGACGATCGCCGCGGTGGTCGTTCTGGCGTCGATGATCTGATCGGCAAGTCGGATCGGCTCATCCTGCCGTGAAGGGATAAGCCGCGCATGTCGGAGGAGCCACGATCCATTGCCATTCGAGAAGCCAGCGCCCGTACCACGGGGCTGCTGCTTGCATTCCTTCTGTTCGCTGGCGCGAGCGCAGCCCGCGCCGATGATGCCGCACCATCCGGCGATCGCTCCGCCGAACTCCAACTGCTAAAAATCGAGTCACTGAAGGACAAGCGGGTCTTTCCCGGGAAGCTGTTCCTGCCGAACGGCGCGAGTGCCCGTGTGCCGGTCCTGATCATGGTGCCGGGCACGGACGGCGTCGACGAGCGGCAGGACTTCTATCGCCCGGCCCTGATGGCGGCCGGAATCGGCACGCTCGAACTCGATACGAAGACGGGCGTCTTCACCTCGGAGAAGGACAGGCCGGATGCCAGCGTTTTCGTTCCTGTCGTATTCAGCGCCCTGCGAACCCTGCGCGCGGTGCCGGCTGTCGATCCCGATCGGATCGCTATCCTGGGCTGGTCGGCCGGCGGAACGGTGAGCATGCGCGCCGCCTGGGGCCGCAGCCGCCGCGAGTGGCTGGCTTCCGACGAGCGCGGTTTTGCGGCTTACATCGGAGTCTACGGAGTCTACGGCGGCTGCAGCCGCAACAGCGACTTTGCCAATGTGCCAATCCTGATCCTGGTCGGTGACAAGGACACCTATGGCGCAGGACGCTATTGCGGTGAACTCGCGCGCGACAACCGGCAGGTCGCTTTGACGATCTATCCGGGCGCCCACCATGGTTTCGATAAGCCGCGTGTCAACAAGCGCACCGGCGGCGACAGGGTCATGATATGGAACGAAGCGGCCGCGCTGGATGCGCGGCGCCGGGTGGTCGAGTTCCTGAGCGCCGTATTTCGCCACTAGCGAATGCCTGCCGGCGCGCGGATCACCCGCGCTCGAACGCTCGATCTTGTAGCCGTCCGGATCCTCGATGAAGGCGATGACGCTGGCGCCCTGCTCGTCGCCGCCCTCTCGCGGCGAGGGTTGGAAGACTACGGAAGCCCGCCTGAATAGCTTCAGCAAAGCCCATGGCCGAGAGAATTTCCCCACGCGCATCAACTACACCGCAGCAGCAGACTTTGGTTTTTTTGTAAATCAGGGCTGGCGACAACAAAGAATAAGTGTAAAAGCCGCTTTACAAGTTCCCCTCAGGCTAAGGACCTAAGTCATTGTTTGAATAGAAGGTCACTATTTGGCCTGCCTCTTGCATGCATATAACCCTGTGTGATCGCTTAAAGATCAACACGTTAACGATTCTTGGGGGCACCATGCTTCGTATAGCAACATTGACGCTTGCCGCGGCAGCGTTCTTGATTCCGGCGGCATCAGTTTCGGCGGGACCGATTTTTCTAACGGGGCACGACCCAGATTTTCACGCGCAACCATCGGCGGGCTCGGGTGGCA
Source organism: uncultured Rhizobiaceae bacterium (assembly GCA_964577835.1). Lineage (GTDB taxonomy): Bacteria > Pseudomonadota > Alphaproteobacteria > SMXQ01 > SMXQ01 > CAVVYA01. Next base: position 2,191 of record CAZOBN010000067.1, read on the forward strand.
ACCTGTTGAGAGAGGGCCTTCGGTTCGTCACCAACGGCACCTATGACGATGGCGCGGCGACCAAATTTCTCTGGGTGGAGTCGCGGCCAGTCAGCGTGCCGAGCGGACACCTGCGTGGCGAAAATGGTTTGAACACCATCGGCCTTACGCTTGGCGTCAACTATGACCGTGTCAATGCCGCGGAGCTGGCGAGCGTCACCTTCGGCAACTACACGGCGATCGCAATCGCCTCGTCGTTCGGTGGCTTGTTGAGCCGGGCCGAGCTCGATGGCCTCATCTCCCGAAGCGCGGATATCGCTACCTTCGTCAATGGCGGCGGCGGTTTGTTCGCCTCCGCCGAGTGCGACAACTGCGGTGCCGACTTGTTGGGAAGCAATCCCGACCTGTTCGGATATTTGCCCATCGATGTCACCTCGATCGGCGCCAACGCGCCTTTCACCGTCACGGCTTACGGATCCGCCACCCACGGGCTGACCAATGGGGACATGAACGATCCGACACATAATTCTTTCGGCCTTACGGGCGGTCTCAACATCGTAGACACTGATGCTTCCGGCAACGCTACCACATTGTCGGGGGTTGTCCGCATCGGAGGCGGTGGGTTCACGCCCATTCCTGAGCCCGCGACTTTGGCGCTGTTCGGTTGCGCCTTGCTGGGTCTCGGGGCAGTGCGCCGTCGCAAAGCCTGAAGTCAGCAGAAACAAAAAAGCGGCACCCTCGGGGTGCCGCTTTTTTGTTGAGTCATGAGAGCCTCAGCCGATCACTCCGAGCCCGAGCGCTCGATCAGCTCGATCTTGTAGCCGTCCGGATCCTCGATGAAGGCGATGACGCTGCCGCCGTGCTTCATCGGGCCGGGCGGACGCGGGATCTTGACGCCTTCCTTGGCCAGCCTTTCGCAGGCGCCGTGGATATCGCGCGCGCTGATGGCGAAGTGGCCGAAGCCGCTGCCGATGGTATAGGGTTCCTTCTGATCCCAGTTGTGGGTCAACTCGATCACTGTGTTGCCCGCCTCGTCACCATAGCCGACGAACGCCAAAGTGAAGCGGCCCGACTCGTAGTCCTTGCGGCGCAGCAGGGTCATGCCGAGCAACCGGGTGTAGAAGTCGATCGATTTGTCTAGATCGAGCACCCGGATCATGGTGTGCAGCAGACGGCCGGCGGCGATCGCCGGTGACGTGTTTGCGGCGGTGGCAACATCGCTGGTCATCGCGGATCTCCCATGAATTGGTCGGTCGCCGCTCAGGCACGCGCACGTGCGCGCCGCGCATACTCGATCACCACGCCGGCCGCCCGTTCGCTGGGCGGCGGGCCGCCGCGGCCGAGCTGGCGGGCGACCTCGGCCCCTCCTTCGATTTGGGCGCGGCGCGCGCCCTCGTCAAGCAGAAGGTCCTCCACCGCGTCCGCGAGCAGCGGCGGCGTGCAGCGCTCCTGGATGAATTCCGGCAGCACGGGCTTGTCGAGGATCAGGTTGGGCAGGCTGGCATAGTGCACCGTGGTCATCTGGCGCACGATCCAGGCGGTCAGGCCGCTCACCTGGTAGGCGATGGCGCTGGGCAGGCCCGCCACGGACAGCTCGAGCGCGACCGTGCCCGAGGCGGCAAGGGCCGCATCGGCGGCGGCGAAGGCGCCGGATTTCTCCGCCTCCCCCATGACCACGGTGGTCGGCACGGGCCAGGCGCCCGCCGCCGCCTTGACCGGCTCGGCGACGGTCGAGACCGTCGGCACCACGGCGCGGAGGTCCGGGAAGCGCCGCGCCACGAGCGCCAGGGTCTCGCCGAAAATCGGCAGCAGCCGCGTGGTCTCGCCGCGCCGGCTGCCCGGCAGCACGCAGAGCAGCTTGGCCTGCGGCGGAATGCCATGGCGGGCACGGAACGCGGCGCCATCCGCCTTGCCGATATCGGTCTCGACGATGGGATGGCCGATGAACGTGGTCGGCAGCCCGACCCGTTCGAAATAGGGTGGCTCGAACGGCAGCAGCGCCAGCAGGTGATCGAGAAAGCCAGCGATCATCTTGGCGCGGCGCGGCCGCCAGGCCCACACGGTCGGCGCCACGCAATGCACCAGCGGGATGCCGCGATGGGCCACGCGCTTGAGCACGCGGAAGGCGAAGGCCGGCACGTCGATGCTCAGCACCACGTCGGGCCGCATGGCCTCGATCGCCGCCGCGGTCTCGCGCACCCGGCGGAAGATGCGCGGCGCGTGGGGTATCACCTCGATGATGCCGAAGATGGCGAGATCGGACAGCGGAAACAGGCTGGTCAATCCCTGGGCCGCCATGGCATCGCCGCCGACGCCGGCGAATTCGACCCGCTCGCCGGCCAAGCGGCGGATCGCCGCCATGATATGGCCGCCGAGCTGATCGCCCGATGGCTCGCCGGCGATGAGGAAGATGCGCAGCGGCCTGTCGGCGCCCGCCGCGTCACGCGGTGAAGCCTCTGTCACGCGCCGGTCTCCGGATCGCCGCTCTCCGATTCGGACGGGAACCCGACGAGGAACAGGCCAAGCCTGTCGGCTTCCGCGACGACCAGCGAACGGTCGATCATCAGGGCGTTGTCGGCTTCGACCGCGATGCCGCGCAATCCGGATGCGGCGGCGCGCGCCACCGTCTCCGGCCCGACGGTGGGCAGATCGACGCGCCGGTCCTGATGGGGCTTCTTCGCCTTGACCAATACGCCGCCCGGCCCCTCGCGGCGCAGGCCGGCGCAGCGCTCGATCAGGGCGTCCGTGCCTTCGACACCCTCGACGCCGAGCACCATGCCCTGCTGCACGACGACCGATTGGCCGATGTCGAGCGCGCCGATGGCGCGCGCGATCTCGATGCCGCGGCGGATGTCCGACCAGGCTTCGTCGTCGGGCGCGTGTCGGCCGAGCTGGCCGCGCGCCATCACCAGCCCGCGCAGCACATCGTCGGCGCCGACCACGCGAAAGCCCTCGGCCTCGAATTCGGCGACAATCGCGCGCAGCAGTCCGTCATCGCCGAGCGCCCTGCCGGCGACCTTGGCGAGGAAGCGCGCCATGCGCGCGTCGGGCATCAGGGCACCGAGCGACGGCCGCTTGACCGCACCGGCAAAGACCAGATCCACCACACCGTTGGCGCGCAGCAGATCGAGCGCCTTCCCCGCCGCGCCCAAGCGGATCCAGTCATGGGGAATGCCATCGAGAGAGTGTTCGACCTGGTTCTTGATGGCGAGGACATAGACCTCGCGGCCGGCGGTGCGGGCGGCCTCGACGAGACGGACGGGCAGATCGCCTCGGCCGGCGATAATGCCGAGTTTGGCGGCCTTACTCACCGCCTCCACCCGCCGGCTCCGCCATCGGCAGACAGAGGCCGCGGGACGAATCCTGCCGCAGAAAGGCCAGAACTTCGCCCATCAACACGTTGTGGGGGAACAGTTTTTCCACGTCGGCGACGCGCTCCTGCAGGGTGCCTTCCTGGGCAAACAGCAGGCGGTAGGCGGCGCGCAACTGGTGGATCTCCTCGCGGTCGAAGCCGCGCCGCTTGAGGCCGACCAGATTGAGGCCGGCGAGATGGGCGCGGTTGCCGAGCACCATGCCGAAGGGAATCACGTCGGCCTCGACACCGGACATGCCGCCCACCATGGCGTGCTGGCCGATGCGCACGAACTGGTGAACCGCGGCGCCGCCGCCGATCACCGCGTAGTCGCCGATCTCGATATGGCCGCCGAGCAACACGTTGTTGACGATGATCACATGGTTGCCGATGCGGCAATCATGGGCGACGTGACTGGCGACCATGAACAGGCATTCGTCGCCGATGCGCGTCAGCATGCCGCCGCCTTCGGTGCCGGGATTGATCGTGACGTGCTCGCGGATGGTGTTGCGCGCGCCGATCTCGAGACGCGACGGTTCGCCGTGATATTTCAGGTCCTGCGGCTGGTGGCCGATCGAGGCGAATGGAAATACGCGGGTGCCGCTTCCGATCTTGGTGCGTCCGGTGACCACCACATGGGAGAGGAGTTGAACCTCGTCGCCCAGCTCGACCTCCGGCCCGACCGTGCAGAAAGGACCGATCGAAACGCGTTCACCGAGCTTGGCGCCCGCGTCGATGACAGCGGTCGGGTGGATAGAGGCCATGAATCCGGCCTAGCGATCGAGAATCATGGCGGCGTAGGTCGCCTCGGCCACGAGAACGCCGCCGACTTTCGCCTCGGCGGTGAACTTCCACACCATGCCGCGGTGACGGTCCTTGACCACATGGATGCGCAACTGGTCGCCGGGCACGACGGGTTTGCGGAAGCGCGCGCTGTCGACCGACATGAAATAGACCAGCTTGCCCTCGAAGGCCTTGCCCAGGGTATGCACCACCAGCACCGCGGCGGTCTGCGCCATGGCTTCGATGATCAGCACGCCCGGCATCACCGGCTCGGAAGGAAAATGACCCTGGAAGAACGGCTCGTTGATGGTCACGTTCTTGATGCCGATGGCGCTTTTGTCCGTGATCACTTCTTCGACGCGGTCGATCATCAGGAACGGATAGCGATGGGGGATCATCTGCAGCACGCGCTGCAGATTGATCGTGATGGCACTTCTGTTCTCGGTCTCCGCTTCCATCGCCTACTCGCCCTTCCCCTTGCCCAAGCGCATCATCATGGCCACCTGCCTGCGCCACTCGCGGACAGGAACCGCCGGAGCGCCGCCCACCTCGACGCCAGCCGGAATGTGGTGAACGACACCGCTTCGCGCCGCCATCCGCACGCCAGAACCGATATTCAGATGACCGGCCAGGCCCGCCTGACCGCCGATTACGACAAAATCGCCGAGCTTGGTGCTGCCCGATATGCCGACCTGGGACACGATCACGCAGCCCTTACCCATTTGCACGTTGTGCCCGATCTGGACCAAATTATCAATCATGCAACCGGCGCCGATCACGGTGTCCGGCCCCGCGCCACGGTCTATGGTGGTATTGGCGCCGACCTCCACGTCGTCGTGGATGATGACACGGCCGAGTTGCGGAATGCGCAGGTGTCCCGTGGGAGCGCTGGCGAAGCCGAAGCCGTCCTGACCGATCCGCGCGCCGGGATAGACGTAGACCCGGTTGCCGATGATGCTATGGCTGATGCTGGCGCAGGCGCCCACGATGCAGGCCTCGCCCAGGCTGACGGCGTCGCCGATCACCGCATTGGCGCCGATATGACAGCCCGCCCCGAGGCTGGCATTGCGGCCGATCACGGCCCCCGCGTCGACGCGGCACCCCGGCCCCAGCTTTGCGGTGGGATCGATCATGGCGCCGGATGCGATGCCCGGCTCGACCGGCGGCGGTGGGTAGAAGGCGCGGGCGATCCTGGCGAACGCCATATAGGGCGCGTCGCTGAGCAACAAAGCCATGCCGGCGGGCGCGCGCTCGGCATTGGCGGCCGCGGTGACACAGGCGCCCGCCCGGCTGGTGGAAAAGGCGTCGAGGTAACGCCGGTTGTCGAGGAACGTAATGTCGTCCGGGCCGGCCTGATCGAGTGGCGCCACGTCCTTGATCACCCGTTCACCGGCGGACGGATGCGCCAGGGACGCCCCCGCGATCGATGCCAAATCGTCCAGTCTGAACGGCCCCGCGACCGTGAAGAATCTGGGGTCCGCCATGGCCCTATTTACTCGGTGGAGGAGCCTTCGCCGGCGCAGCAGGCGGCGGCACTTTGACCGACGGCAGCTTGGCGTTCAGCCGCTTCATGACTTCATCGGTTATTTCGAACTCCGGCGCGGCGTAGATGGTCTGGCTCTTTCCCAACACCAGGGTCAATTTGCGCTCGGCGACGAGTTGCTGCACGATTTCGCTGAGCGATTGCTCCACGATGCGCTGGGCCGCCAGCGCCGACTTGTCCAGCTCGCGCTTGCGGTTCTGCACGTCGCGTTGAAGATTGGCGACCTTTTGCTCGAACTGCCGGCGCCGCTCGGCAAAGGCTTCCGGCGAAACGAGCGCACGCTGACGATTGAGTTCCTGCTCGGCCGAGCGCAATTCGTTTTCCTGTTTTGTGATCTCCTGCTGATGGATCGCGTACTGTTTTTCGATCTGCGCCTTGATGGACTTGCTGGCGGCCGATTCTCGTTGCAGGCGCAGCACATCGATAACCGCGACCCCCGACAGCCCCTGCGCCGAGGCCGGAATGACCGCGCAGGCGAAATAGAGGGCTGTCGCGACAATTGCGAGGAAGCGTATCGTCATAATTAGAACCTTGAACCGAAGTTGAATGTGAAGAATTCCGTTTTATCAAACGTCTCTTTGACGATTGCATAGCCGAGGTCGACGCGCACCGGACCGAACGGCGTCTTGAAGGCCGCACCGGCACCGACCGTCACGCGCGGCGCCGAAGAATCGTCGATGCCAGGCCCGCCGGCCGGGTCGTCCTCGACGCCCCATACGCTGCCCACGTCGGTAAAGAGAATGCCCTTGAGCCCGAACTCTCGGCCGACGCTGAGGGGCACCGCGAGTTCCATGGTTCCGACATAGAACCTGTTGCCGCCGAGGGAATCTTTGGTGGAAACATCGCGCGGGCCGACGCCGCCGCGGGCGAAGCCGCGGAATCCGTCGCTGCCGATGAAGTAGCGATTCGACAGAGCCAACGGATCGTCGGACAGGTTGTAGTTGTAGCCGCCACGCGCGCCGATGCTGAGCACCCAATCGGTGAGGAAGGAATAGTAGTAGGTGCTGCTGAGCTCGGTGCGGACAAACCTTTCGTTTCCACCCAGACCGGCGAAATCGGTGGAGAAGCGGATGACGTAGCCTTCCGTCGGATCCAGCCGGTTGTCGCGCTTGTCATAGGCGATGGACTGGCCGATCGAAGAGATCATCGAATCGCCTTCTTGGCGCTGGATATAAACCGACGCCTCATCATTGACGTTCGATATGCGGTTGCGCCGGATATTATAGTTCAGGGTCTGCGACAGGCGTTCGTTGTAGGCGAAACCGGTGCGAAGCTGGACGCCAGTGACCTTTTCCTCGAACGCGATGTTGCTGACCTTGTTGCGCGTCGTATCGGTGATGTCGAATCCCGCCGACAGGTTGCGGTCGAGGAAATACGGGTCGGTGAAGCTCAACTGGGCTTCCTGGGTGATCGTGCCGACCAGCAACCTCGCCGTGCCGCGGAGGCCTTTGCCGAGCAGGTTGCGCTCGCTGACCTGGACGATGGCGATCGGGCCCTGCGACGACGAAAAACCGCCGCCGATGTTGAACGAGCCGGTCGACTGCTCCTCGACATTGGCCTGGATAACGGTCTTGTCGGGCGCCGACCCTTCGACCTGGCGCACGTCGAAGGTCTTGAAGAACTGCAGATTGCGGATGCGTTGACGCGAACGGTTGAGCTTGGCAGCGTTGAAGGCATCGCCTTCGACCAAGCGGAACTCGCGGCGAATGACCTTGTCTTCGGTCCGCGAATTGCCGCGAATGTCGATCCGTTCGACGAACACGCGGGGACCTTCATTGATCTCATAGGTCACCGAGATGATCTTGTTGTCGCGGTCGCGGTCGACGCGCGGACGGATGTCGACGAAGGCATAGCCGAGATTGCCGACCGCGTCGGTCAGCTTGTTGATGGTATTTTCGACTTCGTCGGCGTTGTACCAATCGCTTTCGGCATAGGTGACGGACGACCGCAGCATCTCCGGGTCCAGGTCGGGCAACTTCGTGGTGATCGAAGTCGGGCCGAACCTGTAGCGCTCCCCCTCTTCCACCGTGAAGGTGACGAAGAAATCCTTGCGGTCCTGGGTCAGTTCCGCGACCGCCGAGATCACCCGGAAATCCGCGTAGCCGTGGGCCAGATAGTATTTGCGCAAAAGCTCGCGGTCGTTCTGCAGGCGATCCGGATCGTAGATATCGTCGCCCAGCAGGAAGCTGAACCAATGGGACGCCTGGGTGTCGATGACCCCCTGCAAGCGCGAATCGCCGAACCGCCGGTTGCCGATGAAGGTCACCTGGCGCACCTTGGTCGCCGGCCCTTCGTTGATCTCGAACACCAGATCGACGCGATTCTGCGATTGCGTGATGACCTTGGGCTCGACCGTCGCGGCAAAGCGCCCCTGGCGGCGATAGAGGTCGAGGATGCGCTTCACGTCGTTCTGCACACGCGTGCGGGTATAGACCACCCGCGGGCGCAGTTGGACTTCCTTCTCCAGTGTCTCGCGCTCGATGATGTCGTTACCCTCGAACGCGAGGCGATTGATGATGGGGTTCTCCACCACCTGAATGATGAGGGCATCGGTTTCCCGGCGCAGCGCGACGTCGGCGAACAGGCCCGTGTTGAACAGGGCCTTGAGAGAAGAGTCGACGCGTTCGGCATCGAACGGATCGCCGGCTTTGATCGTGAGGTAGGAAAGCACCGTTTCCGGCTCGATACGCTGCAGCCCTTCGACCCGAATTTCGCTGATTCGTCCGCCCAACGGAATGGGCTGAGACATCGACGGCGGCGCCACGCTCCAAGAGAGCAGCGTCACGACCAGAGCGGCAAAGAATCCCCTTGAAACTGTACGCAGCAAACGCCCCACCTCGATCATGTCAGGTCACGAGACCCTTAAAAAACGCAACCACCCCTTCGAACCGCATCAGATCCTGGTAGGTGACGAATACGAACAGCGTCAATACCAGCCCCAGGCCGACACGGAAACCGTATTCCACGATGCGATCGCTCAACGGCCGCCCGCGGATCGCCTCGGCGCCGTAAAACAGCAGATGGCCGCCGTCCAGCATCGGAATCGGAAACAGGTTGATCAACCCGAGATTGATCGACAGCACGGCGAGAAACCAGAAGACATCGATCAAGCTGCTTTCCGCCACCTGACCCGACATCTGGGCGATGCGGATCGGTCCACCGAGATCGTCGGCGGAGCGCGAGCCCGTGATCATCTGGCCGACGGCCTGCAGCGTGTAGAACGACAGGCTGAAGGTCTGATCGACCGCACGCCATACCGCCGAGAGCGGATCGTGCCGCACATAGGCATTGCCCATACGGCTGACACCGAGCAGGCCGATCGCCTGATGATTGCCGAAGCGGTCGACCAACTCGCTGGCCTTCGGCGTCGCCGTCAGGTTGAGCGCGCGGCCATCGCGCTGCACGGTCAGCTTCAACGGCACGCCAGGATTCATGCGCACGATGGTCTGAATGTCCTCGAAGCGCTCGATCTTCCTGCCGTCGATGTGGGTCACCACGTCGCCCGGCTGCAGGCCAGCGGCTTCGGCCGCGCTACCCTCCGCCACAGTGCCGACTTCAGGCGGCGTGAACGGCTGGCCGATCGTGGCGAACATCACCGCCAGGATGACGATCGCCAAAACGAAATTGGCCACCGGCCCGGCCGCCACGATCGCGGCGCGCTGCCCGATGGACTTGTGATGGAACGAGACGGCCCGTTCCTCCGGCGTCATGGTGCGCGCCTCGCCCGCTTTGCCAGACGCGGTTTCGCCGAACATCTTCACATAGCCGCCGAGCGGCAGCAGGCTGACCTTCCAGCGCGTGCCGCTCTTATCGGTCCAGCCGAACAGTTCCGGCCCAAAACCGACCGAGAACACTTCGATGCGCACGCCATTGCGACGCGCCACGAGGTAATGGCCCAACTCGTGGACGAAGACGATGACCGTCAAAATAAAAATGAAAGCGGCGCCGTTGGTCCAAATGAAATTCAGGATATCCATGTCAACCCAGTACTCTCATGGCTTCCCGGCAGCCATGAGCCGCTCTGCTTCATGGCGCGCCAAGGCGTCGATTTGACATACGTCGTCCAATGTCTCGGCCGGCATTGGTGGCAGCTTCTCCAGCGTACGCTCGACGACCCGGGTGATGTCCAGAAACGCGATCTGGCCCGTCAAAAAGCCCCGCACCGCGACTTCATTCGCGGCGTTGAGGACTGTAGGAGCACCCCGCCCGGCTTGCAAGGCTTCCCGTGCCAAGCGGAGGGCCGGAAAGCGAATGGGATCCGGAGCTTCGAAGGTCAGGGTGCCGATTTTGGCGAGGTCCAAACGGGCTGCCGGCGACGAAGCTCGGCGCGGCCACGCCAAAGCATAGGCGATCGGCGTACGCATGTCGGGCATGCCCATCTGGGCGAGAACCGAACCGTCGGTGTAGGCCACCATGCTGTGGATCACCGATTGCGGATGGACGAGAATTTCGATGCGCTCTTCCGGCACCGGAAACAGGTAGTAGGCCTCGATCAGTTCGAGTCCCTTGTTCATCATGGTCGCCGAATCGACCGAGATCTTCGCGCCCATGTCCCAGTTGGGATGCGCCACCGCCTGAGCCGGCGTGACGTGCGCCATGGCGGAGAGATCGAGCCGCAGGAACGGTCCGCCGGACGCGGTCAGGATGATGCGGTCGACCGCCGCGGCATTTTCGAAGTCGAACACCTGGAAGATCGCGCTGTGTTCCGAATCGACCGGCAGCAAGGTCGCGCCGTTGCGCTTGACCTCGCGCAGCACGATGTCGCCGGCACACACCAGGCACTCCTTGTTGGCCAGACCGACCGTGGCGCCGCGCTTGACCGCCGTCAGAGTCGGTTCCAGACCGGCGGCGCCGACAATAGCGGCCATCACCCACTCGGCGGGCAGGCTGGCCGCGTCCATCAAGGCATCGCGCCCGGCGGCGACGGCGATGTTGGTTCCCGCCAGGCCCGCCTTGAGCGCACCGTAATGCTGTTCGTCGGCGATCACCGCCAGCTGCGGCCGCAGCTTCAAGGCTTGCTCGATCAGCAGGCGAACATTGCTGCGCGCGGTGAGCGCCTCGACCACATAGGCCTCGGGCTGACGCGTGATCAGGTCGACGGTGTTGCAGCCGACCGAGCCGGTGGAGCCGAGAATCGTGACATGACGTGGACCGCCATGGCTGTCGGTCGCCGGTTCGCGCCGGTGCATGTTGGACGGCAGGTTCACCGCCATAGAAACTCTCCTCCGCCGGCGCCGAGATAGGCAAGCGCCAGGACCGGCGTTGCAGCGAGCAATCCGTCGACACGGTCGAACAACCCGCCATGGCCGGGGATGATGTCGCCCGAATCCTTGACGTTGCGATAACGCTTCACCCGGGATTCGAGGAGATCGCCCGCTTGGGAGATCACCGCCAGCGAGCCGCCGGCGGCGACGAGCGGCCACACCGCCGAGCTGCCGTACCATAGCGCCGCCACCAGGCCGACGAGCATGGCCGAGGCGATGCCGCCGAACAACCCGGCCCAGGTCTTGTTCGGACTGATCGTGGGCGCGAGCTTGGGGCCACCGACAGCCCGCCCGGCGAACAGCGCGCCGGTATCGGTCGCCCACACCGCGGCAAGCAGCCAGAACACCGTCACCATGCCGTAAACCGGATCCTGGCGCAGCCACAGCAGGGCGACGAGGGGAACGCCGATATAGAGCGCGCCGAACGCCTGCAGCAACGGCTCCTTGCGATGCAGTCCGCGCGACACGGCATAAAGCGCCGCAAAGCCGGCCGCTGTCGACCACAGGGCGGCGGAATGGCGGCCGAGCAGGACCAGCATCACCGCGACGAGCACCGAGGCAGCCAAGGTCCATGTCGCCGCGTCGCGTCGCTGCGCGCCGCACAGCCGATCCCACTCGAACGCCATGACGAGAGCGGCCAGACCGAAAACGATGTCGAAGGCGGGAGGACCGAGATACACGGTCACAAGGGCCGGGATCGCCAGAACGAGCGCGGAAAGCACCCTGAGCCGCATACCGGACAATGGCATGCTAACCGCTCGAAGCTCCGTATCGCCGTTCGCGACGATGGAATTCATGAATAGCGTCTTCCAAATGCGACTTGTTGAAGTCCGGCCACAACACGTCGAGAAAGACGAGCTCGGCATAAGCGGACTGCCACAGCAGAAAATTGCTCATCCGCTTCTCGCCGCTGGTGCGGATGAGCAGGTCGGGATCGGGCATGTCGGCCGTGGTCAGGTGGCTGCCGAAAAACGCCTCGTCGATGTCCCGCGCCGCGATCTTGCCCGCCGCCACGTCTTCGGCCAAGCGGCGCGCCGTGCTCGAGATTTCCTGGCGGCTGCCGTAATTCAGCGCCACGGTCAGATGCAGCGCGTCGTTGCCCTTCGTCATCTCTTCCGCGTTGCGGATCAGCGACACGATGTCGGGCGAGAACCGGTCGCGCTCGCCGATCACCCGCACCCGCACGCCGTTCTTGTGCAGATCGGCGATCTCGCTCTGCAGATAGCGCCGCAGCAGCAACATGAGGTCCGAGACCTCCGATTCCGGACGTTTCCAGTTCTCCGAGGAGAAGCCGAACAGCGTCAGGTAGGACACCCCCAACTCGAAGCAGGCTTCGATACTGCGGCGGACCGCCTCGGCGCCCTGCTTGTGTCCGGCGGTGCGCGGCAGGCCACGCGCCCGCGCCCAGCGTCCGTTCCCATCCATAATGATGGCCACATGAGCAGGCACGGCCGAATCGGCGGGCTGGCGGAGCGCTGTGTCCATCGTCCTCAGATCTGCATAATTTCTTTTTCTTTCGCCGACAGGGCTTTGTCGATATCGGCGATATGCGCGTCGGTCAGGGCCTGGATCTTGTCCGACCAGGTGCGGTGCGCGTCCTGAGAAAGCTGACCGTCCTTCTCCATCTTCTTCAGCATCTCCATGCCGTCGCGCCGCACGTTGCGCACCGACACGCGAGCCTGTTCCGCGTATTTGTGGGCGATCTTGCCCAATTCCGTCCGGCGCTCCTGGCTGAGCTCCGGAATCGGCACGCGCACCAACTGGCCGTCGGCGCCGGGATTGAGTCCGAGGCCGGCCTCGCGGATCGCCTTCTGCACGGATACCACCAGACCGCGATCCCACACGCTGACGGTGATCATGCGCGGCTCGGGCACGCTCACGGTGCCCACCTGGTTGAGCGGCATCTGGGCGCCATAGGCGTCCACCATCACCTTGTCGAGCAGATTGGCCGAGGCACGGCCGGTCCGCAGCCCGGTGAATTCGGTCTTCAGGGCGGTCAGGGCGCCGTCCATGCGGCGCTTGATATCGCTGATATCGGGATCGGCCATCTTAGTTCTCGTCACAAATTATAGTGAATTTTCCCTTACCGGACACAACATCGGCCAATGCGCCGGGATTATGAAGGGAAAACACCAAAATCGGAATCTTGTTTTCACGGGCCAGGGAAATCGCCGCGGCGTCCATCACCTTGAGATCCTGGGACAGGCACTCCAGGTAGCCGAGCCGGTCGTAGCGCTTGGCATCCTTGACCTTTTTCGGGTCGGCCGAATAGACCCCGTCGACCTGGGTGCCCTTGAGCAGGGCTCCGCAGCCCATTTCCGTGGCCCGCAGTGCGGCGGCGGTGTCTGTGGTGAAGAACGGGTTGCCGGTACCGGCGGCGCATATCACCACCCGGCCCTTCTCCATGTGGCGGATCGCCCGGCGGCGGATATAGGGCTCGCACACGGTGGCCATGGGAATGGCCGACAGCACCCGGGTCGCCACATCCATCCGTTCGAGGGTGCTCTGCAGGGCGAGGGAATTGATGACGGTGGCGAGCATGCCCATGTAGTCGGCGCTCGCGCGCTCCATGCCGGCGGCCGCGCCGCTCACACCGCGGAAGATATTGCCGCCGCCGATCACCAGACAAATCTCGACGCCCTGGCCATGGACGGTCTTGATCTCCTGGGCGAGCCGGCGGACGGTTTCCGGGTCGAGGCCATATTCGCCCTGCCCCATCAGCGCCTCGCCGGAAAGCTTGAGGAGCACCCGGCGGTAGAGCGGCTTCGGAGCGGCCTCGGCAATCGACGACATGACAGTCACTTTCTTTCGTTCGGCTGTCTTGTCCAGCCTCCCATCCCCCGCCACCAGTCGCGCCGGACTGCGCTTGAGGCGGACGCTCCTCCGATCCTCGGCCTTCCTGGCGGCCTTACTGGCCGATGGTGGCCGCCACCTCGGCCGCGAAATCGGCCTGCGCCTTTTCGATGCCCTCGCCGAGCGCGAACCGCACGAAGCCCGCTACCTTGACCGGCGCGCCGACGGACTTGGCCGCCTCGGCGACGATCTTGGAGACCTTGGATTCGCCATCGATCACGTAGACCTGCTCGAGCAGCACGACTTCTTCATAGAACTTACGCAGGCGGCCTTCCACCATCTTGGCGATGATGTCTTCCGGCTTGCCCGACGCGCGGGCCTGTTCGGCCAGCACGTTGCGCTCGCGGTCGATGGCCGCCTTGTCGAGGCTGTCGACCGACACGGATTGCGGGTTCGCCGCCGCCACATGCATGGCGATCTGGCGGCCGAGGGCCTGCAGCTTGTCTTCGGCGCCGGTCGATTCCAGCGCCACCAGGATGCCGATCTTGCCGAGGCCCGGCGCCGTTGCCGAGTGGACATAGCTCGCCACGATGCCCTGCGACACCGAGAGATGGGCGACGCGGCGGAGCTGCATGTTCTCGCCGATGGTGGCGACCAGCTCGGTCAGCTTGTCGGCAACCGTCTTGCCCCCCGGGTACGGCAGGGACTTGAGCGCTTCCACGTCGGCGCCCTTGTCGAGCGCCAGCTTGGTCACCGTGGTGACGAAGTCCTGGAACTTGTCGTTGCGCGCGACGAAGTCGGT
>CAZOBN010000068.1:0-16628 GCA_964577835.1 uncultured Rhizobiaceae bacterium
TCGACCTACACGCGCAACCTGCAGCGGCAACTCGATAGCGAGCTCGACCGGCTGCATCCCGATCCGAAAGAAAAGGCGGCGCGCGTCGTCATCCGCAAGGGACGCGAGAACTATCTTTGCCTGCTGAACCTGGAAGAGCTGGTCAACCGCGCGACCATGGCGCCGCGCGAGGCGATCGGCGCCGGGCTGATGGCGCGCTGGGTGCGCAGCACCCGCGACGGCGACATGGTAGGCGGCGACTTCCCGACCTGGCTGATTCATCTGCTGGGCTACGCGCCGACCATGGGGCTCGCCGACCGGCGCGGCGAATGCATCTATGCCGCCTGCGACCACTGGCGCAAATGCTTCATCGAGAAGACCGTGCGCCGCGCGCGCCACGCCGACATCGTGGTCGCCAACCATGCGCTGGTCATGGCGCAGGCCGCCTACGCCGGTCTCGACGACGCCAACGTGCCGACGCGCTACGTGTTCGACGAAGGCCATCATCTGTTCGAAGCCGCCGATTCCGCGTTCTCGGCGCAGATCTCGGGGCGCGAGACGGCGGAGCTGCGCCGCTGGCTGCTCGGCGGCGAAGCGGCCGGCGGGCGGCGGCGCGATTCGCGCGCGCGGGGGCTGGCCAAGCGCATCGGCGACCTGCTGGCGGGCGACGCGGAGGCCGAAGCGCTGCTCGCCGAGGCCTTGAAGGCGGCGAAATCCCTGCCCGGCGAAGGCTGGATGAAACGCATCGCCGGCCATGCGCCGTCCGGCACCGACGGCGCGCCGCGCGGCGCCACCGAACTGTTCCTGTCGTTCGTGCGCCAGCAGGTGCTCGCCCGCGCGCCGACCGACGATACCGCCTACAGCCTGGAGGCCGACAAGGCGCCGCTGGTCGACGGATTGGCCTCGTCCGGCCGCGCCCTGGATACGGCGCTGCGCGAGCTGCAAACGCCGCTGGCGAAGATCGGCGCGCGGTTGGCCCGGCTCGCCGAAGACGATGCCGACAAGCTCGATACCGCCACCAAGCAGCGCATCGAAGGGGCGCTGAAAAGCCTCGATCGCCGCGCCATCACGCCGCTGATCGCGTGGCGCGCCATGCTGGCGACGCTCGACGACGACACGCCGCCCGATTTCGTCGACTGGTTCGCGCTCGACCGCCTGGATGGGCGCGAGAGCGACGTCGCCATGCATCGCCACTGGGTGGATCCGACGGTGCCCTTCGCGCGCGCCGTGTTGGCGCCCGCCCACGGCGCGCTGATCACCTCGGCGACCCTGCGCGATTTCGGCGTCGTGCCAAGCACGCATGCGCATGATGTGCCTCGCACGCATTCGCATGACGAAGCCGATGCGCCGCCCGAGGAGGCCGGTTGGCGCTCGGCGGAAGCGCGCACCGGCGCGCGCCATCTGCCCAATGCGGCGATGCGCGCCGCCGTACCCTCGCCGTTCGACTATAAACAGCAGACCCGCGTCATCGTCGTGACCGACGTGGCCAAGACCAATCCGGCCGCGGTGGCCGCCGCCTATCGCAGCCTGTTCCTCGCCTCTGGCGGCGGCGCGCTCGGGCTCTTCACCTCGATCGCGCGGCTGCGCGACGTGCACAAGCGAATCGCGCCGGTCCTCGAGGAAGCGGATATTACCCTGCTCGCCCAGCATGTGGACGGACTCGACACCTCGACGCTGGTCGACATCTTCCGCGCCGAAGAGGACAGCTGCCTGCTCGGCACCGATGCGGTGCGCGACGGCGTCGACGTGCCGGGTCGCTCGCTCCGGCTCATCGTGTTCGACAGGGTACCGTGGCCGCGCCCCGACATCCTGCATCGCGCGCGGCGCACGGCCTTCGGCGGCAAGGCGTGGGATGAGATGCTGACGCGCCTGCGGCTCAAGCAGGCCTACGGCCGGCTGATCCGCCGCGCGGGCGACGCCGGCGTCTTCGTCATGCTCGATTCGGCGCTGCCGAGCAGGCTCGCCACCGCGTTTCCCGCCGGAGTTCCCATCGAGCGCATGGGATTGGCCGATGCGGTGAAGGGCGTGCGCGAGTTCCTACACACCGATATTATACAGCGCCACACGCCTCAGCCTTGACGTGCGAAGGTTAATGAGGATGATGAAGGAATGGGGAGCTTTGTAACAGGACGAGGGCCGTAATGACCGATCACCACGACGCCCTGATCTATTCCATGCTGATGGTTTCGGCTTCGGACGGCAATATGACCGATGCCGAGTTGCATACCATCGGCGACATCGTCAAGACGCTGCCGGTGTTCCGGGATTACGATCCGGAGAAACTGCCGCAAGCATCCCAGGACTTCGCGAAGTTGGTCGCCAAGTCCGACGGGCTCGAAGAGGTATTCGGCCTGATCAAGAAGAACCTACCGGGCCATCTCACCGAAACAGCCTACGCGCTCGCTGTCGACGTGGTGGTGTCGGATCCCAAGGCCAGCCAGGAAGAGCTCCGCCTGCTCGAGCTCATGCGCCATCGGCTCGACGTGGAACGGCTGGTCGCCGCTGGCATCGAGCGCGGCGCCGCCGCGCGCTACATCCGCCCGAACGGCGCCATCGCCTCCATGCGGAAGGCAAGCTAGACCTAAAGCACGCCAGTGCTTTAGGTCGTATGGCCCGACTTGATCGGGCCATCTCATGCCTGTGCCTTGCCTTTGTGGAGAAAGATGCCCCGGACGAGCCCACGGCTGTCCGGTTGAGGCCGAGGCCGTTGGCATGCGCCGATTCGTGGATGCCCCGAACAAGCCTGTCCTTGGGCCGCGCAACGCGCGGACCCGAGGGTCGGGGCATGACGGTTTTGTTGGATTTCCGCCCATCTTCGTCATGGCGCGATTCAGTCGGGCCATCCACGTCAAGCCGTCGCTTGCGACGGTGACGACCGGTGTCCATCCTCCGCGTGCCCACCATCGAATGTCATGCTGTCAGCCCTTTCCTGGGAAACTCGGATGCTCAACCGGACAGTAGTTGGTCAAGCCGAGCCATGACGACGTAGGGCCCTACCCCGCCGCTTGGCGCAAATTGCTGAGCGGCGAGCGGTCCTCACGCGAGCGGACTGGGTCCTTCGTGGGGTGATCCGACCGGCGGCTTTCTCGCATAAAATTCCATGACGAAACGCACCTTCCCGATCGGCTCGACCTCATGGGGCTGCTCCGGATGCACCACGCCGGGCAGACCCGGCGATAGCACCTGTTCGCGGAGCGGATCGAGAACGCGATAGAGCAGCCGGCCTTCGAGCACTTGGATCAGCGCCCAGACGCCGGGCTTGGTGCGATGCCCATGGCGCAACCCCGCGGGCAGACTATCCTGATCGAAGATCGCCGTGCGCTTGTAGGGTGCAACATCCGGGGAAAGATCGTCCGTCATCTCAGGCGGCCTCGCGGGTGTGACCCGTCAATCGGGCTGGAGCTTGTCCGTCCAGCTCATTGGCAAAGGCATGGTTGACGTCGCGATGATTGGCCTCATCGGCCCGCACGGCAATCACCACATCGCGCAAGGTGGCGTTGTCCGCGAGTTGCCAATAGCGCTTGGCGAGGGCTGGCGCCGGCACGTCGGTGTGCCGGCCGGCATCGATCTCGGCGAGATAGCTGGTGTAGCTGATCACCGCCTCCTCCTCGAAATAGCCGACGATGCGATGGACCAATTTCGGCGAAACCAGGTAGAGCAGGAAGAAGGCATTGTAGAAGGCGCCCTGCACGAACAGGACCAGCGCCCGCTCGGCGAGATTGGGCTGGGCGATCTCGATGAAGGTCATGAGATGCATGCGCTCGTTCTCCGCCTCATCGAGCAGAGCCCGGATCCAGCCGCGGTCGTCGCACATGCGCCGCAGGCATTTGAGATGGTTGAGCGTCGCGCCGACCATGCCGGGCACCGCCGCGACCGTTTCCAAGACGATGGCTCGGTGACCGTAGCGCTTGGCAAAAAAGGTGTCGGCGAAGAAACGCAGCATCTTCACGAAACCGAAGGCGATTTGATCCGACAGGTTGCGCACCGGGTAGTGAACCGAGAGATCGACGAGAGCTGTGGACGTCATGGGCCGTGTCCCTTTAGGATGCAACGCGGGCTGAATCTTCGTCGCCGGCCGATCCCGCGAGAAAGCGTTCGCCTTTTGCCAGCATCACGCCATGGCGAGCGGCAATACCCAATTCGAGGCTTTCGGCGATGCGCCGGGCGCGCTCGATGAAGTGATCGGCGGCGGCGGGCGGGCAAAGCTCGCGGGCGGTATCGGCGAACAGGGCAAGCCAGCGGTCGAAATGCCGCGCATCGATCGGCAACGGCATATGCTTTGGCATGGGCTGGCCATGATAGCGGCCGGTCAACAGCGCGACCGACGACCAGAATTCGCACATGCGCTGAAGATGCGGTTCCCAATCCGCGATCCGCACGGCGAAGATCGGCCCGATCAACGCGTCGGCGCGGACCCGTTCGTAGAAACCCCTCACCAGGCGTTCGATCATGGCATCGTCGATGCCGGTCCGTTCGGCGATCTCCGCGGTGATCTGCGCCCTCGACGCGCTCGTCATGAGCCCCTCTCGGCTAAATAGGTATTTCAAATACTTATTTAGCATGGCATAGTGGGGCTTGGCTATGCATATTCGCGGAACCAGCCATGCGGCTCACGATGTTTACCGATTTCGGCCTGCGCACGCTGATGCGGCTGGCCGCCGACCCGGAGCGCAGCTTCACGACGGATGAGATCGCGCGGCAATTCGCCATCTCGCGTCACCATCTCACCAAGGTCGTCCGCGATCTGGCGAGCGCCGGCTATGTCACGACCCAGCGGGGCGCCGGGGGCGGTTTTCGGCTCGCCCGGCCGGCCGATCGCATCACGCTCGGCGAGGTCGTCCGCGCGCTCGAATCGCGCGAGGCGCTCGTCGAATGTTTCCGTCCGGATGAGGGCGGCTGCGTGCTCACGCCGAGTTGCAGGCTCAAAGGCCGGCTCGCCGCGGCGCGTGAAGCGTTCCTGCGCGAACTCGACGCGACCACGCTGGCCGAATGCGCCTATCCAAGAGCGCCGCGCAAACCGAGCGGTGGCGCCGCGGCCGCATGATCGAAGCCGAACGTATGGGGAGTCCGGTTCATGGATGATGTTACGATCGCACGCGCGTTCCATGTGCTCGCCGTGGTGCACTGGATCGGCGGACTGACCATGGTGACCGCCGTCATTCTCCCGGCGATCCGGCGCATGCCGGTGCAAGCTCCCCAGCGCCTGGCCTTGTTCGAGGCTGTCGAGGCGCGGTTCTCACGCCAGGCGAAGGTGTCGGTGACGATTGCCGGGCTCACCGGCTTTTACATGACCCACCGCCTGGCCGCTTGGGACCGATTCCTGGACCCCGCGCACTGGTGGATGCACGCGATGGTCCTCGTCTGGGCCCTCTTCACCATCGTCCTGTTTATCGCCGAGCCGCTCGTGCTTCACGCCCGGTTCCAGCGGCATGCCGCGCATGATCCTGACGGCACACTGGCGACGATGCAGCGCGTGCATTGGCTGTTGCTGACCTTGAGCGCGGTGACCATCGGCGCGGCGGTTCTCGGCGCCCACGGCTTCCTATACTGAAGCGCCGGCACCAGTATAACCCGTGTGCAAGATGCGAAAGGCCGGCGTGAACTACCGGCCTTGCAACATCACATTCGTCATGCTCGGGCTTGACCCACGGCTGTCCGGTTGAGCATCCGAGTTTCCCGGGAAACCGCTGCCGGCATGACATTCGATGGTGGGCACGCGGAGGACGGACACCGATCGTCGCAGTCACAAGCGACGGCTTGACGTGGATGGCCCGACTGAATCGGGCCATGACGAAACTGGGCGGAAATCCAATAAAAACCGTCATGCCCCGACTTGTTCGGGGCATCCACGGATCGGCGCGTGCCAACGGCCTCGGCCTCAACCGGACAGCCGTGGGCTTGACCCGAGCATCCATTGATAAGAGTTGACGTTCAAGCGCCGGCAGTCGACCAATGGACCCTCGGGTCGAGCCCGAGGGTGACGGTCTTCTTTTACGCCAAGACCAGCCGCTACCCCGCCGCCTGGCGCAAATTCAGGCCGCGCAGGCAGTGGTCGATCCATTGCGCCGTGAGCTTCTCCTGCACCCGGTTCTGTCCGAGGCGCTCGCGCAGCGCGGTAAAATCCACCCTGTCGAGCGGCTGGTCCTGGTTGAAGCAGGAGAACACCACCGTGGTTTCACCCGTGTCGGGATCGACGTGGGGCTGCAGGCACTGGGCGCAGATCTCCTTCATCATGCATTGCATCGGCGAATTGATGCTGCCGATCGCCGCATGGCCGGGCTTGAGGAATTCCTTGAGCACCGTGTGGCGGGCGCGGCCCACAGCGGCCATCATGGCGTCGGAGCCGATGGCGATCACACGGTCGACCGCGGACAGCGCGATCGGCGGCTCGCCGAGCTTGCCCGCGCCATAGGCGGCGATCGCCTCGACGATGTTGCCGACGAAGGTCTTGTCCTGCGGCCGGTCGGGCGCGAAACCCGGCTTCTCGTCGGAGCACCAAACCACCACATCGGCCGCCGTCTCGATCTGGTCGACCTTGTAGCGGTCGATCAGCTTCTTGTAGCCGGCGAAGTAGAGCACCTTGGCGCCGGCGGCGCGGAACGCCTGGCCGATCGAGAACAACACCGCATTGCCGAGCCCGCCGCCAGCGAGCAACACGGTCTCGCCGGAGACGATGTGGGTCGGCGTGCCGGTCGGGCCCATGAGAACAACCGGCTCGCCCGACTTGAGGATGGCGCAAAGATCGCTGGAGCCGCCCATTTCGAGCGCGATCAGCGAGATCAGGCCCGCCTCGCGGTCGACCCAGGCGCCGGTCAGCGCCAGGCCTTCCATGGTCAGCGTCGTGCCTGCCACCCGGGGCGCCATGGTCTCGAAATTCTGCAGCCGGTAGAACTGGCCGGGCTGGAATTCGCGCGCGGCGAGCGGCGCCTTGACCACCACCTCGACGATGGTCGGCGTCAGGCGTTCGACCGAATGCACCGTGGCGCGCAGATCCGCGTTCAGCTTGGCGACGAGCGCATCGCCGCCGACCGCCGTCGGCGCGCGCGTCGCCAGAATGCGGCTGACCACCGGATAGCCCTGCTTGGCGCTGCCCATGGCCTTGACCACATTGCCGGCAAAGGACGGATGCAAATCGCCGAAGAAGCTGATGGCGCGGCCATCGGGCTCGATCGCGGTGAGCACGCGCACATCGGTCGGCTTGGCGAGCCGCTCCGGATGAACCGGGTTTCCCTGTTCGTCGAGGGCGCGGAAATACTTGCCGTCGATCGTCATGTGCACGCTGTCCTCGCGCGCCAACACCGTGTTGGGCTGCGTGCCGGCGGCGATCAGGATGCTGTGCGCAGGGAGTTGCGCCGTGTTGCCGGAATCGACCAGGCGGCCGTCGTCGCCGCTTTCCATGCGGGCGCATTTCAGCGCGCGGGCATGACCGTAGTTGTCGATGATGACCTCGAGCGGATTGAGTCCCTCGGCGAAGGTGATGCCCTCCTCCATCGCCTTCTCGATTTCCTCGTGGTTCAGCGTGTAGCTCGGGCTGTCGACCATCCAGCGGCGATAGGCGATGGTCGCCCCGCCCCACCGCTTGAGCAGCTCGACGATGCGCGGGGCACGGCCTTCGCGCGCGGCGAACTGGCGCTCGGCGCGGATGGCGCGGGCATGGTTGATGAACTCCTCGGCGATCTGCGCCTCTTCGGCGCTCCACGGGCGGCGCACGGCGATCTCGCCCCGTTCGGCGATCAGGGTTTCATAACGGGCGAGGAATTTCTCGACCTGCACCGGATAGTAGGCGAGCGCCTCGGTCGCGGTATCGATGGCGGTCAAGCCGCCGCCGACCACGACCACCGGCAGGCGGACCTGCAGATTGGCCACCGAACTCGGCTTGGCGGCGCCGGTGAGCTGCAGCGCCATGAGGAAATCGGACGCTTGGCGCACGCCGCGCGCGAGGCCGTTGGGAATGGCGACGAAGGTCGGCCGCCCCGCGCCGGCGCACAGCGCGATATGATCGAAGCCGCGGGCAAGCGCCGATTCGATGGTCAGCGTGCCGCCGAAGCGCACGCCGCCGAACATGGCGAATTCATTGCGCCGCTCGAGCAGCAGGCGGATGATCTTCAGATAATTCTTGTCCCAGCGCACGGTGATGCCGTATTCGGCGACGCCGCCAAAGCCCGCCATGACCCGGTCATCGAGGGATTCGCGCAGCTCGGCCAGATCGCGGATCGGCCGGAACGGCACGCGCGAGCCGTCGAGCGCGACGCCCGAGAGCGAATCCGGCAACGGCTCGATCTTGAGCCCGTCGACCGCGACGACGCGGTGGCCGTCGTTCATCAGATGTTGGGCGAGCGTGTAGCCGGCCGGGCCGAGGCCGACCACCAGCACCTTGTAGCCGGTCGCCGGCCTGGGCAGCGGGCGGCGGATGTTGAGCGGATTCCAGCGCGTCAGCAGACTGTAGATCTCGAAGCCCCACGGCAGGCCGAGCACGTCCTTGAGGGTGCGCGTCTCGACCTGGGGAATATCGACCGGCTCCTGCTTCTGATAGATGCAAGACTTCATGCAATCGTTGCAGATGCGATGACCGGTGCCCGCCACCATCGGATTGTCGATGATCACGGTGGCGAGCGCGCCGAGCGTATGGCCGGCGGCCTTGAGCTCGTTCATCTCGGAGATCTTCTCCTCGAGCGGGCAGCCATTGAGCGTGACATTGAACGGGCTCTTGGCGAAGGCGCCGGTCTTGCGGTCCTTGAGGCCCTTGGAGCAGGAATCCTTGCCCTGGTGGTGGCAGACGATGCAGTAGTGCGCGTGATCGAGCGCCTTCTTCAGATCGGCGCCCGGATCGGTCAGGCCGAAGCCCTCGCGCCGCCGCAGATGGCCGCCGGCCAGTTTGAGCCTCGTCACGCCATCACGCACTTCGGTTTCGACCGGCACCAGAGCCTGGTAGTCGAGCTTCTTCGGCACCTTGAACAGCACGCCTTTGGCGAAGCGCGCCTGTCCTGCCACGGTCAGCGTCGCCCAGGCGGCGAACTGCTCGGCGAGATCGAGCCCGCCCTTGTGGGAGTCCTCGGCCCTGAGCCACTGCTCGACGGCGACGGCGAAGCTCTCCTCGGTGAGCGGCGCGCCGATCGCCTCGGCCAGGGCCTCTTCGATGGTGGCGATATCGAGCGCCGCGGCCTCAGCCGGCTTCAGCCGCTTGACGGCGCGGCGCTGCACGAACAGGCGCTTGCAGCTATAGAGCGGCGCTAGCCGGTCATGGGCCCCGGCCAGGGTCTTCAGGTCATTGGCGATGCCGAACAGCTCGCCGAGGAAATCCTCGAGATGGGGCGCGACCGCGATGATGAGATCGGACTCGTCCTTGGCCGCCAGCGTATCCGGCGTGGCGCGCGCCACCATCAGCCGGTTGAACAGATCGGTGTCGGCGCCCTTCAAGTGGTCGGCGAACAGCCCGTCGAGCCGCGCCAAGCCTGCGCGCTGATAAAGATCCTGGAACGAGAGCCCATGCCCCAACGTGAGGCCCGCATGCCGTTGTGTTGAAAGCTCAGTCATCGCATCTTTCGAGTTGTGAAACGCGCCCTTCGGCACCGAACGCCGCCCACCGGCGTAAACCTGTGCCCTCGGCGGTGAAAAAGCGCCGCGGCCCGGTCATCGGACCGGCGCGCGCGGCGTCGTGATTTGTCGTCCTATCATATAGGAGGCTTGACCGACCGCAGCCAGCCGCGTGGATGAACCCGAAGACGGGTCCATCAACCAGCGGATGGGCGGCGGACGATCCCGCCTCCGTGGTCATCCTTTCAGGCCGGAACCCTTGATCATGTCGAGCACCGAGCCCCCGGCGTCGCCGAGCGAATCGGAAAGACCGGCACCCATGCCGAAAGCGGGCGCCGCCTGCGGCTTGGCAACGAGGTCTTCCACCGTGTCGATCCACAGCGCCAGGGCCTCGCGCAGCGCGTCGACCGTGCCGTCGGCGCGCGACTGGTTGCGCGCGGTCAGGAAGCGGTCGAGCGCATCCATCACATCGGCGTCGCCGCCGAAGGCGGCGCGCACGGTGCTGATCACCGAATCCTCGCTGTCCGCATCGGTGCCCGGCATGGCGGCGCGGATGCGCAGACGCTGGGCGGCGTAGCGGAAGCCCTCGTCGGCGATTTGCCGCACCCGGTCGACCTGGCCGACGGCCAGCGCACGATCGGCATTGATCAGCGAATCGTCCGCCAGATCCTTCTGGAGGTCGTCGTCCGCGAAACCGGCGGCGCATTCCGAGGTGCGGCCGGCGGGGGGAGAAAATTCCCAGTCCTCGCCGAAGTCGAAGAACAGGCCCTCGTTGGCCGGATCGATCTCGCTCTCGACGGGGGCGACGACAGCTTTGAGACCGTCCTTGCCGATGCGCAGAGCCCATTCGCGCACGGTCTCGCCGGGCTGCTTCTGGCTGGCGTAGCTGTCGAGCAGCAGGCCGAGCGCCTTGTTCGCCAGGCGCGCCGGCACGATCGGACCGGACAGCCCGATGTGGCCGTTGATGCGCTCGTGGCCGCCGACATAGATCTGATAATGCGGCGCGTTGCGCTTGCCGATCTTCTTGCCCATGCCGCGGAAGCCGAAATCGGCCACGTGGTGCAAGCCGCAGCCGTTCTGGCAGCCCGAGATCTTGATGCTGAGGTTCGGCTTGGCCGCGTAATTGTGCGCCAGCTCCTGGACCTCATTGCCGAAAGTCTGCGACGCGGTGATGCCGATGCCGCAGGTGGTGGTGCCCGGGCACGCGACAACGTTGGGCACGTCGCCCGGCGCATTCTCGACCATGAAGCCCATGGCGCGGACCTGGGCGACCACTTCGGCCACCGCGTTCTGCCCCAGGCCGACGATCACCAGGTTCTGGTCGCGCGTGGTGCGCAGGCCGACGGCGCCGCGCATCTCCGCGAACGTCGCCAGCTGGTCGAGCTCGTCGGCACTGAACAGGCCGAGCTCGGCCTTCACCACCACGGCGAACTTGCCGTCATGCTGGGCGACGACGCCGCCCGGCGAGACCGGCTCGGGCGCATCCTCCGCCTCGCGCCACTGCAGCGGCTGCCACGGGCGCTGCGGCATGGTGCGGGTGCGCGCGAACTCTTCCTCGAACAGCATGCGGAACTTCTCGGCGCCGAACCGCTTGTTGACGAACTTGATGCGCGCCTGGTTGCGGTTGCGCCGGTTGGAATAGCGCTGATGCAGACGCACCAGGGCTTCGACCACCGCCGGAAGATCGTGTTCCTCGACGAAATCGGAGACCTTGGAGGCCGGTATTGCGATGCCACCGGTACCGCCACCGGCATAAGCGATGAAGCCGGGCTTGCCGTCGCGCTTGGTAGCGACCAGACCGAGGTCATGGATGTGGGAGGACGCGCAATCGGTTTCGCAACCGGAGACGGTGACCTTGAACTTGCGCGGCATATGCTGGACCAGCGGATGGCGGATCCAGCTCAACGCCAGGCGGTCGGCGACCTTGCCCGCGTCGACGTGCTCGCGCGGGCAGAAGCCGGCGAGATGGCACGAGGTCATGTTGCGCAGGGTATTGCCGCAGGCCTCGCGCGAGGTCATGCCGCGGCTGTAAAGGAACTCCATCACGTCCGGCGCGTCGTCCGGCTTGATGAAATAGATTTGCAAATCCTGGCGGGTCGAGACGTGGATCTTGGCGCCCGCCCAGCGGCGATTGGCCTCGGCCACGGTATGCGCCCAGTCGAAGGGCAGCAGGCCGCCCGGAATCTTGATGCGCAGCATATGGACGTTGGGTTGCAACTGGCCGTAGAGGCCGAAGCGCAGGCGGAAGGCCTGCCACTTGCCGGCATCCCATTCGCCCGACTTCAGCTTGGCATAGGCCGCGCGGAATTCCTCGGCATCGGACAGGCTGGACAGCGGCTCGGCCGCCGCGACACCAGCCACCGCACCCGCGGAGCCGTTCTTGGAAACGCCGGCAGCCGGACGGCGGATGCGTCCGGCGAGATCAAAAGTCTCGGACATTACAATCTCCAAAGCCACGAGCAGGCGGCAGAAACTGACGGTATTATGGCCTGCGGGGACGATTTGTCAACAAATCAACTGTGAAATAGAACAAAGCACAAAAATAACATGTAATTTCGGTTCATTCCCTTGCGCTGTGTGGCGCGACGGCGCATATCTGCCGGAATTCCCCCCTTCTACCATCCCGGAGTAGCGATGACCACCGCCCACGCCCAGGCCGTCCCGCAGCCAACCCCTCGGACCCTGGCGCGCGCCGTCGGCTGGTGGCTGCTGGCCTGCGCGGCCATGACCTTCGTCATGGTCATCATCGGCGGGGCGACGCGGCTGACGGAATCGGGCCTGTCCATCGTCGAATGGCAGCCTCTCGTGGGAGCCATTCCGCCGCTGAACGAGACGCAATGGCAGGCCCTATTCGCCAAATATCGGCAATCGCCCGAATACCAACAAGTGAACTTCGGCATGAGCCTGGCGGATTTCAAAGGCATCTTCTGGCTCGAATATATCCACCGCCTGTGGGGCCGCCTGATCGGCCTGGCCTTCGCCCTCCCCGCCGTCGTCTTCCTGGTCAAGGGCGCGCTCCGTGGCTCATTGCGCTGGCAAATTCCCGTGCTATTTGTGCTCGGCGGCGCCCAAGGCGCGCTCGGCTGGATCATGGTCAAGAGCGGGCTGGTCAACGATCCGCGGGTCAGCCCCTACCGGCTCGCCCCCCACCTCATTCTCGCGGTGACGCTCTATGGCTGGCTGCTCTGGCTGGCGCTCGACCGGTTGCGCCCGGCGGACGGCTGGATGCCGCGCACGGCGGCCGACGGCAAGCTGCGGCGCCATCTGCACAGCGTCACCGCGCTGATCATCGTGACGATCCTGTCGGGCGCGTTCGTCGCCGGCCTCGACGCCGGCCTGACCTACAACACCTTCCCGCTGATGGACGGCCGCTTCGTGCCGGCCGGCTATGGCCTGCTGTCGCCCTGGTGGCGCAATCTGTTCGAGAATATCCCGGCGGTGCAGTTCAATCACCGCTGGCTCGCGATGACCACCGCGCTGTTGATTGTCGCCTTCTGCCTGCGCGCCCAGCAGGTCGAGCTGCCGCGCGACGCGCGGCGCAGCATCAACGGGCTGCTCGCCATGGCTGTGCTGCAGCCGGCGCTCGGCATCGCCACCCTGCTGCTGGTGGTGCCGGTATGGCTCGGCGCGCTGCATCAGGCCGGCGCCGTCGCGCTGTTCACCTTCGCGCTCATCACCATACACATCCTGCGGCGGCCGCGCCAGCAGCGGGCGTAGCGAAGCGCCGAATTCGGCTCAGAAGAAGATCGACCAGAACAGGGCGGGAGCCAGGAAGACCAGTCCGACGAGCGCAATCAGCGCGCGCACCGGCCGGCTGTACTGCCGCTTCCAGAAACCTTCCATGGCGAGCGCCAGAAGAATCGTTCCGAAACCGGCCGACAGCGTCGCGGCAATGATCATGTACCAGTCGCCGCTCAGGAGCAGTTCCTCGCTGTAGGCGAACGAGAACGGCACGATGAAGGCGACGACCGACATGCGGCAGGCGAGCACCGAAATCGTCAGTGGATTCGCCTGGGCTATGGCGGAGGCGGCATAGGCGGCCACCGCGACCGGCGGCGTCACCGCGGAGAGCACCGCGTAGTACAGAATGAACATGTGCGCCGCCATCACGGACAGGCCGAGCTTGGTCAGCACCGGCGCGATCAGCACGGCGGCCAGAATGTAGGAGCTCGACGTCGGCAGGCCGAGGCCGAGCAGCAGGGTAAGCAGTGCCGTGACCACCAGCGTGAGGAACAGGCTGTCGCCGGTCAGGATGCGGATGAGATCGACGAATTTGACGGACAGGCCCGTCATGGTCAGCGCGCCGACGATCAGGCCGGCGGCGGCACAGGCGCCTGCAACCGGCACCATGCGCATCGCCGTCTCGGCAAAGACCTCGTAGAGCTTGATGAGCCCCATGCGGGTGCGCCGGTTGAACAGGGAAACCACGAAGACCGCGACCGTCGCCCCCATCGCGGTGTAATTGGCGGAGTAGCCCATCACGATGAAGCCGATGAGAATCAGCAATGGAACGATAAAGACCCAGCCGCTCGCCAGGGTCTTGCTCAAGCGCGGTAACGTATCCGGGTCGAGGCCGCGAAGGTTGTACTTCTCGGCGTAAAAATGCACCTGGGCGTACACGCCGAGGTAGTAGAGGATCGCCGGGATCGTCGCGGCTATGGCGATGTCGCCGTAGGGAATGCCGGTGTATTCCGCCATGATGAACGCGGCGGAGCCCATCACGGGCGGCGCCAGGCTGCCGCCGACAGAAGCGGCCATCTCGATGCCGCCGGCGAGCGCCGCCGGATAGCCGAGACGCTTCATCACCGGGATGGTGATCGAGCCGGTGGTGACCACGTCGGCGACCGGGTTGCCCGAGATCGTGCCGTAGAGGCCCGAGGAGATCACGGCGATCTTGGCCGGGCCGCCCTTGGCGCTCCCCGTCGCCGCCGAGGCGAAATTGAAGAAGAATTCGCCGCCGCCGGCCTTGTTCAGGATCGTGCCGAACAGCACGAACAGGAAGGCATAGGTCGCCGCCACGCGGAGCGGCGCGCCGAAGATGCCGTCGGTGGTGAAGGCGATGAGGTCGAGGAAATGTTCATAGGGAATATAACCATGACCGATCTCGCCCGGCAGCACGTGACCCCACAGGTTATAAGCGAAGATGATCAGCACCAGGATGGTGAGGCCGAGCCCGGTGGCGCGCCGGCAGATCTCGACGACGAGGGCGAGCAGGATGCTGCCGAAAATGATGTCGAGGGTCGTGAGCTCGTCGAACAGCGCGATGCGCTCGACGAGCACCTTCATGGTGAAGGCGAAATAGACGCCGACCGCGATGCTGGCCGCCGCCAGCACGAGGTCGGCCGGACTGACCGTGCCGGTTTCCTTGTCGGTCGGCGTGATGGTCAGGAAGCACAGCGTCAGCATCGCCGACAGGAAGATCGCCGTGAACCCGAACAGATCGGGTGTCGAGATCACCGTGGCGTAGATCACCGCGCAGGTGACCGCCACCGCTATGAGATTGGCAACGGCGCCCAGCGGACCCTTGAGGTCGCGCTGGACGCCGGTGCTGAAAAGCGTATTCGCGAGCGACATGTGGCCGCGTCCCCCCGGAACGGGCTTACTTCAACAATCCGGCTTCCTTATAGGCGGCGACCGCGCCCGGATGATAGGTGAACTTGTTCGCCAGGCTCGGCATGAGCTGCGGCGTCAGTGCCTTCATCGAGGGGTGAACGGCCCGCATGGCATCGATCTTCTCGATCAGCGCCTTGGTGATGGCCTTGGCTTCCGCGTCGGGCATCGCCGCGTTCGCCACGACGAATGCGCCGAGCGAGATGGTCGGGACATCCTGCGGCTGCCACGGATAGGAGTTGGCCTTGATCACATAGGGATCGGCGCCGGTCTCCTTGACGACCTTGTCGATCACGGCTTTCGACACCGGCAGCATCACCACCGGCACGGCCTGGCCGACTTCGACGAGCGAGCGCTGGCCGATGAACAGGCTGTTGAACAGGAAATCGACGCGGCGGTCCTTGAGCAGGTCGCCCTGCTCTTCCGAGCCGGCGAGCACCACGTTGCCGCCCCACGCCTTGATGTCGTCGAGGCTGGCGCCGGCTGCCGCGAACATGCGCACCGCGAGATCGTAGGCGATGTTGCCGCGGCGATTGAGCACCACGCGCACCGGCGCCTTCTTGGTCACGATATCCTCGAAGGTCTTGATGCCGTGGCGGTCGGCGAAGTCCTTGGTGAGCAGCAACTGGAACGGCGACCAGTTGTAGAGATAGGCCAGCGGACGCAGATTCTTGGCCGGCTGCTTGAACGGCTCGGCGCCGTCGAGCGCCATCCGCAGTTCGACGTTGTGCACCACGCCGAGCTGCACCTTCTTCTGCTCCAGAAGCTGCGCGTTGGCGATGCCGCCGCCGGTGGTTTGATAGGTAACGGTCGAGCCGGGATAGGCCGCCTTCATCACCTGGTCCATGCCGACGCCGATGTTCGACCACAAGCCGCCCGGGCTGGCGCCGGCTAGCGTGTAGTTGTAGGTCTGAGCTTGGGCTGCGGTAGCGAGCGTGAGCCCAGCGAGGGCGCACACGGTAAGAGCAAGTTTGCGCATCTCCCGATCCTTCCTATTCGTATGATTGCCTTCATCGTTCAGCGCCGCAGCGAGCCCGTTCTTGTTTTGGAACCTGCGGCGCTGGGCTGTGGGCGGTCGCATCATAACCGGTATAAGCTTGAAACCAAGCCAGTTTTCCCCAAATGCGAGGCACAAGCCGTAGTCTTCGGAAGACCGAAAATTCGCTCCGATCCCCCTGGCCAAAAGTACATAGATAGCTTATATTTTAGTATCTAATCTTTTGGCAAGCCGGCTTTTGGTTTGGCACCCTTTGCCCCGTAGTGGGCGGTTATCGCTGGCCAAGCCTGACCTTAACCGGCGGTCCCGCCAATCGCAGGCTGAGGGCTGACGCAACCGGACGAGCGCTCCTCGCGTTAACAGTTTTGGTGGACGGGTAACATGGCGACCGCACTGAAGACCGACAATCTCCTGGATTTCAAATGGCCCGCCGAACAGACGGCGCGGGTGCCCTATTGGATCTACACCTCGCCCGAAATCTATGCGCGCGAGCAGGAGCTGGTGTTCG
>CAZOBN010000069.1:0-16313 GCA_964577835.1 uncultured Rhizobiaceae bacterium
GGCTTCGTCGACCGAGATCATTCCCTCGAGTTCTTCCGCCTTTATAAGAAGCGCCATGGATGTTTCCTCTGCGATCGGCGAACGCGGCTGCGACACGCGTGCAAAACCGTCTTTGCGGCGTCGATAAAAAGTTCATTCGGAAGAGCGTATCGATCGGATAGTGCGACGATTGTTCCGCACGCTCAACCATAGATAATAGATCTAAAAACTAGTTCTATTGGTGACTGGTTTGGTACTCGATGACGTGCCAAGCTGCCGAAGAGACCACGTCATTTGCGCAATGTTGCGAGGCCTGGAATGTTACTCCTCAATAACGCCGATATCGCGCAGGTTCTCGATATGCCTT
Organism: uncultured Rhizobiaceae bacterium; assembly: GCA_964577835.1. Taxonomy (GTDB): domain Bacteria; phylum Pseudomonadota; class Alphaproteobacteria; order SMXQ01; family SMXQ01; genus CAVVYA01. Next base: position 347 of record CAZOBN010000069.1, read on the forward strand.
TATGCTTGTCGGCTCTCGACGGCGTTTTCCAGGAAATGGCGATCGGTGACGCCGTGGGTATGGGGCGCATCGATCTGTATGTACCCTCGGGCGAGCGCGCGGTCCCATATTACCGCTGGGCGGTGATGACGGGCGGCAGCAAGAAAGACGGCTACGTGTGCGCCCGTATGCTATCGGACATGGTCAGTTGGCCCGAAGAGTACGGCAAGGTGCGCGAAAACAAATATGCCGGCGCGCCAGGAACATTCTGCGGCCTTCTGTTCCTCTTCAGCGCCAAAGATGGCACGCCCGTGGCGATGATGAACGACGGCCTACTGCAGCATATCCGCGTCGGAGGAGGCGCCGGCCTTGGCGTCAAGTATCTTTCCCGGCAGAACAGTCATAGCGTGGGCATGATCGGCTCAGGGGGCATGGCGAGGACCTATCTCGATGCCTTCTGTCAGGTGCGCAAGATCGCCAAGGTAAAGGTTTTCAGCCCTAACGGGGAAAATCGCGAGCGATACGCGCGTGAAATGGCCGAGCGACACGGCATCGAGGTGGAACCCGTCGCCTCCGCGCGGGAGGCCGTCCGAGGCGTCGACATTGTTTCATGTTGTACCTCCACCAACGAGCCCGTTTTCTTGAACGAATGGCTCGAGCCCGGCATGCATGTTACGAATCTCACGTCGAGCGAGATCGAGCCGAACTTGCCGCGCGTGGTGGATGTGGCCCTGCGTGCTGGAGAGGCCACCCCGCAACTGGACCGGCTGCCCAAGGAGGCGCGCTATGCGCGTGCCGGCTTCTTGGGATATATCGCGGGGCAGCCGGAAGAACGCGCCCAGGTGCCACGGCTCGATCTGCCCGCCGATATCATCGCCATGCCGAAGCTCGTGGACCTGATCTCCGGTTCGGAACGAGGCCGAACGGACGATCAACAAACGACGTTCTTCTTGAACGTCGGGGCAATCGGGGCACAGTTCGAAGGAGTTGCGGCGGCCGTTTACAAGAAGGCCCTGGCGAAAGGACTGGGAACCGGGATTCCGACCGAATGGTTCCTCCAAGATATCCGCGATTGACGATGACCGAAGCTCTGCGGAGCGATCTTATCCAGCTGCAAAATACGCTGCTATCCCGAAGACGGGGCCCCGCATCTCTCAGGTTCTCGCAAAGCCGACCTTTGAAAGCCCCGCTTTGAGCCGTTGCACCAATGCCATTATCGCAACGGCAACCCAGAACCAAATCGCCTCCCGTGATATCGGCCACGGTTTTGAGGGCGAGCTTTTTAGCGAGTGCAAGCCGCCGCTGGTCGGCCGGTGTCGATAGCCCGGTGACAAGCGGCCTTTTACGGGTTCATATAGCCCTTGAACCACTCGACGAAGCGCGGAATGCCGACGTCGATCGGCGTGTCGGGCGCGAACCCGAGGTCGCGCCGGATGGCGGCCACGTCGGCGTAGGTTTCCTTGACGTCGCCCGGCTGCATCGGCTTGAGGTCGATCTTGGCTTTCTTGCCGACGGCCTGCTCGATCACCTCGATGAAACGCAGCAGCGGCTCCGCCCGGTGGTTGCCGATGTTGTAGACCCGGTGCGGCGGCGCGCCTTGAACGCTCGGCGCGGGATGATCGAGCGCGGCGAGCACGCCGGTGACGATGTCGTCGATATAGGTGAAGTCGCGCTTCATGTCGCCGTGGTTGAAGACCTGGATCGGCTCGCCGTTGAAGATCGCCTCGGTAAACAGCCAAGCGGCCATGTCGGGCCGGCCCCACGGGCCGTAGACCGTGAAGAAACGCAGGCCGGTCGCCGGAATGCGATAGAGATGGCTGTAGCAGTGGCTCATCAGCTCGTCGGATTTCTTGGTCGCGGCATAGAGCGACACCGGCCGATCGACCGGATCCTCGACGGCGAACGGCAATTTCGTATTGCCGCCGTAAACCGATGACGACGAAGCATAGACCAGGTGTTCGAACCCGGCCTGGTGGCGCGCCATCTCGAGGACATTGAGATGGCCGAGCACATTGGCCTCCACGTAGGCATGCGGATTGATCAGCGAATAGCGCACGCCGGGCTGCGCCGCGAGATGCAGGATACGGTCGATCCTGGGAAAGGCGCGCGCCAGCTCGACCATCTCGCCACGGTCGGCGATGCTCATTTGCCTGAAGGTGAAATTCTTGCGCGGCGCGAGCGCGGCAAGCCGCGCCTGTTTCAGGCGAACGTCGTAGTAGTCGCTCAGCGAATCGATGCCGACCACGGTCTCGCCGCGCTCGGCCAGCTTGGCGGCGCAATGATAGCCGATGAATCCGGCAGCTCCTGTCACCAGGACGGTCATGGTTGCTCCCTACAGACTGTGCCGGCAGATATAGCCCATCGGGCGTACCGAAATCACCTGTCCCGGCGAGAGTGGCTCGATCCCAGGCGAAAAGCGGGCGGACAGAACCGTGCCATGCCATCGGGAGTTGGGGTCAATTGGCGACCGAGGCACCCGATGCACGGGGCTCCGTCTTGGTGGCCCGGAGCGCCTGTTCGATATCCTGGAACATCTTTTCCGCCCGGATCAGGCTGAGCTGCCGCAGGCGTTCGGCATCCGGTGGCACCTGCGCGCCGGGCGGCGGGGTCGTGGTCTTGTAAAGGCTGGCCAGCACCTCGTCTTTCAGCCCGCTCAGGATGCCGAGGCCCTGGGGATCGCGCCGCACGATGTTCCAGATGAGAACCTGCAGGGCGACCCGTAAGACGGTCAGATCGGCGCTTTGCTGGTTGAGATAGTGGTTGACTTGCTGCTGCAGCCGTTCCGCCGACTTGTCCATGTCATCCCCCGGGTTCCGCGTCCGATATTACAAAACCTGACGATTTCATCCAGGCTTCATAAGAGGCAGCGGACGGTCCTGTGGCGGACGATTGCCCTGAGGGCCGGACGGGGTTAGTTCTAGGGCACATTTCCGTGGACATTGACATGGCCGTGCCCGATTCCGCGCAACGCGACGCCGACGCCGCGCCTCATCGTCCGAGCGGCGCCCGTGTCTTCCTGACCGGCAGCCAGGCCCTCGTGCGCGTGCTGATCGAGCGGGCCAAGCGCGACGCGGCGGCCGGCATCCGGACGGCGGGCTATGCCTCCGGCTACCGCGGCTCGCCGCTCGGCGGGCTCGACCAGGAGTTCGGCCGCGCCGCGAGCGCGCTCGCCGCCCATCGCATCGCGTTCCAGCCGGGACTGAACGAAGAGCTGGCCGCCACCGCCTTGTGGGGCACCCAGCAGGTCGGCCTGTTCGACGGCGCCAAACAGGACGGCGTGTTCGGCCTGTGGTACGGCAAGGGTCCGGGGGTGGACCGCGCGGGCGATGCGTTCAAGCATGCCAATCTGGCGGGCACCTCGCCCTTGGGCGGCGTGCTGGCGGTGGCGGGCGACGATCACGCCGCGGCTTCGTCCACCACCGCCCACCAGAGCGAATTCGCCCTGGCCGACGCCATGATGCCGGTGCTGGTCCCCGCCAACGTGCAGGAGATCCTCGACCTCGGCCTGGCGGGCATCGCCCTGTCGCGCTTTGCCGGCTGCTGGGTCGCGCTGAAGCTCGCCGCCGATATCGCCGAGGGTGCGGCGACCGTGCAGCTCGATCGCGCCGTGCCCCTGCGCGCGCCCGCGGATTTCACGCCGCCCGCGGACGGCCTGCATATTCGCTGGCCCGACCGCGCGGACGCCCAGGAAGCGCGCCTGGTCGGCCCCAAGATGCAGGCGGCCCAGGCTTTCGCGCGCGCCAATGGATTCGACCGCCTGATGGCGGATGCGCCCGCCGCGAAGCGCGGCATCGTCGCCGCCGGCAAGGCCTGGAGCGATCTCGTCCAGGCGCTGGCCGATCTCGGCCTCGACGAGGCGCGCTGCCAAACGCTCGGCCTGCGGCTCTATAAGGTCGCCATGGTCTGGCCGCTCGAGCCGCTCGGCGCGCGCCGCTTCGCCGCCGGGCTCGACGAGGTTCTGGTCGTCGAGGAGAAGCGGCCGCTGATCGAAAGCCAGTTGCGCGACCTGCTCTACGATCTGCCGGACGATCAACGGCCGCGCGTGCTCGGCAAGCGCGACGGGGACAACCAACCCCTGCTGCCCGCCTCCGGCGAACTGACGCCCCATCGCATCGCCGAGGTGGTGGCGCGCTGGCTTGGCTTGCCGGAATGGGCGGATGGCGCACATGCCTCCGCGGCACTCGACAAGACGCAAACCGCGATCCGTGGGCGCGACAAGCCGCTGCCGCGCCGCCAGCCGCACTTCTGCTCCGGCTGCCCGCACAGCCGCGCGACGCGCACGCCCGAGGGCAGCCGCGCGCTCGCCGGCATCGGCTGCCACACCATGGCGCTGTGGACCGATCCGGCCACCAAGACCCTGACCCAGATGGGCGGCGAAGGCGCGACCTGGATCGGCCAGGCGCCGTTCACCGAAACGCCGCATGTGTTCCAGAATATCGGCGACGGCACCTTCGCCCATTCCGGCCTGCTTGCGATCCGCGCCGCCGTCGCGGCGGGCGTCAACATCACCTACCGCCTGCTGTTCAACGACGCGGTGGCAATGACCGGCGGCCAGCCGGTCGAGGGTGCGCTGACGGTGCCGCGCATCGCCCGCATTCTCGAGGCGGAAGGCGTCGCGCGCATCATCGTCGCCGCCGAGGAGCCGGATCATTATTCCGCGAACGATCCCTTCCCGCGCGGCGTGACGGTGACCGCCCGCGACGCCCTCGATTGCGCCCAGCGCGAGCTGCGCGAGGTGCCCGGCGTCACCGTGCTGATTTTCGATCAGACCTGCGCCGCCGAGAAACGGCGCCGGCGTGGCCGCGGCGAGATGGCGCCGCCACCCGCTTACGCCTTCATCAACGAGGCGGTGTGCGAGAATTGCGGCGATTGCGTCACCGCCTCCAACTGCCTGTCGGTGGTGCCGGTGGAAACCGAATTCGGCCGCAAGCGGCGCATCGACCAGGCGAGCTGCAACGCCGACCTGTCCTGCGTCGATGGATTCTGCCCGAGCTTCGTCACCGTCGAAGGCGCGACCCCGCGCAAGAAGCCGGCCAATGCCCCGCGCGAGATCCCCGGGCCGCCGCCGACGGCACCGGAGCTGCCCTCGCTCGATCGTCCCTTCGCCATCCTGATCGCGGGCATCGGCGGCACCGGCGTGGTCACGCTCGGCCGCATCCTCGGCCGCGCCGCCGAACTCGAAAGCAAGGCCATCGCGGTCACCGATCAGACGGGATTGGCGCAGAAAGGTGGCGCCGTTCTATCCCATCTGCGGATCGCCGCCGCGCCCGGGCAGATCGGCGCGGCGCGTATCGGTCCCGCGCGCGACGGCATCGACGGCGCCGATGTCATCCTCGGCTGCGACCTGGTGGTCGCCGCCGGCGCCGATGTCCTGGCCCGTGCCAAACCGAGCGCCAAGGCCATCGTCAACAGCGCGGAGGCCATCACCGGCAGTTTCCTGCGCGAGCCCGACAAGCGGTTTCCGAGCGCGGGATTGCATGAGGCGATCCGCCGCCGCTTCGGCGCCGGCGCGGGATTCATCGATGCGGCCGGCGCGGCCGCGCGGCTGACCGGCCAGAGCGCCGCGGCGAACGTTCTGCTGCTCGGCTATGCCTGGCAGAAGGGGCTGATCCCGCTCGGCGCAGACGCCCTTCATGGCGCGATCGAAACGGTCTTCCATGCGCGCGGCGAGGCCGTCGTGGCGAACAATCGCGCCGCCTTCGACTGGGGCCGCCGCTTGGCGGCTGACGGTGTGATATCCCCCGCGCCGGACACGCCGGCTCGACCCGAGATTCCGCCGACGGATCGCCTCGATGAGATCGTCAGCCGTCGCGCCACGGCATTGGTCGCTTATCAGAACGCGGCGTTGGCGGCCCGCTACCGCGCGTTCGTCGCTCGGGTGCGCACGGTCGAATCGGCGCTGTCGCCGGCGCGCCGGAGTCTGAGCGAGGCGGTGGCGGTGAATTACTTCAAGCTGCTCGCCGCCAAGGACGAGTACGAGGTGGCACGGCTGTTCGGCACGCCGGAGTTCCGCGCCAGTCTCGCGCGCCAGTTCGAAGGCGTCTATCGCCTGCACTTCCATCTCGCGCCGTCTTTCCTCACCGCCCTGCTGGGCGGACACCGTACGGCGACGGGACGGCCGCGCAAACGGCGGTTCGGCCCGTGGCTGCTGCCGGTGTTGCGATGGCTCGCCGCCCTGCGCGGCTTGCGTGGCACACGGCTCGATCCCTTCGCGGGTTCCGTCGAACGCAGGCTTGAGCGCGCCCTACTCAAGGAGTATGAACAGACCATCGCATCCGTCCTCGCCGGCCTGAGCGCCGAGACTTACGATCTGGCCGTGGAGGTCGCGCGCCTGCCGGAGTCCGTTCGCGGCTTCGGAATGATCAAGCAGGAGGCCGCAGAAGCGGCCCGCCGTCGCCGGGAGGAACTGCTCGCCATGATGAACAGCATTCGACGGACTCCCGCCGCGACCGTCGCAGCCGAGTAGCGGTATTGGCCGACAACACCCATCACGACTCGCCGTCATCCACGGCCGCGCCGCCTCACGTGCCTCCGCCAAAGAGCAGCGCCAACCGTGGCGGCTTCGCCGGCGTGCTCACGGTCATGCGGTTTTCCGGCTTTCGCAACTACACCATCGGCAGCACCATTTCGGTGATCGGCGTCTGGCTGCAGCGCATGGCCAATGGCTGGCTGATTTGGCAGCTCACCGAATCGCCGGCCTGGCTCGGCATCATCGCCTTCTCCGACCTGTTCGTCATGATGCTGCTGTCGCCGCTGGCCGGCGTCGTCGCCGACCGTATCGACCGGCTGAAGCTGCTGCACGTCGCCCAGGTCATGTTCTTCAGCCAAGCCATCGCCGTCACCCTGTTCTACGCGGCCGGGTCGATGACCATCGAACTGCTGCTCGCGCTGACGATCTTCCAGGGCGCGGCTCATGCGGTCCACACAGCGGCACGGCTCGCATTGCTGCCCAATCTCGTGCCGAAGGATCTGTTGCCCCAGGCCATCGCGGTGAATGCCGTCAGCTTCAATGTCGCGCGCTTCATCGGGCCGGCGATAGCCGGCGTCGTGATTACCTCATGGGGCTTGACCCCGGCCTTCGCGATCAACGCGGCGACCTATGTCGTGTTCTCGGCGCTCCTGTTGAGGGTCCGCGTGACGGTACCCGACAAGCCACGGACAGGCGAAGGCGGCATGTTCTCCCAGATGGTCGCGGGCTGCCGCTATGCCACGAGCCATCCGGGCATCGGCCCCATGCTGTTCCTCACCCTGGTGACCTCCTTCACCATCCGCGCCCTGCCCGATCTGCTGCCGGCGTTCGCCGGCAAGGTGTTCGAGCGCGGCGTCGACGGCCTCGCCTGGCTCACGTCAGCGATGGGTTTCGGCGCCATGATCGGCGGGCTCATGATCGCCCGTCAGCACGGGCTTCGCGGCCTAACCCGCAACGTCATCTGGAACGTGGCCTTCATGGCGGTGGCGATCGCGGCCTTGGCCTCGACGGAGAATTTCTGGCTCGGCGTCGCCGCCGCGGCGGCCTGCGGCTTCGCCCTGACGATGAATGGCACCGGCGTGCAGACGCTCATTCAATCCTCGGTCGATGGCGCGCTGCGCGGCCGCGTCATGGCGGTGTTCACCCTGCTCTACCAGGGCGCGCCAGCCGTCGGCGCCGTGGCGCTCGGCGCCATCGCCGATCATCTCGGCATGCAACCGCCGTTCCTCGGCGGGGCGCTCTTCTGCCTGATCCTGTTCGTCTGGATGATGCGGCGCTCCGGCCCGATCAGCGCCGCGCTGGAAGGCGCGCGGAGGGGAGAGATTCCCGCCGACACGGACAAGCCAGCCGAGCGCCGGGCGGCGGCGGGACCGCACTGACGTGGCCAGAACCGCGTCCGGCTTCCGCAACATCGCCTCGTCCCTCAAGCACCGCGACTTCGCGCTCTACACTTATGCCCACCTGCCCGGCCTCATCTTCATGTGGGCGCAACGCATCGGCGTGGGTTGGCTCGCCTGGGAGCTGACCCGGTCGCCCGCCTGGCTCGGCGTCCTCGCCATGGCGGACCTGCTGCCGGCCGTCCTCGTCTCGCCCTTCGCCGGCGCCTTGGCCGACCGCGTCAATGTCATCCGGCTGCTCATCGTCACCGAGGCGGTCGTGGTCGCCCACTCGGCGGTGCTCTGGGTGCTGACGGCGACCGGCGTCATCGACATCTGGCTGCTGTTCCTGTTTTCCGTTCTGCTGGGATTCTATCATCCGTTCGGCAATGCGGCGCGCCACAACGTGGTGCCGCTGCTCGTGCCGCTCCCGGAACTGCCGCCCGCCATCGCGCTCAATGCGATCTGCTTCAACGTGGCACGCTCGATCGGACCGGCCATCGCCGGCGCGCTGATCGCCTGGACGAACAGCGTGGACGGCGTCTTCGCGCTCTCCGCGCTCGCCGAGATGGTCCTGCTGATCGCGATCTGCTTCTTCCGCACGCAGACCAAGCCGCGCCAGCGCGAGGGCGGCGGCTTTCTCGGCATGGTGCACGACGTGCGCGCCGGTTTCGGGTATGTGATCGGGCATCCCGGCATCGGCCCGGTGCTGCTCCTGCTCGCCTTCACAGCCGTGACCGCCCGCCCCTCGCTCGAATTGCTGCCGGGATTCGCCGACCAGGTCTTCGCGCGTGGCGCCAAAGGGCTGGGCTGGCTCGGCGCCGCGGTCGGCGTGGGCGGCATCCTGGGCTCCGTCTGGCTCGCGTGGCGCGGCGGCATCGCCGGGCTGGCCAATATCGTGGTGCTGCACACGCTGTTGATGGGCGCCGGAATGTTCGTCTTCGCCGTTGCCGACAATTTCTGGATCGCTCTGGCTTTCCTGACACTCGTGGGCTTCTCGTTCAACGTAACCGGCGTCGGCACCCAAACCCTGCTGCAGTATTCCGTCGACCCCGCGATGCGCGGCCGGGCGCTGTCGATCTTCATGCTGATCTTCCGCGGCGTGCCGGCGCTGGGCGCGCTGCTGATCGGCCTCGCCGCGGAGTATCTGGGCCTGCAGTGGGCCGTCGCCGCCGCCGCCGCGATCTGCGCCGCGAGCTGCATCTGGGCCTATGGCCGACGGGCGGCGATGACCGAGTGGCTCGAAAAACCCGGCGGCAAACCCGACGGCGACGCGGCGAAACACTGACGGCCGCGTGCGCTCGCACGAGCGCCGTGTTGCGATTGCCTTGAACCGTCACGCGTTCGCCGCGCGCTATCCTTAATAGCGAAAAATTAGCGGGCATTGCTGCATCGTGCCCCTTTTTTGTCACGCCGCGATAAACCTGTTCTTCATCCTGATCGCGCATCGTCGATCGCACGGCACACCGGTGTCCCGCCGCAGATTTTTCGTCTGATGTTTTGTTGGGAGGTGGGCGATGCAGCGACAAAAAGAGCTTCGGCGGTTGACCAAGCGAAACCGCAAACTCCTCGTTCTCACGTCGGCGTGGGTCTATATGGCCCTGCTCTCGCCGGCACTCGGCGCGGAGGCGACCCTCAATGGGCGCACCCTCAAGTTCGAGCCGCCGAACGGCTATTGTCTGCTCAACGAGCTGACCGAAGGCGAACGGCAGGCGGTCGAAGCCATGCGACGGCTCCAACAGCCGGACAACGAGCTGATCTGGATGTTCGTGCCATGCGACCAGCTCGCGGCGCTGCGTGCCGGCAAGGAGGGCCGCCTGGAGCAATTCGGCTACGTCACGGCCCTGCAGCCGAACGGCGTGTTCCGGCCGATGCGCGGCGTCTCGCGCTTCGAATTCGCGAGCAGGGTGGCGCGCACCATTCCACCGATGGACGCCGCGGGTGTCGCGCGCGAATTGACCCGCCGCCCCATCGCGCAGAATGCGCCGCGCTTCAACCTGCTGCATTCCGGACTGGCGGTGGTCGACGCGGCCGCGGTCTACCTCGGCCTGGTCGTGGAGGAAAACTGGGGCCGCTCGCGCTCCATCACGGCGGGTGTCACGGCGATCACGCTGGTCAAGGATCTGCCCGTCAGCCTGACCCTGCATGGGCCGTTCTCGGGCATCTCCTATCCGATCCTGCGCACCGAGCTGCGGCCGCTGATCGGCGATTTCATCACGCGCAACGAGCCGGGCGTGCAGCCGTTTCAGCGCGTCGCAGCGACCGAGTCACAGAGTAGCGTCGTGGGGCGGTGGAGCCGCCTCGTCCTGTTCGGCGGCGCCACGCTGCTGGCGAGCATCCTGCTCGGCACCGTGCTGCTGGCCGCCACGCGCCGCTTGCGCCAGCCGCCGCAGCCCGCGCGCCGGCAGCCGCTCGCGACGCGCGCCACGCACATGGCGCGACGCGCGGCCTAAAGAGTGAAGTGGGCGACTGGGTCTGCTGGGCGCGCTCGGCGCTCGGTGGGCCCATGTCGAGGAACGGCGTGCCGAGTCGGCCACGTAGAAGATGATGGCCTTGGTCGGCCCGTCGCGAGGCGGTCGTAGCCGGTCATCTTGACATTGTGCGGCGCGACCATGGCCTCGCCGGCGTTCAGGACGATCGGCGCACCCCCTCGAGGTCGGGCGTGAAAGCGCTGACGCGCGGAATTGGATTCGGCGTGTTCAAGCCACCTGCTTAAAAAGCCCAGCGGTCAATCTTTTTGCCCGGACGGCGCGCTTTGCGACTGTGCCATCTTGGCCAATTGCTCCGGCGTCGCTTCCTTCTGGTATTTCTTCTTCCATTCGCCATAGGGCATGCCGTAGACCGCCTCGCGCGCCTGGTCGTCGCTGACCGCGACGCCCTTCTCGTCGGCGGCGGCCTTGTACCATTTCGACAGGCAGTTACGGCAGAAGCCGGCAAGGTTCATCAGGTCGATGTTCTGCACATCGGTGCGCTCGCCCAGATGCTGCAGCAGGCGGCGGAACGCCGCGGCCTCGAGTTCGGTCTTGGTTCGATCGTCCATGATGGTCTCCGGTGAGCTTGGTATTGCGCCGATCTTAGCCCCGGGCGAAGAGCGGCGTAAGGGCCTCAACGAGGATATCGGACATGCGCCGGACACCGGCCGCATCGCCGATCAGATCCTGACGCATTTCCAGTTCCACATGGGGAATGCCGCGCGCCGCGCCATGCCGAGCGAGCGAAAAACCGTGGCCGTTGCGCGCCGAATAGGGCTCGTTCTCGCCGACCGTCAGATCGCCCCTGGAGCGGAGCGCCGCGAGCAAGGGTCGTGCCAGCCGCTCGTCGCGATCGAACAGCACGCCGATCTGCCAGGGCCGCTGCCGACGCTCATGGCCCCAGCCGGCCATGACCGGGGTGAAGCTGTGCAGCGAGACGAGTACCGGCGCGCGGCCCTGTGCCATATGGGCGTCGATGCGCTCGGCGATGGCCCGATGATAGGGCTGGAAGATTTCCGCGATGCGCGCCGCCCGGTCTATGTCGCTCAGGTCGCGATTGCCCGGCACGATGGTGCGATCGCTGATGACACAGATCGCGGTGGGATCGTCCGGATCGCGATTGAGGTCGACCACCAGGCGCGAATAGCCCGGCAGGACCAGCGGCGCATCGAGCGCCGCCGACAGGGCCCGGCCGACTTCCGCAACCCCGATGTCCCACGCGATATGACGCGAGCGCGCCGCGTCATCGAGGCCAAGGTCGGCGAGTCTCGCCGGCACCGCGTTGGCCGCGTGATCGCAGATCAGCACCGCGGGCGTGCGCCCACCATCATTGACCACCGTGACAGGCACTGGATCGTCGGGCGACAAGAGAAGCATGGGAGGAACGGCGTGAGGCGAGGCGGACATCGTATCGCTATAGCATGTTACAGCCCGCTTCAGCGCGGCTGGAGCCCCTGACGGTTATGACTCGGGTGAGCAAACAACAGGCTGACATGTCACACGGAACCCGCACGCGGACTCTAGCGCCGGCTTGGGCGAGGCGCTAAGGTGAGCGCCATGCGTCGTCAAAGAAGTGCCAAGATCCTCGCCACGCTAGGACCCGCCAGCTCCACGCCCCCCATCCTCGAAAAGCTGTTTCTCGAAGGTGCCGACATCTTCCGGCTGAACTTCAGTCACGGCAGCCCCGAGGACCACAAGGCGCGGGTCGAGTCCATCCGGGCGATCGAACGCAAATACAACCGGCCGATCGCCATCCTGGTCGACCTGCAGGGACCGAAGCTGCGCATCGGCACCTTCAAGAACGGCCCCATCGTCCTCAAGCCCGGACAAACCTTCCGGCTCGACATGTCGCACGAGCCCGGCGACAGCGCGCGGGTCGGCCTGCCCCATAAGGAGGTCTTCGCCGCCCTGCAGCCCAAGCAGGAGCTGCTGCTGAACGACGGCAACATCCGCCTGCGCGTCGTCGAACACGGGCCCGACCACGCCGTCACCAAGGTCGTCACCGGCGGCGAACTGTCCGACCGCAAGGGACTCAATGTGCCGGGCGTCGTGCTGCCGCTGGCCGCCCTGACCGCGAAGGACCGCAAGGATCTGCAGCTCGCCCTCGAGCTCGGGGTCGACTGGATCGGGCTGAGCTTCATCCAGCGCGCCGAGGACGTTGCCGAGGCACGCAAGCTGGTGAAGGGCCGCGCCGCCCTGATCGCCAAGCTCGAGAAGCCGTCGGCCATCGCGCACCTCGACGAGATCATCGGCCTGTCCGACGCCATCATGGTGGCGCGCGGCGATCTCGGCGTCGAGCTGCCGCCCGAGGAAGTGCCGCCGGTGCAGAAGCAGATACTGCGGGCTTGCCATCGTGCCGGCGTGCCGGTGGTCGTGGCCACCCAGATGCTCGAATCCATGATTCATGCGCCGGCACCGACCCGCGCCGAGGCCTCCGACGTCGCCACCGCCATTTACGACGGTGCCGATGCGGTGATGCTGTCGGCCGAAACCGCGATGGGCGAATATCCGCTCCAAGCGGTCGCCATGATGGACCGTATCATCAAGCGGGTAGAGCGCGACCCGTTCTATCGCCAGATGATGGACGTCAATCGGCCGGCTCCCGAGGCGAACCAACCGGACGCCATCTCGGCCGCCGCGGCACAGATCGCCCATACCATCTCGGCGGTCGCCATCGTCACCTACACGACCTCGGGCTCGACGACGATCCGCGCCGCGCGCGAACGGCCGGTGGTGCCCATCCTCGGCCTGACCTCGCGCATCGAGACGGCGCGACGGCTGTGCCTGGTGTGGGGTGTCCATGCGGTGCAGACCGCCGACGTGCGCACCTTCTCGACCATGGTGGAGAAGGCCTCCCGGATCGCCGCCCAGGAGCGTTTCGCGCGCCACGGCCAGACCATCGTGATCACCGCCGGCGTGCCGTTCGGCACCCCGGGCGGCACCAACGTGCTGCGCATCGCCACCGTCGACGCCCATCGCCGCGGCGAGGATTAGAGCGCCCAGGATTTCTCAATCATAGTGTGCGGTCGGCGCGCATTATGGAGCGCGGCAATTTCATCCGCTTTGTCACGGACAGTCGCCACCCGCCCTATGGTCACCGCATTCTCGCTACCTTGTGCCTCCGCTGGGCCGGATCGGTTCCGTCCCCTCGCTTAGAATGTCCAAATATCGGGAATAAACGAAGCGCCGGCCGCGTTGCCGGCCGGTAGTCTCCCGCACGATCCCAAGCTCCAAGAGATGGCTCACCGCGGCGCGCACCGTTGGTTCGGAAAGGTCGAGTGCGTTTGCAGTTGCCGGAATCGACAGCACCAAGACCTTTTGAAGATGCTCATGGACACGTAGTGTATTCGCGGCCGCGCGCCCGAGCGCGCCGATCCGATCGCGGTCCTGCCGGAACAGATCTAGAATACGTGTGGCCGTCTCAGCGGCCTGCTTCGCGGTTTCCTCGACCCCCTGCAAGAAAAACTCCAGCCAATCCTCCCATACGCCTTCCGTCCGCACTCGCTGAAGCAGCTCGTAATAGCGCGCGCGGTGCGATTTGAAATAGAGGCTGAGATACAGAATTGGCTCCGATAGCGCGCGCTCGACACAAAGCAGGAAGGTGATCAACAACCGCCCCAAGCGGCCGTTGCCGTCGAGAAACGGGTGGATCGTCTCGAACTGCACATGGGCGATGGCGGCCTTTACCAGCACGGGCAAACGAATGTCTCGATCGTGAAGAAAGGTCTCCAGCGCGCCCATACATTCCATCACCCGTTCGGGCGGCGGGGGAACGAAGGCGGCATTGCTAGGCCGCGTTCCGCCGATCCAGTTCTGCGACCGCCGAAATTCGCCCGGTTCCAGGTGGCCACCTCGGCCGTCGCGCAAAAGGATCGCGTGGATTTCGCGCAACAACCGCAGAGACAGGGGAAAGCCGCCCTTGAGACGGTTCAACCCATGGTCCATTGCCGCTACGTAGTTGGACACCTCTTTGACGTCGTTCTGAGGAACGCCCGGAAGGTCGTCGCTCTCGAACAAGAGCAGGTCCGACAGTGAGGATTGCGTGCCTTCGATCTGGGAAGAGAGAACCGCCTCCTTCCGCACATAAAAATAGATGAAGAGTTCCGTATCGGGCAAAAGCGTGGTCAAGCCGTCCAACCGACCAAGCGCCTGAGTCGCGCGATCCAGAAGCGGATAGAGCCGGACCAGATCGAGGGGCGGGGTCGGGGGAAGCGGCGGCGGCACCAGGGCGCGATAGCGCTCCCCTGCGACAGTCGCCTCGACATAGGTTCCCAGACGGGGGTTGGTAGGATTGGACGGCATGTCTAAGGAAAGGATGCTTTCGCTAGCACTCAGGGAACGAAAAGATAATAGCATATCCTTTCCCTATGGAATCTTTTTCCTAGCGTAATTGAGAACATTTCAGGAACAATATATGGCCATCACCTGATATCGGCCACAAACACATCGGGCGGGACCTTACGGACCCGCCCGATGAATTCCAGCCGAACGAAGCGTGGGCGTCAGCCCTGGCGCGCCTTCATGCGGGGGTTCTTCTTGTTGATCACATAGACGCGGCCCTTGCGGCGCACGATGCGGCAATTCTTGTCGCGCTTCTTCGCCGACTTGAGGGAATTCACGATCTTCATGGTTGCTCCGCTGCCAAGCAAAAGCCCCGCTCGGGCGGGGCCTGACAAAACCCGTAATGAGGCGCGGACCATAAGGGGCGGAGCCCGCCCTGTCAACCGCCGGATGGCCGGCCGCGCAACCGCCCGGAACCGGCGGAATCGGGCCGGAACGGCTCCTCGCCTTGGCCGCCGGTTGGGCACGAATTTGGCCTATGATGGGTTATGGCTGACGGTTTTCTCTCGAATCTCCAGGCTTACGAACCGGCCATCCGCCTCGCCGGGCGGGAGCCAGTCAAGGGCAAACTCGGGCGGAAAATTCACCAACGACAAGAAGTCGTCAGACATTCGACAGCCGCCTTAGCGAGTGTGCTCATCAGTGGAAGAAGGCTCATCTGTTCCATGCCTCCTTCCACGTCGCAAACTCCGATGGCTTGACTTGGTACCGTGCGGAATTGCCTTCATGTAAGCTTAGAAGCTCACTCTCGGCGATCTCCTGAAACCGCTCTCGCTCAATCGAGTCGATATGGTATGCGCGATTATCAAGCCATACGCGCAAAATACACGGCGTAGGCGCAGCTTTGATTGACATATACGCAACTATTTTTTCGCATGAGCTTTCTAAATTGCGCATAGAAGCCGGCATGCGCAACTTGGGGGTAGAGACTTCTAGCTAGCCCGTCAAGCCGCCTGCTTTGGCGATGAAATCGGCGATCTCGTCCACGCCCTTGTTCACCTTGAGATTGGCGAACAGGAAGGGCCGCTCGCCGCGCATCTTCTTGGCATCGCGCTCCATCACCTCGAGGCTGGCGCCGACGAGGGGCGCCAGATCGATCTTGTTGATCACCAGCAGGTCGGAGCGGGTGATCCCCGGCCCGCCCTTGCGCGGGATCTTGTCGCCGGCCGAGACGTCGATGACGTAGATCGTCACGTCGGCGAGCTCCGGCGAAAAGGTCGCCGCGAGATTGTCGCCGCCCGATTCGATGAAGACGACGTCGAGATCGGGGAAGCGCGCGCACATCTCCGCCACGGCCACCATGTTGATCGAGGCATCCTCGCGGATCGCGG
>CAZOBN010000070.1:0-8067 GCA_964577835.1 uncultured Rhizobiaceae bacterium
CATGGCCGAGGCAGGCGACGGCCGCGCCGCCCGAGCCGCCGAACCGTCTGCGCCTTGATGGTGATGCCGCGCTCGCGCTCGATATCCATGGAATCGAGCATCTGATCGCGGAAGTCGCGGTCGGCGACGCCGCCGCAAACCTGCATCAGCCGGTCGGCCAGGGTCGACTTGCCATGGTCGATATGGGCGATGATCGCAAAATTACGGATATGGCGAAGGTCGGTCATAAGGCCGGCGGGTGAGGGTTGGGTCAGGGGTCGGAGATGGCGGGAACATAGGGCGCGCGGCCCTTCCGCGCAATGGCCGCGTCCATTCCCGGTCTTTGGGCCTTCGGGCGTTTTAGCGAGGTTTATAGCCTGTCAAAAAGACTGTGACCGCATTGTCGACCCAGGCTTCGATCATACGCTTGCTCGGCGGCGCCTCGATCTCGAGGATCTGGCGGAAATGGATGCCGCCCAACAGCGAGCCGAAGAACTGGTCGGCCGCCATTTCCGGATGCTTGACGGCGAGCCGGCCCTTTTTAGTCAGATCCCGGAGGTAGTCCGCGAGCGCGAGCCGCGCCGGGCCGGGGCCGGATTCGTAAATCGTCTTGCCGAGCGCCGGAAAGCGGTAGGCCTCGCCCGCTACCACGCGGTAGAGCGCCAATAAATTGGGCGACAGGATATTTTCCAGGAAACGCTCACCCAATCTGCGCAGGATCTGCTCAGGGCTGGCGCCGGCTGCTTCCGAGGTCTGCGCCTCGACCACCAATTGTCCGCATTGCTGGCAGATGATGGCGCCGAATAGCTCTTCCTTGCTGCGGAAATAGCTGTAAAGGGTGGCTTTGGAGACACCGGCCTCACGCGCGATCACGTCAACGCTCGCGCCGGCATAGCCATCACGCAGAAAGACGCGCGCCGCCGCCCTCTCGATGGATTGGCGTTTGGGCGAGGCGGGAGTCGCACGCGATTCGTCCTTCGCGACCACGGTTTTCCGGGCCCGCGAGGCGCCGTTCGGTTTCCGTATCGCGCGGACACGCGTGCTCATTCTTGCGGCACTCGGTTGCGGCAAACACAACGCAGCTCTGCCGAAAACACCGTTGACCTCTCATTTTTGGACGGTTATACCTACGCGAACTAAACTAAACTGTTTAGTTCAGTCTTGCAAGCGCGCGCTGGCCGATTCTACGCCGGAATTAACGCACACCGGCAACCCCATTCGTTCTGTCGCGAGCCCGAAGAAGGCAAAGACCATGGATCAAATGACCGACCCTGTGCTCCGTCCCGCGGACCGCCGTACCGTGGAGCACCCTCAGACGCCGAGCCGCAGGGGCCTCTATTGGCGCCTGGCGATCGCGGCGGCCATCCTGGTCGCGGTGTTCGGGGCGTTCTACGGCTTCGAGAAATTCAAGCAATCGATGATCAACCAGATGTTCAGCCACAAGCCGCCGCCTACTCCGGTGGCGGTGGTCACGGCGACGCTGGAGTCCGTGCCGCGCTATCTCGACAGCATCGGCACCGCCTCGGCGATCAATCAGGTGACCGTGTCGCCGCAGGTCGCCGGCCGTGTCTTGAAGATTCTGTTCGAGTCCGGCGCGGTGGTGAAGGCCGGCGATCCGCTGGTGCAGCTCGACGACGGCACGGAGCGCGCCGATCTCGCCAACTTTCAGGCCCAGGCCAGGCTCGCGGAGGTCAACCTCGCGCGCGCCCAATCGCTCGCCAAGGAAAAATACGGCACCCAGGCCAACGTCGACCAGCAGCGCATGAATCTCGAGATGGCACGCGCCGGCATGGCGCGCAGCCAGGTGCTGATCGACCAGAAGCTGATCCGCGCGCCCTTCGGGGGCAGCCTTGGCATTCGCCAGATCGATGTCGGCCGCTATCTGAGCCCCGGCATGCCGATCGTCACCCTCACCGATCTCGACCGGCTCTATGTGGATTTCACCCTGCCGGAAAACCGCCGCGCCAGCCTGAACGCGGGCTTGCCGGTCGAAGTTCGCGCCGACGCCTACCCCGATCGCGTCTTCCAGGCCGAGGTCAGCACCATCGAGCCGCAGATCGATCCGCTGACCCGCGCCATCAAGCTGCGCGCCACCCTGCCCAATCAGGACCACCTGCTGCAGCCCGGCATGTTCGTGCGCGCCCGCGTGATCCTGCCGCCCCAAGGCGACGCGGTCACGCTGCCGGAAACCGCGGTCGATTACACGACCTATGGCGAGTCGGTCTTCATCGTCGAGGAAGGCAAGGATGCGGAGGGCAAGCCGACCTACAAGGCGGTGCAGACCTTCGTCGATGTCGGCGCGCGCTATGAAGGCAAGGTCGCCATCACCAAGGGCGTGAAGGAAGGCGACAGAGTGGTCAATGGCGGCCAGATCCGCGTGCGGAACGGCGCCGCCGTCGTGCCGAGCGAAAACGATTCCCTGAACAAGCCGGCGCTCACGCCGTTGCAATAGCCGCTCGGCGACAACCGCGCGACATCAGCCTCACGGCGGGACAAAACCCATGCGTTTCACCGATATCTTCATTCGCCGACCGGTTCTCGCCACAGTCGTCAGCCTGCTCATCCTGCTGATCGGATTGCGGTCGTTCTTCGATCTCGCGGTGCGCCAGTATCCCGAGCTGCACAACACGGTAATCACCGTGTCGACGAGCTATCCGGGCGCCTCGGCGGATCTGATGCAGGGTTTCATCACCCAGCCCATCGAGCAGGCGGTTGCCAGCGCGGAGGGTATCGATTACCTGACCTCGTCCTCGATCCAGGGGCAGAGCCGCATCCAGGCGCATATCAAGCTCAATCACGATCCAAGCAAGGCGATGACCGACGTCATGGCCAAGGTGAACCAGGTCAAATACCTGATCCCGCGCGAAGCCAATGACCCGGTGATCCTGCGTTCGACCGGCCAGACCACGGCGGTGATGTATATGGGCTTCTCCAGCCCGACGCTGAACGGCGCCGCGATTTCCGATTATCTCAGCCGGGTCGTGCAGCCGTTGATCGCGACAGTGGAGGGCGTCGCCTCGGCCGACGTCATCGGCGGCCAGGTCTTCGCCATGCGGCTATGGCTCGACCCCGTGAAGATGACTGCCCATGACGTCACCGCCTCGGACGTGGCGGAGGCCATCCGCGCCAACAACTACCAGGCGGCGCCGGGCCAGGCGAAGGGCTACTACACGGTCACCAACGTCACCGCAGACACCGGGTTGACCTCGCTCGACGAATTCCGCCAGATGGTGATCAAGGCGAAGAATGGCGCCTTGATCCGCATCAGCGACGTGGGCACGGTCGACCTCAGCGCACAGGCCTTCGAGTCGTCCGTGATGATGAGCGGCCAGAACGCGGTGTTCATCGGCGTGCAGGCGACGCCGACCGGCAATCCGCTCGACATCGTCAAGGGCGTGCGCGCGCTGGTCCCCGACATCGAACGCGGCCTGCCGCCGACCGTGACGATGCAGATCGTCTATGACTCGACGCGCTTCATCCAATCCTCGATCAACGAGGTGGTCCTGACGCTCGCCGAGGCGGTCGCCATCGTCATCCTGGTCATCTTCCTGTTCCTTGGCACCTTCCGGTCGGTGCTGATCCCCGTCGTCACCATCCCGCTGTCGCTGATCGGCGCCTGCGCCATCATGCTCTCCATGGGTTTCAGCCTGAATTTGCTGACCCTGCTCGCCATGGTGCTCGCCATCGGCCTGGTGGTCGACGACGCCATCGTGGTGGTGGAGAATATCTACCGCCATATCGAGGAAGGGCGCACGCCGCTGCAGGCCGCCCTGATCGGCGCGCGCGAGATCGTCGGTCCGGTCATCGCCATGACCATCACTCTGGCGGCGGTTTACGCGCCGATCGGCTTCCTCAGCGGCCTGACCGGCACCCTGTTCCGCGAATTCGCCTTCACGCTCGCGGGCGCCGTCGTCATCTCCGGCATCATCGCCATCACCCTGTCGCCGATGATGGCCTCCAAGCTGCTGACCCGCGAGATGGCGGAAGGCTGGTTCCCGCGCAAGGTCGAGCAATTCTTCTCCGCCGTCACGCGCGCCTACAGCCGGCGGCTCGCTGCGACCCTCGACTACCGGCCGGTCGTCGGGCTGTTCGCGGTTGCGATCTTCGGGCTGCTCGCCTTCCTCTACACCCACACCCAGGCCGAGCTGGCGCCGCCGGAAGACCAGGGTGTCGTGTTCGCCATGGGCAAGGCACCGCAATACGCCAATCTCGACTACACCGAGGTGTTCAGCCGCCAGCTCGACGAGGTCTATCGCAGCTATCCGGAGACCATGGCGACGTTCGTGCTGAGTGGCTTCAGCTTCGCCAGCTCCGGCGTCAACACCAACATTTCGGGCATGATCCTGAAGCCATGGGACGAGCGCGAGCGCTCCTCGACCACGCTGCTGATGGACGTGAATCAAAAGCTCGGCCAGATCACCGGCATGCAGGTCTTCGCCTTCAACCTGCCGCCGCTGCCGGGCTCGACCGGCGGCCCGCCGGTCCAGATGGTGATCAGCGCGCCGCGCGGCTTCCCGGAGGTGCACAAATACATGCAGGAGATCAAGGGGCGCGCCCTGGCCAGCGGCATGTTCATGTTCGGCGACAGCGATCTCGATTTCAACAATCCGGTGGCGCGGCTCAAGATCGACCGCTCGAAGGCCAACGACCTCGGCATCAGCATGCGGTCGATCGGCGAAACCATGGCGCTGCTGGTCGGCGGCAACTTCGTCAACCGCTTCAATTTTAACGGGCGCTCCTACCAGGTGATCCCGCAGGTGCCACGCGACTTCCGGCTCAGCTCGGACCTGTTGACCCAGTATTACGTGCGTACCGCGGGCGGCACGTCGGTCCCGCTGTCGACCGTCGCCTCGATCGAGAACGACGTCGAGCCCAACGCGCTGAACCATTACAATCAGCTCAATTCGGCGACCTTCTCGGCGGCGCCGATGATCGGCGTCACCATGGGCCAGGCGGTGGATTACCTGAGAACCATCGCCAACGAGGTGCTGCCCAACGACGTCCGCTACGACTTCCTGGCCGAGTCGCGCCAGTATGTCCAGGAGGGCAACCAACTGACGATCACCTTCATCTTCGCGCTGATCGTGATTTACCTGGTCCTCGCCGCGCAATACGAGAGCCTGCGCGATCCGCTGATCATCCTCGTCACCGTGCCGCTGTCGATTTTCGGCGCGCTCATCCCGCTGTTCATGGGCCTGGCGACGCTGAACATCTATACCCAGGTCGGCCTGGTGACGCTGATCGGCCTGATCACCAAGCACGGCATTCTCATGACCGCCTTCGCCAATGACCTGCAGCGCAGCGAGAACGTCGACAAGCGCACAGCCATCGAGCGCGCCGCGGCCGTCCGGTTGCGGCCCATCCTGATGACCACGGCCGCCATGGTGGTCGGCCTCGTTCCGCTGCTGCTCGCGACCGGCGCCGGGGCGGCCAGCCGCTTCAGCATCGGCATCGTCATCGTCGCCGGCATGTCGATCGGCACGCTCTTCACCCTTTTCGTGTTGCCGACCGTTTACACGGTGCTGGCCAAGGATCACCGGTCGGCGGCCAGTGCCGCGCGCGATGCGGAAATCAGAGCGATCTCACCATGAACAGCCTGACACCTTTCCACATCGCCTTTCCCGTCGATGACCTGGCGGCGGCGCGGCAGTTCTACGGCACGGTGCTGCAATGCCCCGAGGGGCGCAGCGCGCCGGACTGGATCGATTTCGACCTGTTCGGCCATCAGATCGTCGCCCATCTCCAGCCGGGCAGACGCAAGGACTTGCACCACAATCCGGTCGACGGCCACGACGTGCCGGTGCCCCACTTCGGCGTCGTGCTGACCATGGACCGCTGGCAGGCGCTGGCCCAGCGCCTGCGCGACCACGGCGTGACGTTCGTCATCGAGCCGACCATCCGCTTCAAGGGCCAGCCCGGCGAGCAGGCCACCATGTTCTTCCTCGACCCGGCCGGCAACGCCCTCGAGTTCAAGGCCCTCAAGGACATGGGACAGCTCTTCGCGAAGTGAGGCACCACCGCGATGTGAGTCGCGGGAGTTCCACGATCCCTGAATATGGATGTTAGGCTGCGCGCCGTTTCCGTCCCTTCGGACTCCGCTTCTCTTTGTGGGCGTCACGCCGCCCCAAGCCTTCTGCAAGCAACGCTGTCACCAATGTATTCAAGCTGACGCCTTCACGGTCCGCGCGGCGGGCGAGCGCAGCATGAAGGGAGCGCGGCACACGCTGCCGGAATTGGCCGCTGAACGCGTCGGTACCGGCCTCGGGCACAGGCCGTCCAAGCTCCTTGAGACTGTCCGTATAGGATCTCAAAGCATCCTTGCCACGCTCAATGGCCTCCTGCGGGGTCTCGCCATCGGCGATACAGCCGGGAAAATCGGGAAACTCGATGAGATACCCGCCGCCTTCCACCTCCGTGAGCGGCCGGATCTCAAAACGCGGAAATTTCTCAGCCATCGGTCTCATCCTTCTGCGCCTCGACGGCGTCAATCATCGCCAAGAACAGCTTTATGTAGATCGGCTTGATTCTTCGATCGGCCGGGACGGTCACCGGAATAACGGCCGAAAAAGAAAATGTGACATGACTCGTGCCAGGCTGCCGAAAGTCGATCCCATAACGATTCGCGATCCGTTTGAGGTCTGCAATCGTCCAGTTGCGGGGATTGTTCCGCATCCGTGCGAGCAGCTTTCGTCTTGGGTCATTGGCTGTAATGGTATCACATATGGAACCGCCGGCAAGATAGCAAAATCCCAGCCGTAAGCGGCCGAAACCAATGGTTCTCTGACGAAAAAGCCCGGGTGATAGCCCGGGCATCTCGGTTTCCATGCTCGTTAGCCGCTAGCTGCGAAGGCTGCCGCCCGTCGCTTTGACGACGTTGGCGACGATCTTGTTCGCCACCGCCTCGATCTCGGCGTCGGTCAGCGTCGCCGTGGTCGGCTGCAGGCGGACGGAGATGGCGACCGACTTCTTGCCGGGCTCGACGCCCTTGCCTTCATAGACGTCGAACACGGTGACGTCCTCGATCAGCGTTTTGTCGGCGCCGCGCGCGGCGCGCACGATCGTCTCGGCGGCCACCGACGCACCCACCACGAAGGCGAAGTCGCGCTCGACCGCCTGGAACGGCGACGGGTTGTAGGCGCCGCGGCCGCGCGCCTTGCCCTTGGGCGCCGGCACCAGGTTGAGATAGGCCTCGAAGGCGACCACCGGCCCCTTGATGTCGAAGGCGCGCAGCACGGCCGGATGCAGCTCGCCGAAATGAGCGAGCGCCGTCTGCGGGCCGAGCCTGAACGTGCCGGAGCGTCCCGGGTGAAACCACTTGGGCGCGTCCGCCGTCACCTGCAGGGAGCCGATCGGCGCGCCGGCGGCGGCGAGCGCGGCGATGGCGTCGGCCTTGGCATCGAACGCATCGACCGGTCGCGGACGCGACAGCCAGTGGCGCGGGCCGCTCTCGCCGGTGCGCAACCCGGCGGCGGCGAGCGACTGCCCCGTGGACGTATCGTCGCGATAGGCGGGCCCCACCTCGAACAAGCCGTGGCTGGCGAAGCCGCGCGCCGCATTGCCGGCCGCGGCGGCGAGCAGCGGCACCACGGCCGAGGGCCGCATCACCGACAGATCGGCGCTGATCGGATTGGCGAGCCTGAGCCGCGGATTCACCTCGGCGAACAGGGCGGCGAGATTTTCCGCCGTGAAGGAATAGGTCACGGCCTCGTGCAACCCGCGCGCGGCGAGCGCGCGCTTGGCGTCGCGGCCACGGCGTTGCGCTGCCGTCATCACCGGCCGCGGCATGGCGGACAGCCGGACGAACGGTGCCGACGGGATCTTGTCGTAGCCGTTGACGCGCAGGATTTCCTCGACCAGATCGGCTTCCATCGAGATGTCGTTGCGCCAGGTCGGCGTCACCGTGCGCAGACCGTCCGGCCCCTGCTCGACCGTGAAGCCGAGCGCGCGCAGGATCCGCGCGCTGTCGTCGAGCGGCAGATCGATGCCGCCCAGATGACGGACGCGGTCGGGCCTGAGCGTGACCTGACGGGTCCTGTCGGGCACCTCGCCGGCGATCATTGGATCGCTCGCCTCGCCGCCGCACAGATC
>CAZOBN010000070.1:8077-16214 GCA_964577835.1 uncultured Rhizobiaceae bacterium
GGCTCGCCGGATCGACCCAGCGCTCGAACCGGTAGCGCGCGTCGGATTCGATTCCGAGCTTGCGTCCCGTCGCCGCGGTGCGCAGCGGATCGAACAGGGCCGATTCGAGCACCACGGTGCGGGTCGCCTCGGTGCAGCCGGAGGATTCGCCGCCGATGACGCCGCCGAGGCTGAGCACGCCGTCGTCGTCGGCGATCACCGTCATGCCGTCGTCGAGCTCATAGCTCTTGCCGTTGAGGGCGGCGAGCCGCTCGCCCTTGCGCGACAGGCGCACATGGAGATGGCCCGCCAGCGTATCGGCGTCGAACACATGCAGCGGACGGGCGCGATCGATGGCGAAGAAGTTGGTGATGTCGACCAGGGCCGAGATCGGCCGCAGGCCCACGGCCAGCAGGCGCTTCTGCAGCCACTCCGGGCTCGGCCCGTTCTTCACGTTGCGGATGACGCGGGAGACGAACGCCGGGCAGGCGGTAGACGCCTCGCCCGGCAGGCGCAAAGTGACGCCGACCGGACTCTTGAACCGGCCAGGCACCGCGCCGGAGGAAAGCGGCTTGAGATCGCCATAGCCGGCGGCGGCGAGATCGCGGGCGATGCCGTGCACGCCCAGGCAGTCGCCGCGATTGGGCGTGATGGAGACGTCGATCACCGGATCGCCGACGCCGAGCACCGCGGCGGCCGACTGGCCGACCGGGGCATTCGCCGGCAATTCGATGATGCCGTCGTGATCCTCGCCTAGACCGAGCTCGCGCGCGGAGCACAGCATGCCGGCGCTTTCGACGCCCCGAATCACGCCCTTCTTGAGATCGACGCCGGTGCCGGGGATATGGGTGCCGGCCGGCGCGAACACGCCCTTCATGCCGGCATGCGCGTTGGGCGCGCCGCACACAACCTGGACCTTGTCCTTGCCGGTGTCGACGACGCAGACGCGCAATCGGTCGGCATTGGGATGCTTGTCGGCCGAAATCACATGGCCGACGATGAAGGGCGCCAGTGTCCTGGCGCGGTCCTCGATGCCCTCGACCTCGAGGCCGAGCGCGGTCAGGCCCCGCACGATGTCGTCGAGCGGCCGATCGGTTTCGAGATGATCCCTGAGCCAGGCGAAAGTGAATTTCATCGCACCCCTCCGCCGGGCAACGCAAGGCTCGGCATATCGAGCGCGGTGAACCCGTAATGCTTGAGCCAGCGCAGGTCGGCCTCGAAGAAGGTGCGCAGATCCGGGATGCCGTGCTTCAGCATGGCGAGACGCTCGATGCCCATGCCGAAGGCGAAGCCCTGATATTCGGAGGCGTCGATGCCGCAGTTGGTCAGCACGTTGGGATGCACCATGCCGGCGCCGAGAATCTCCAGCCAATCTTGCCGATCCGGGGCGTCTCCGGCGCCGATCTTGAGCTCGCCGCCCTTGCGCGAGCAGCCGATGTCCACTTCGCAGGACGGCTCGGTGAACGGGAAGTAGCTGGGGCGCAGGCGGATCGGCACGTCGTCGACCTCGAAGAAGGCGGACAGGAATTCGATCAGGCAGCCCTTCAGATGGCCCATGTGGGTCGCGCGGTCGATCACCAGGCCCTCGATCTGATGGAACATCGGCGTATGGGTCATGTCCGAATCGCAGCGGTAGGTGCGGCCCATGGCGATGATGCGGTGCGGCGGCGGCGCCGACATCATGGTGCGGATCTGCACCGGCGAGGGGTGGGTGCGCAGCAGCTTGCGCATGCCGTCCGGCCCCGGCTCGAAATAGAACGTGTCGTGCATCTGGCGCGCTGGGTGCTCGGGCGGGATGTTGAGCGCGGTGAAATTGTGGAAATCGTCCTCGATGTCCGGACCCTCGGCGAGCGTGAAGCCCATCTCGCCGAAGATGGCGCAGAGCTCGTCCATGGTCTGGCTGATCGGATGGATGGTGCCCGCCGCTTCGGAGCGCGCCGGCAGGGTGACGTCGATGCGCTCGGCGGCGAGCTTGGCATCGAGCGCCGCGGCGCCGAGCGCTTCCTTGCGCGCCTCGATGGCGGCGGTGATCTCGTCCTTCAGGGCATTGACCGCCTGGCCGCGGGTCTTGCGTTCCTCGGGTGCCAACGTGCCGAGATCCTTCATCAGCGCGGTGATGCGGCCCTTGCGCCCGAGCGCGTCGACACGCACCGCTTCGAGCGCGTCGAGCGAGCCGGTGCTGGCCAGGGTGTCGGCGATCTCCTTGCGCAGAGATTCGATTTGATCGGTCATGCGACGTTTAGATCCGTTCAAAACAAAAGGGGCCGTCCGGCGGACAGCCCCTGTTCAATCAAACCTGAAAGCCGTGTGTGGTTTTCAGGCGGCCTTGACGAGGGCAGCCCGCGCGTGGTTGACCAACTCGGCAAACGACTCGGGATTGCGCACGGCGATATCGGACAGCACCTTGCGGTCGAGATCGACGCCGCCCTTCTTCAGGCCGTCGATGAACTGCGCGTAGGTCAGGCCGTTCATGCGCGCGGCGGCATTGATGCGCTGAATCCACAGGCTGCGGAAATCGCGCTTCTTGTTGCGCCGGTCGCGATAGGCATATTGCAGCCCCTTCTCGACCTTCTCGATCGCGATGCGGAAATTGGTGCCGCCACGGCCGCGGTAACCGCTGGCCATATCGATAATTTTCTTATGGCGGGCATGGGTGGTAACACCGCGTTTGACGCGAGCCATCGGTCGACTCCTTAGGCGTAAGGCAGGAAGAAATCTTTAATCAGGCGCGCATCGCCGTACTGCAGCACTTTGGTGCCGCGCGCGGTGCGCTTCATCTTCTGGCTGCGCTTGCGCAGACCGTGGCGCTTCAGGGCGTGACCTGCGACGACTTTGCCGGTGGCGGTCACTTTGAAACGCTTCTTGGCGCCGCTCTTGGACTTCAGTTTCGGCATGTTGTCCTCATACGGCCAGACGCGGCCTGCATCGGGCCCATAAATCATAATCGGCTGAAAAACGAATCCGGCCTGTTGGAAGGCGGCGAACTCGCCGGCGGGGCGGCTGGCGCGCTCATGCGACCGGCGGCCGCACGCGCGCGGCCGACCCGGCCGAGGCAGGGGTTATACCGACTCGCTTGGGCAAATGCAAGGCCGCCGTCCGGACGAAGTTTCCGGCTTTTTCAGGAGCTTATACCAGTCTGACCGGTGTCTGGCGAGAGCCTCGCCGTTGTTTTGCCGTCCCTCGGCTGCTAGGCTGCCGCCACAAGGGAGCCGCCAGCGGCCGCGACAGAAAAACAGCCCGAGTCATTCGGGCCGGCGCCGTTGGCCACTTTCATCAAGGAGACCGGGACCATGACCGCCAAACGTCATTCGTGCGCCCTCTTTGCCATCGCTGCCGCTGCCATGCTATCGCTCGCCGGCACGGCGCTTGCCGCCGACAAGGTCAAGCTCGCCAGCAGCCAGCGCGGCGCCTGGGATACCACGCTGGTGCAGTTCGGCGCCGACAAGGGCATCTTCGCCAAGCACGGCATCGAGCTCGATATCAGTTGGACGGCGGGCGGGGCCGATACCCAGCAGGCCGTGATCTCGGGCGCGCTCGACATCGGCATCGCCACCGGCACGCTGGGCGTGCTCGGCGCTCATGCCCAGAAGGCGCCGATCCGCATCATCAGCGCCCAGATGACCGGCTCACCCGACATCTACTGGTACGCCACGACGAAGAGCGGCATCAAAACGGTCAAGGACTGGAACGGCAAGAAGGTCGGCTACTCGCGGCCGGGCTCCTCGACCCATCTGCTCAGCCAGTCGCTGGCGGCGGCGGCCGGCATCAAGGCCGAGTTCATCGCCAGCGGCAGCCCACCCGCGACGCTCACCCAGGTCATGTCCGGCCAGATCGACGTCGGCTGGTCGGTGCCGCCGCTCGGTTTCGACCAGATCGAGGCGGGCAACATCGTCGTGGTCGGCAAAGGCAACGACGCGCCGGGCGTCGCCGAGCAGACGGTGCGCGTGAACGTGGCCAACCTCAATTTCCTCAAGAGCAAGCGCGACGTGGCGCGGCGCTTCCTGATGGCGTACGAGGAAACCATCAATTGGGCCTATGCCAGCGACGAGGTGCTGAAGCCCTTCGCCGAGATGAACAAGGTGACGGTCGCCCAGGCCAAGCAGGCGCGCGACCAGTTCTATCCCAAATCGACCCTGCGCCTGGCGCCGATCGGCGGTCTCGAACAGACCATGAAGGAAGCCATCGAGTTCAAGCGTATCCGCGAGCCGCTGACCAAGCAGCAGATCGACGAGATGATCGACATCGTCTACGAGCCGAAGGGCTGAGGCGCGCGACCGGCAAGCGGCTCGTGGCGGCCTCATCATGAGCAAGGCAGGCCTCGCCAGCCTCGCGGTTTTGGCCGTGCTGCTGGCGGCGGCGGAGGTCGCGGTGCGTGGCGGAGCGGTCTCGCCGTTCATGCTGGCGCCGCCCAGCGCCGTGGCGACGTCTACCCTGCGGCTGTTCGCCGAGGACCATCTGCTGCGGCGCTTCGTCGCCACCTTCGGCATGTGCCTGGCGGCGACCGGGGCGGCGGCAGCCATCGGCGTGCCGCTCGGCTGGCTGCTCTATCGCAAGCGGCTGCTCGGCGATGCCTACGAGGCCTGGCTCGGAGCCTTGTTCTCGGCGCCGCTCATCCTGCTCTATCCGCTGTTCCTGGTGATCCTCGGGCGCAACGCCTGGACCATCATCGTCATCGGCTTCGTCGCCGGCATCGTTCCCATCGTGCTCAAGACACGCGAGGCGCTGCTCGGCGTGCCGCGCGTGCTGATCCATGTCGGCCGCACGTTCAACCTGACCGAGCGGCAGGTGTTCTGGAAGGTGATGTTCCCGGCCGCGACGCCGACCATCTTCACGGGCGTCAGGCTCGGCCTAATCTACAGCCTGATCAATATCGTCGGCATCGAGTTCCTGATCGATTTCGGCGGACTCGGGCAGTTGGTGGCGGAAACTCACGAGCGCTACGACATCGCCGGCATGTACGGCGCCATCGCGTTCGTGATCACCGTGAGCGTCGTGTTCTTCTGGCTGATCGGATGGATCGAGCGATGGCGACGGCTATAGGCCCCGCGCGCGGCAGCGCGGCGAATCCATTCAACCGCCCGCTGCTGCGCGTGCGGCTGGTGACGATCGCCGTCGTCGTCGCGGCCTGGGAAGCACTGGCCCATTCCGGCCTGTTCTACAAGGACGTCATCCCCTCCTCGGTGGCGGTGGCGCAGGCCGTGGTGCGGCAACTGTCCGCCGCATCGTTCTACCAGCACCTCGCGACCACTGCGATGGAAGTGGCGGCGGGCTTCGCCATCGCGCTCGTCGTCGGCATCGGGCTCGGCATCCTGTTCGGCGCGCGCAAATTCGCCGGAAAAGTCGCGGAGCCCTTCGTGCAGTATCTGGCGTCGGCGCCCAAGATCATCTTCCTGCCGATCCTGATGATCCTGTTCGGCATCCACGAAGGCTCCAAGATCGCGATGGGCGCCCTGTCGGCGTTTTTCCCGATCGCGATCTCGACGACAGCCGGGATGCTGACGATCAATCCAGTGCTGATCCGTGTCGGGCACAACTTCAAGGCCTCGACTTGGCAGATGGTGCGCAAGATCTATCTGCCCGCCCTGGTGGTGCCGATCATTTCCGGCATGCGGCTCGGCCTTGGCGTCGCCATCATCGGCGTGCTGCTCGGCGAGGTGAAGCTGGCGAACCGTGGGCTCGGCTTTCTCGCCATTCAGCACTACAACACCTTTCAGATCGCGGACATGTATGCGGTTCTCATGATCATCTTCGCGCTCGCCGTGCTGGCCAACGAGGCCATGACCCGGCTCAATCCGCGCCATGCGCGCGTCAGCCGGCCATGAAACAGTTTCAATCGACGGATGCCGGCGTGTCCGGCCAAGCGGCGAGCCTGCTCGCGGTGCGCGATGTGTCGAAGAGCTTTGCGGTGACGAGCGGTGCCGCGGTCAAGGCGCTCGACGGCGTATCGCTCGAGGTCCATCAGGGCGAGTTCGTCGCCGTGATCGGGCCATCGGGGTGCGGCAAGACCACCCTGTTCGGCATCATTGGCGGCTTGGTCACCGACTATGACGGCGAGGTGCTGCTCAGCGGCCGGCGGATCGAGAGCGGCCATGGCGACATCGGCATGGTGTTCCAGGAGGAATCCACCTTTCCTTGGCGCACCACCTTGCAGAACGTCATGTTCCCGATGGAAGTCACCGGCATGCCACGGAAGGAGCGCGAGGAACGGGCGCGCCATTTCGTCCGCCTGGTCGGACTCGAAGGCTTTGAAGACCGTTTTCCGGCGGAGCTGTCGGGCGGCATGAAGCAGAGAACGGCGATCGCCCGCACGCTCGCTTACGAGCCGAAAATCCTGCTGATGGACGAGCCGTTCGGCGCGCTCGACGAACAGACGCGCATGCTGCTCGGCGACAAGATCCTGCAGATCTGGCGCGAGCTCGAACAGACCACCCTTTTGATCACCCACAACATCACGGAAGCGGTGCAGCTCGCCGACCGCGTCGTGGTCATGAGCTTCCGGCCCGGGCGCATCAAGGAAACCATCACCATCGATCTGCCGCGGCCGCGCACCTCGGAGATCATCGCGACGCCGGCGTTCGGCGCCTACGTGGCGCGCATCTGGCAATTGCTGCGCGAAGAGGCGCTCCGCGGCATGAGCGAGAGCGAGAACGCCGCGCGCAAGTAACGGACATCAGATCCCCGGGTCGACGATGATCTCGCCGGTCACCGCCGCCACGAAGGTTGAACTGTCGGTCGAACGACAACGGCGCGCCGAAGCGCGCCGTCGCTAGGCTCGATGGAAGCGTGGAGCCTTACTTCGGCACCAGCACCATGGTCATCTGGCGGCCTTCGAGCTTGGGAAACTGCTCGATCTTGGCGCGCTCGTCCAAATCCGCGCGGACCCGGTCGAGAACGACCATACCCAATTCCTGGTGCAGCATTTCGCGGCCGCGGAATCGGATGGTGATCTTGACCTTGTCGCCTTCCTCGAGGAAGCGGTGAATGGCGCGCATCTTGACGTTGTAGTCGTTGTCATCGATCGAGGGGCGCATCTTGATCTCCTTGACCTCGATGACTTTCTGCTTCTTGCGCGCCTCGTTCTTACGCTTCTGTTCCTGAAACTTGAACTTGCCGTAATCGAGGATCTTGCAGACGGGGGGGGTGGCGGCGGCGGCGACCTCGACCAGGTCGAGTCCGGCGGCAACAGCCATTTCCAGTGCCTGGCGCGTGGGGACGACCCCGACCATCTCGCCGGCCTCGTCGACGAGGCGGACACTGGGAACATTGATCTCTTCGTTGACGCGCGGCCCGTCGTTGCTCTTCGAGGGGGCGTCGAAAGGCGGTCTTGCTATGTAACTCTCCTGTTTCTGTTGACGCAGATCATGCGACTGAAAATGAGGTCAGGCGGGGCCTGAACGCAGAGACCCGGCATGCCAACACCGCCCCGCCGCCTCATCGGCGCGGGAAAGCGTAGCATTTCCGTTCAAGATTCCTGTGTCAGTGAGCCGGCACCTGAGCTTCGGCCGCCAGTCTAGCGGCTGCCTCACCCAAGGCAAGGGTTTCTTGCTGGTTGCTGCCGAGCCTGCGCAAGGCCACGGTCCGCTCCTCCGCCTCGCGCTTGCCGACGGCGATGATCAACGGGACCTTGGCCAGCGAGTGCTCCCGCACCTTGTAGCTGATCTTTTCCGCCCGCAAATCGAGCTCGACGCGCAGCCCGGCCTTAGTCAATTCGTCATGAACCACACGGGCGTAGTCGTCGGCGTCGTTGGTGATGGTGGTCACCACCGCCTGCTGCGGCGCGAGCCAGAGCGGGAACTTGCCGGCGTAGTTTTCTATAAGAATGCCGATGAAGCGCTCGAACGAGCCGAGAATCGCCCGGTGCAGCATGACGGGCCGCTTGCGGCTGCCGTCCTCCGCCACATAGGACGCATCGAGCCGCTCGGGCAGCACGAAATCGACCTGCAGGGTGCCGCATTGCCAGTCGCGGCCGATTGCGTCGCGCAGCACGAACTCGAGCTTCGGTCCGTAGAACGCGCCCTCGCCCGGATTGAGCACCGTCTCCAGCCCGGCGGCTTTCGATGCTTCGAGCAGCGCCCCTTCCGCCTTGTCCCAGATCGCGTCCGCGCCGGCGCGCACCGGCGGCCGGTAGGAGTATTTCACCTTGACGTCGGTGAAGCCG
>CAZOBN010000071.1:0-16192 GCA_964577835.1 uncultured Rhizobiaceae bacterium
GAGCCGTCGCCATTGCTTTCCTCCTACGATTCGCCCAAACAATTTTCAAAATTTAGATGCGTTTTTTAAAATATGCAAGAAAGCTTTTGTGCCTAAGCATTTTTCGTTTTTTAAAAATGGTCCCGGCGGTGAACCGCGAAACAGGCCCGCGCATCGGCGCGCAAGCCGAGCTTGACCGGACTGCAAGCAAGCGGGAACGGAGCCGCGGAATTGTTTTCCGCCAAACGGCGATCAGGTGCCGGACGAACCCGCCAGGGCCAGGTCGGGCGACAGGCGCGCGCCGACCATATGGGACAGCCGTTCGGTCGCGGCCTTGAGGGCGCGCGCCGGCTCGCCCTCGAAGCTGGTGTCGAAGGTGCCGACGACACCGACCAGCGAGATGGCCATGGACAGCCGGCCGTCCGGATCGAAAATCGGCGCGGCGATCGCCGCCGTCTGCGGCGTGCGCAGGCCGATGGTGCAAGCCATGCCGTTCTTCACCACATCCTTGCGGATCGCCTCGATGGCTTTCTTGTCGAGCTTCTTCTTGGCGGGCGCCGACGCGTTCCACACCTTGATGTCGCGATCGAGCAGCGGCTGCACCTCTTTCGCATCCAGGTAGGTCATGAACAGCCGGCCCGAGGCGGTGATCGGCATCGGCAGGTTGAGGCCTTCGCGGATGCGCACGGAAAGATCGAGACGCCCCTGCTCCCACTTGATGACGGTGGGACCGTTGGAGCCCCACACCACCAGGATGGAGACCAGATGCACCTGCTCGGTGAGCTGACGCATCACGTCGGAGGCGACGCGGATCATATCGACGCGCGCCATGGCGGCGATGCCGAGCTCGATGGCGGCCGGGCCGAGATCGTACTTGCCGGTCTCCAGCTCGTGAGTGAGCAGGCCCGTCTGGGTCAGGCTGGTGAGGTAGCGATAGGCCCGGCTGATCGACATGCCGGTGCGCTGGGCGATTTCGGTGAGAGTCGCCGGCCCGTTCATGCGCGACACCGCCTGCAATAGCCGCACGCCGATGACGATGGTCCGATTGCCGGCGTCCGCCGGATCGCGCGTGCCGGGCCGCCCGGGCAACGAGGATTTACGGCGAACGGTAGCGGGCCCTTGAGGCATGACTGTCTTTCCGGTCAATGTAGAAGATCGCAGAAGATCGATGTCGTCACAGGCAATCTAGTACTTTCTATCATTGAAGCAAGAGTCACCCCCACCCCGACCCTCCCCCATCGAGGGGGGAGGGGGAGGCTATTGCGAATCTCCCCCTCCCTCTTATGGAGAAGGTACGGGTGGAGGTTGTTGGAATCTCCTCCCCCCTTGTGGGGGAGGTATGGGTGGGGGGTGATGCAGGCATCAGTGATTCCGAGTATTAGCGACTGTTCAGCGCGCCGATGCCACTGCCCTGCGCGCGTCACGTTACAGCGGGTAAGGTCGGCGCTTCGCGGCCTGCTTGGCGCCGGTTTCGTAATGGCGGCCTTCCACGGCCAGGTCCGCTTCCTGCTCTTCTTCCGCGCTCCAATCGCCGAGGGAATAGCCCCACCACGGATTCTTGAGGTTGAGCGCGGGCAGTTGCAGCTCCTGCCAGATCTGGAGCGCCCGGTCCATATACTGCTTCTTCGGCAGCGACAGCGGCGGATAGGCCCACGGCATGGTGGCGTCGATGGTCAGCGCCGAGGAGCGCGGCGCATTGCCGCCGGCGACCAGCCCACGGATGCTGCCCGGCGGCGACACCGACGGGTCGAGCGCAAACAGCGGCGCATCGACGATCTGCGCGTCGCGATAAGGCTGCGAGCGGTAGGCGATCGCCCACATGACGCTTTCCAAGTCGTGGATGTCGATATCCTCGTCGACCGCGACGACGATCTTGCCGATGAACTTCTCGGCCAGCAGCTTGAGCGCCTTCTTGGCGTCGTCGGCATCGCGCTTCTTGATCTTGACCACCACCATGGCGTTGGCGCCGGTGCATTCCAGGTAGTGCACCTCGCTGACGTTGGCGAAGCCGGCGTCGTGCAGGAACTTCTTCGACGCGGCGGCGCGGCCGATATGGCGCATCTTGCTGCTTTCCGACGGCGGCATCTGGCTGAGAATGGTCAGGTAGATCGGCTTCCTGCGCATGGTGATCGCGGTGACCTCCATGAAGAAGCTGAAGTCGCGCGCCGCCATGTAGCCGGGGAATTCGCCGAACGCCCCTTCCATCTCGAGCTCGGTGGTCGGCACGGTGCCCTCGATGACGATCTCGGCCTCGGCCGGCACCATGAGGTCCTGGGTCAGGCACTTCACCACCTCGATCGGCTGGCCGGCGAGCGCGCCCGCCACGTCGTATTCCTGCATCTCGTTCGGGATGCGGGTTACGGCGGTGTAGGTCACGTGCGGCGGCGCGCCGATGACGATGGCGGCCGGCATGCGCTCCTGGCCCTTCTTGCGCCATTCGTCGATATGCAGGCGCATGCCGACGCCGAGCATGGCGGGCAGCGCGCCGATGCGGTTCTCCGCCTTCACCTGGCCGCGATAATTGCCGAGGTTGTGCACGCCGGTGTTGGGGTCCTTGGTCACCCAATGGGACGCCGTGGTGTAGGGCGCGTTGTCGAAGCCGGGCGTCGAGATCGGAATCGGCAGCCGGCCGAGGCCGCCGCCGTCGCGCGCCAGTTCGGGCCCCTGGATCACCACCTCCTGGCAGGCGCCCTTGACGACCGTCTTGGGCGCCAGCGGCTTGGCCATCGCGGCGCGCCATTTCTCGGAGATGTCGTCGATGGCGCAGTTCATGCCGAGGCAATAGATATCGGTCGAACCCGCCATGGCGCCGATCAGCACCGGAATGTCATATTTGCGCCCCTTGCTGTCGACCACGTTCTCGAACAGGAAGGCCTTGCGCGCCGGTTCGGGCAGGCCGCGGAACTGAAGCCGCACGAGAGGATGCAGCTCTGTATCCTTGTTGATCGGATTGGTGACGCGGATGAGCTTGCCGGCCCGCTCCAGCCCTTGAACATAATCACCCAACGTCGGCCAAAACTGGGCCATCGACTTCTCCTGCAGGTTCTCTGATGAAGGCGGGCCGCTGACGCCGGGCCCGCCGGTCTGTTGATCGCAAATACGCTTCGACTCTCAGTCCTGGTTGCGGTCATGTCAACGCGGCCGGCACGCGCCTCGCCGCCGTCCGACTCCCTCTCCCCTCGCGGGAGAGGGTCGGGGTGAGGGGGAAAATGTCCCCGCCAGCGCCACCACGTCACCCCCCACCCGCTCACTCCGTTCGCACCCTCCCCCACAAGGAGGGAGGGTTTAGTGAAGCGAGCGCCGCGCCGCCTATTCGACCCGCAACTCCGCACGCGAATCCGCGCGGCAGGACGGCGAACCCGGCGATGTTTTTGATTTTTGAAGTCGTTTTGCGGAATTCGCTAGGCGATTCCTAGCACTGCGCAGCAGGCTCGTCCAGTGCCTGGCGTGAGCCGCCGACTCTAAATCAGCGGACCCCAGGGTTCGAGTTCTCGGGCGCCCACAAAATCCTTTCGAGCACTCTATTGACGAAAAACGTGGCCAGGGCGCAAGCTTGCTGTCAGCGCGCGACGACACGCGGCCGCGGGACGGAAAACATCGGCCGTGGCGCTCTAGAAAAAATGCCTCGCGGTTTATCAGCGGGGACATGATCCAAACGGTGGAGGCGAAGATGGGACGGCTGTTGGCGTTGGTGGCAATCATGGCGGCCGTGATGGCCACCGTCTTGGTCTGGGGCGCGGCCCCGGCCGCGGCGCAGGACAAGGCGGCGTGGGACAAGCTCGTCGCCGCCGCCCAGCAAGAAGGCACGGTGGTGGTCAAGGGGCCGCCCCATGCCGAGCTGCGCAAGATGTTTCCGGCCGTCTTCAAGGCGCGTTTCGGCGTCACGGTGGAGTATCTCGGCGGGCGCACAAGCGAGCATACCGCGCGGCTGCGCGCCGAACGCGCCGCCGGCCAGAAGTCCTCGGTGGACGTCAACCTCGGCGGCATCCAATCGATGGCGACGATTTTCCACCGCGAGAAGATGCTCGAACCGCTGCGGCCCGCATTGATCATGCCCGAGGTGGTGGACGGCTCGAAATGGAAGAAGGGCGAGCTGTGGTTCGCCGATCCCGAGCAGCAGTATGTGCTGCGGCTGAGCAGCTCCGTCCAGGCGCCGATCTACGTCAACACCGCCCATGTCAAGCCGGCTGAGCTGAAGACGGCGCGCGACCTGCTGAACCCGAAGTGGCGCGGCAAGATCTCCATGGGCGACCCGACGACCACCGGCAGCTCGGCCAACCAGGCCGCGCAATTCTACGTTCTGCTCGGCGAGGATTTCGTCCGGCGGCTCTACGTCGACCAAAAGCCGGTGATCTCCCGCGACACCCGGCAGACGACCGATTGGCTGCTGCGCGGCTCCCATCCGATCGGATTCGATGTCGACCGCGACCAGTTGGAGGCCATGGCCAAGGAGGGGGCACCGGTCATGGAGATGGGCAATGAGTTTACCGATCTGCCGCCGTCTCTGTCGGCCGAATCCGGCATGGTCGTCCTCTTCGAGAATCCCCAGCACCCGGCCGCCGCCAAGCTGTTCGTCAATTGGCTCGCCTCCAAGGAAGGACTCGAAATCTGGTCGCGCGCCACGCTCACCTCGCCGACGCGCAACGATATCGACGAAGCCAGCTTCCTGCCGCCCGCGATCATTCCGCGCCCCGGAACGAAGTATTTCGATTCCTATGACTGGACGTTCACCACGACGACGAAGGAAAAAGTCCGCCTTTGGATGAAGGACCTGATGGGGCGTTAGTTCACCAGCGGGGAAATGATCGCAAATTGATGGAGATGAAAATGGGACGGGTGTTGGCGTTGGTGTCGATCATGACCGCCGTAGCGGCCCTGGGCGTAGCGCCTGGCGCGGCGCAGGACAAAGCGGCGTGGGATAATCTTGTCGCCGCCGCCCAGCGCGAAGGCCGCGTGGTCGTGCTCGGCCCGCCGGATTCCCAGGTGCGCAAGATGCTGCCGGCCGCCTTCAAGGCGCGGTTCGGCATCGCCGTGGAGTATCTCGGCGGCCGCGGCAGCGAACCGGTCGCCAAGTTGCGCACCGAGCGCAGTGCCGGCCTCTACACGGTGGATGCGGTGATCGGCGGGATCGAGTCGATGGCGGTGACTTATTATCAGGAGAAGATGCTGGTTCCGCTGCGGCCGGAACTGATCCTGCCCGAGGTCGTGGACGGCTCGAAATGGAAGAAAGGCGTGCTGTGGTTCTCCGATCCGGACCAGCAATACGTGCTGCGACTCATCAATTCCGTTTCGGCCATGGTTTACATCAACACGGACCACGTCAAACCGGGTGACCTGCGTTCGGCGCGCGATCTGCTCGACCCCAAATGGCGGGGCAAGATTTCGGTCGAGGACCCGACCGTGAACGGGAGCGGCAGCGTCAGGGCCGCGGAATTGTACGTTGCGCTCGGCGAAGAGTTCGTCAAGCAGATCTATATCGACCAGAAACCCGTGATCAGCCGCGACAAGCGGCAAATCACCGATTGGCTGATCCGCGGCACCTATCCGATCTCGCTGAATGCGGGCAATGACGAGGTCGAGGCCGCGCGCCAGGAAGGGTTGCCGGTCATGGCGCTGGACGGCCTGTCCGGCTTGCAGCGCTCGGCGGGCGCCGCTTTCGGCCTGGTCGCCCTGTTCGATCGTGCCCCCCACCCCGCCGCCGCCAAGCTCTTTGCCAACTGGATGGCGTCGAAGGAGGGCGTCGAGATCTGGTCGCGCGCGACGCTGACCGCGCCGACCCGCAACGACATCGACGAAGCGAGCTTCCTGCCGGCCGACGTCATCCCGCGCGCGGGCACGGAGTATTTCGATACCTCCGGCTGGACCTTCGCCACGACGACGAAGCAGGACGTCCGCGTTTTGATGAAGAAGTTGCTGGATCGCTAACGACTGGATCGCTAACGAATCGTACTAGGAGGGTCGTAATGTTGAGCGTTGAGGAAAACGAGACACTGACGCGCGTCGGCCGGGGCACGCCGGGTGGCGAGCTGTTGCGCCGTTACTGGCACCCGATCGCGGTGGCCCAGGAGCTCACGCACGCGGCGCCGACGAAGTTCGTCCGCGTGCTCGGCGAAGACCTCGTGCTGTTCCTGGACAAGAGCGGCCGGGCCGGACTGATCGCCGACCGCTGCCCGCATCGCGGCGCATCCCTGTTGTACGGCCGGGTCGAGGAGCGTGGCATTTCCTGCGCCTACCACGGCTGGCTGATGGACTGCGCCGGCAAGGTCATCGAGACGCCGGCGGAGAAGACGGACGGCTTGACGAAGACCGTCAGCACGACGGCCTATCCGGTGCAGAAGTTCCTCGGCTTCTACTGGACCTACATGGGCCCCGAGCCCGCGCCCGTGCTGCCGAAATTCGACATCTTCATGCGCCGCGACGGCCGTCATACCATCAAGGTCTATCCGCAGCTCGACTGCAATTGGTTCGTCGCCGCCGAGAACGGCGTCGATTCGACGCACCTCCAGTTGCTCCATCAGCTGCCGCCCGGCGCCAAGGACAAGCCGAAGAATTCGACGCGCGGATTCATCGACGACATCGAGAGCAGCGAATATTCCATGACGGACTACGGCATCATGAAGCGCCGCACCTACAAGGGCGGCACCACGGACGAGCATCCGCTGGTGTTCCCGCTGTGGCTCCGCACCCGGGCCTCCATGTGGATGCGCACGCCCATCGACGACGAGCACACCGCCCATTGGGTGCTGAAATTCGAGCGGAATAAAGACGGCACCGAATGCCACGACGAGCCTGAGGTCGAATATCTCGCGCCCTTCAAGGACCCGCCCGATGCGGTTCACCCCGCCGCCCGATTCCAGAACTTCCCCAAGCACGGCTGGCCGCTCTCCCAGGACGTGGTGATGTGGGAGACGCAAGGCGTCATTTCCGACCGCACGAAAGAGCACCTCGGCGCTTCGGACAAGGGAGTCGTCATGCTCCGCCGGACGATGTTCGAGAACATCGAAAAGGTGAAGCGCGGCGAAGACCCGCTGGGCGTCATCCGCGATCCGAACAGAATCATCGATACGAAGCTCGAGCAGAGTCTCCACACCGTGTACCCGAGGGGCCACGTGGCGGAAATGGTGCCGGTGGGTTAACCCGTCGGATAACCGCTTTTCGATGAGCGCGAGGGCAACGGCTCCCGCGCGTGAGACCCCTGCGGCAGGATGGCGAACCGGCAACCTTTTAGCTTTTTGGAGTCGTTCAGAGGTCTCGATTAGCTCACATCCCGATACGGAATTTTAGAGGCGTCAACCTTGACTCCGTCGTATCCACGAAGGCTCAGCATCGAGAACACGGCACCGTGGTTCAATTTCGCATAGCGGGTCGGCCCAA
Organism: uncultured Rhizobiaceae bacterium; assembly: GCA_964577835.1. Lineage (GTDB taxonomy): Bacteria > Pseudomonadota > Alphaproteobacteria > SMXQ01 > SMXQ01 > CAVVYA01. The sequence continues at coordinate 7,354 of CAZOBN010000071.1, forward strand.
TCATGACGCGGCGGACTGGATGGTCAAAGCCTTCATACGTGGGGCCGTCTAAGGCGATCTTGACATATGGGGAGATGAGGCCTTGTTTTGGCTTGAAGCTGACGCTTGCCGATTTCACAGGCGTAAGCACTATCCGCCACTCCTGTTCGGCTTCAAACTTCCTGTGTTTTAGGAGGGGCGCGAGTAACGCAGCGAGCGAAAAGAAATCGATGACCCAACGCTGCGCATAGTCGTTGAGGTCGCCTTGCTGCTTTGCCTCGTCGGCGGCGTAGCGCTTAAGTATGAATTGCACCACTTCCTTCACAATTTCCACCTTCTCGGCCTCATCATAGATGGCGGCAGCTACATAGCTCATGCACTCGCTAGACTCTCGCAGGTGGTCGGTAATGTGTGCCATGTGATTGACACCTAGCCCAACGCTGAACCCGGCGTTCCTACCGCCATATGATCGCCACTGCGAAAGGTCATCGTCGAGCACGGAGAAACAGGCAACAAAGACAGGGTAATAGTTCGGGGCCCGTGTTTTTTGCAGGTTCTCTTTCATTGCGCCCACAACGCGCCGCTGCGGTTCTGTCAGGTTAAGTGCTTCGGCTTGGCTGAGCACAATCACGAGCAAGTCAATGGCGTGCTTGTACTCATCAGCATCATTCATGAATGCGATGTGCGTGGCATGGATGGTCTTTGAGTCCAATATGCCGCAAAGGCCTACCGCATCCGTGTAATGGTAAATGTTGGGTTGTGGTGCCCGATGACGCAGACGGACCCGCCCGAGTAGCGTGCCAATGAACTCAGAGAACGCGGCCATCTGTTCATGAGCCGTCTGGATATGGCTTGGAATCATTTGAAACACGGCATTTTCCTAAAAGCCGCACGCTGTGAGTCACAGTGGGTCGATCAAAACTGGCGTGTCGCTATGCGACTGTTGATCATTGAGTTACCGCATGAGCCTGCATGAACCGAGGGGTCGCTTGCGCGGCCCCTCGCCTATTCATTTGCTGACCCACCCGCTTACAGATGTATGTGGATGGCCTTCTCTTCCGTGTAGGAGAGCAGCTCGTCGATGCCTTCCTCGCGGCCGGTGCCGCTGTTCTTGAAGCCGCCGAACGGCACGCCCTTGTAGTGGGCGGAGACGCCGTTGATCCAGATGTAGCCGGACTGCACCTTGCGCGCCGTGGTGAGCGCGGCGTTGAGGTCCTTGGTCCAGATCGCGGCGGTCAGGCCGTACTCGGTCGAGTTGGCGATCTCGATCGCCTCCTCGATATTCTTCCATTTGAAGACCGAGAGCACCGGGCCGAAGATTTCCTCGCGCGCGATGCGCATGTCGGGCTTCACATCGGCGAATACGGTGGGCTCGACCCAGAAGCCGCGCTCGAATTGCGCGCCCGCCGGCTTCTTGCCACCGGTCATCAGGCGCGCGCCGTCGTCCTGGCCGGCCTTGATGTAGTAGAGCACCTTCTCGTACTGGCCTTTCGAGTTGATCGGGCCCATGCGGCTGTCTTCCGCCAGCGGATCGCCGAGCTTGAGCGCCGAGACCTGGGCCACCAGGTCGGCGAGGAATTTGTCATGCAGGGATTCGTGCAGGAACAGGCGGCTGGTCGAGCCGCAGGACTGGCCCTGCCAGGCGAAGTTCATGCCGGCGACCGCGGCGTTGAGCGCCGCCTTGTAGTCGGCGTCGGCGAACACGATCATCGGGTTCTTGCCGCCGAGCTCGAGGCTGACGTGTTTGACGCAGACCTCGGCGGCCGACCGCTGGATCATCAGGCCGGTCTTGACCGAGCCGATGAAGGCGACGCGCTTGACGCGCGGATGGCGCACCAGGGCGTCACCCGCTTCCGCGCCGGTGCCCGTCACGATATTGACGACGCCCGGCGGCATGACGTCGCGGGCGATCTCGCCCAGGATCGCGGCCGACAGCGGACTCTGGTCCGAAGGCTTCTCGACGATGGTGTTGCCGGCGATGAGCGGGGCCGCCATGCGCGAGGCGGCGAAGGCGATCGGGTGGTTGAACGGGATGATGCGGCCGACCACGCCATAGGGCTCGCGCACGGTGAGGTGCAGGTTGCCCGGCGTCGAGGGCACGGTCTGGCCCTTCACCTCGTAGCCCAGGCCGGCGAAATACTTGAGCTGCTCGATCGCCTTGGCGACGTCGTCGCGCATCTTGTAGATCGTGTTGCCGGTGTCCATCACCTCGACATGCAGGATCTCGTCGGCGCGCCTGGCCAGTCCGTCGGACAGCTTGTTGAGATAGTCGGCGCGCTTGGAAACCGGCAGCTTGGCCCATTCGACCTGCGCGGATTCCGCGGCCTCGACGGCGCGGTTCATGTCCTTCGCCGTGCCCTTCGGCACGCGGCCGAGCAGCTCCTCGTTGGCCGGATTGATCGAATCCATCCACTGGCCGCTCTCGCTTTCGACCATTTCGCCGCCGATCAGCATGGGGGCGTTGTCGAACGGAATCTTGGGCATCTTCAATGCGGTGCTCATGGGGAACCTTTGGAATGGTGGCCGAGATTGAACGGCGGGCGCGGAGCGGAGCCTGCGCCGCCGCGTCGCTCTGACAGAGCTTTAGCGCGATTCAGGGGCGCTCTGCAAACCGGCAGCCGGGACAAGACGATCCCGCGGGGCGGACGGCCCGGCTGGCCCCGGGCCGGATCAGACCTTCTGCGCCTCGTAATCCTCCATGCTGCCGATCTTGAAACGCTGCGGCGACACGTCGGTGCGGCCCGAGGTCTTCTCGGCCACATTGTGCAGCGCCATGACCTGCAACAGCTCGGCGTCGCCCTCGCCGGCATTCTCGAACCAATAGCGCGAATAGGCCGGGCTGATGGTGCCCTCGTTGGGTCCGAATTCGCCGATCACCCTGTCGTCGGGACCATAGAAGCGGATGCGGCCCTTGAGCACCAGCCACAGGCTGTCGCTGTTGGTGTGATAATGCAAATTGTTCTCGCCGCCGTCCTTCTTGACGATCTGGACGACGCCGCGCATGTGGCTGCTTTGCGCCAGGTTAACGCGGCCCTTGCCCGCGGCAATGCCATCGGGCTTGGCATAGCGGAAGGTGGTGACGAGCGCCTCGGCTTCGTCATGCAGGCGGGCGAGCTCTTCGGGTGACGGCGGCATCTTGGACTCCTCCTCGAGCGGGGCTGGCGCCCCTTTTCAAAACAGACCAGTCCCGGTTCGCCGGGACGCTGGGTGATTGAGCGGCTGACGTCCGCTCCAGGCCATTCCTACAACTGGTTGTTGCGCAGGCGGACTTCCTCCTCCTTGTCGGTCAATCCGAACCAGACGCCGCCCGCATCGGCGCGCGCCGGCTCCACGGGAATGCGCTTGGACATCTCGGCGCCCTTGGGATAGCCGGCGATCTGCAGCAGCCAGGCTTCCTCGTCGCCCACGCTCTTGAACCAGTAGCGCGCATTCTCCGGCAGCAACAGCCCTTCGTGCGGCCCGTAGTCGCCGAGCAGCTTGCCCTCGGGACCGTAGAACTGCACGCGTCCTTTGAGGACCATATAGATGAGGTCCATGTTCGGATGGTAATGCAGGTTGTTTTCGCCGCCACGGTTGAGCACCTGCACGGACGCGCGGCAACTGTCGGTGCCGGCGAGCTTCACATGCGCCTTCTTGCCCGTGGGAATGTCGGCCTCCGGCTTTTCGAACTTGAAACCGACGATCTTCGCTTCCGCGGCCCGATGGAAGGCTTCCTTTTTCGCGGCACCCCTCGGGGCTTCATCGCTGTCCTGCTTCATACGACCCTCCAAAGAATTCTGGCCTCCACAAGAATACTATCCACGCCTCAGTCGATAAAATACGGCTCACGCCTCAGTCGATAAAATACGGCTCACGCCTCAGTCGATCTTGGTCACCAGGGTCTTGAGCAACTCGACCACCGCGGGCGGCTGGGCGAGCGCCGCGCGGATCGAGCGCGCCACGTCGTCGCCATAGGCCGGGATGACGCCGCGCTTCGCTTTCTGCGCATCGGCGGTCAGCTCCGGCCCTTCCAGCGTCTTGCGGTAGGCGGCGCGCAGGACTTCCAGGCGGGGCGCGGGAATATCGGGCGGTCCGGCAGTGATGCGCGCCAGAACGGACTGCGCCTCGAGCAGCGCCGCGATGGTCTTGGCTTCCTCCGTCGTGGCGAGGTCGGCGCCATTCGGCACGTTCGGGATTTCCTTGCCGAATTGCAACATGAGGAACGCGTCGCCGCGATCGACCAGCACCATGGAGGTTTCCGACCCGTCCATGGCCGCGTCGCTCTCGCCGCGCAGCATGCTCATATGGCCCTCGTTGCCGGCGTAGCCGGTCAGCACCTTGTAGGGGAATTTGAAGGCACGGCCGACCATGTGGGCCTCGTTGTAGGAGCCGCCGCCGACGCCGGACGCGACGAAGACCACGGGCCGGTCGGACTTCTGCATGTCGGCCAGCGTCTTGTAGGGCGACTTCTTGCTGACCATCAGGACGCGCGGATCGGACGCCGCCTTGCCGATCCACGACATCTTGCCGAGATCGAACTGGATGCCGTTCATGCCGACGATCTGGCCGTAGACCAGGCCGGTGCTGAAGGATCCGAAGGTCAGTCCATCGGGCTTCGCGGCATAGACCATGTTGGCGCCGATGATGTGCCCCGCGCCGGGCACGTTCTTCACCACGATGGTGGAGCCGGGAAGATTCTTCTCCATGTGCCGGCTGATCAGGCGCCCATAGAAATCGTGGCCACCGCCGGGACCGGTCGAGACGATCCAGGTCACCGTGCGTCCCTTGAAGAAATCCGCTTCGTCGGCAAGCGCCGGCGCACCGAGGATCGCGGCGGCGATCAGCGCGGACAGGCCCAGCAAGCCATATGCCCCCGATGAGCGATTTGACAATGTCATCGCACGTGTCATCGCACGTCCTCCCGCATGGGCGCCTCTTGGCGGGCGCTTCGACCGTGAAACGCTTCGGACTCTACGCGATTTCGCGACCGGCGAAGCCGATCGGCAAAATCAGTATGACATAAATTCCGCGCGGCAGTTAGCGACCGGCTTGGAAAGACTCCCTTTCCGGCCAATGCGGCTAAGTTGCTGGCGTAGGACCGCGTTGCGCTTCGCCGCCCGACATCCGCATATGAGAACGCCGCCGATTCGATGAACCGGCGGCGCAGTCTCACGTCTTATAGCAGAGTTCGGCGGCAGGCCTGAGCCCGCGCCGGACGCGCCTTAGTCGTCGCAGCAGTCCTCGTCGTGGATATGGCCGGGCAGGCCGTGCGGCGCCGCTGCGACCTTTTCTCCCGGCGCCCGCACGACGACCTTCGCGTTGCCGTCGACCACACCGAGAATGTCTGTCTCCTTCATGATCAGGTATTTCTTGTCCTCGATCTTGACCTCGGTGCCCGACCATTTGCCGTAGATCACCCGGTCGCCCTTCTTGATATCGAGACCGATCACCTTGCCGTCCTTGCTGCGATATCCGGAGCCGACCGCGACCACCTTACCCTCGTGGGGCTTCTCCTGGGCGGTGTCGGGCAGGATGATCGAACCCGCCTTCTTCTCGGCGGCAAGCGTTTCGACGACGACGCGATCATGCAAAGGCCGAAGATTCATGACCTTTTTCCTTCAAAATACGGAGGCCGAACGGAGGTTACGGGCCGTCCCGTAACGTGTTGCTCCTGATGAAATGACGGTGAACTGATATGGCCACGCGTCCGCCCTGTCAACTGGCTGGACTGGCCACCTGTTGGCGTGCCGCTGCTTGGGCGAGGCGCTGGTGTCATAAATCCCCTGAAAGTGACGGAACCCCCGCGGACCTCGATCAGCGGCGGTTTTTCATATTTCAGAAAATTTTATCTCTTTTTGAACCAGCGCCCAGCCTCGTGTATGGTTCCCCGGGCGATGGGGCGGCGGATCGCAGACAGATCGCCGCGCGCCGGCGCGCAGGGAGATTTGTTCCGGCGAGGCGCCGGCGCCGCGTCCCATGGCGCACGTCGCACGTCCATCACCCGCTATGCCGACGCGTATCGTCGAGTTATCGGAGAGGAAAGAATGCTGAACGTTCAGGACACCAAGACGGGAATTCCATGGGACCGCCGCACGCCCTATGAGCAATGGGTCGAGGACGAGCTCAAGCTCGAGCTGCACCGCGGTTTCGCGGCCGGCCCGCTCGGCAAGATGCCGGTGGCCCCTTGGCGCGAACGCAATCTGTCCGCCACATTCTTCGACTTCACCGGCGCCGAATCCCTGGCCGGCATGTATGTCGGCGAAATCGCGCCGGGCCAGTCCACCGCGCCCGCCCACCAGATCTACGACGAGGTCATCTTCATCGTCGCGGGCCACGGCAGCACCACGGTTCAGACCCCGACCCGCACCTATACCTTCGAATGGGAGCCGCAGAGCCTGTTCGCGATTCCGCTGAATTCGACCTATCGGCTCTACAACGGCTCGGGCCGCGAGCCGGCGCGCTTTATTTCCGTCAATACCCTGCCGGTGATGATGAACCTGTTCCGCGACAAGACATTCATCTTCGGCAGCGAGCACGACTTCAAGCGCATCGACGACGCCTCCGACCCGACCGACGCGGTGCTCTACAAGCCCGACGCGGCCCATGACCGCACCGCCGTCGATCTCTACGATACCAACTTCGTGCCCGATGTGCTGGAGGTGCCGCGCGTCAGCTTCGCCGAGCGCGGCCACGGCAACAAGACCGCCTATTTCGAGCTGTGCAACAGCGCGCTGTCCTGCCACATGGCGGAGCATCCCGGGCTGCAGTTCTACAACCCGCACCGCCACGGTCCCTCCGGCTTCGTCTTCACCATCAAGGGCAAGGGCTATTCGCTGATGTGGCTCGAGGGCGGCGAGATGGAGCGTTTCGATTGGCCCGAGAACGATATCGGCGTCATCGTGCCGCCGACCATGTGGTGGCACGGCCATTGGGGCACCGATCCGCTCAGCCTGCAACTCGCGGTCAAGCTGATGAGCCGCAAGCACCCGGTGAGCCATTCCTACGACGGCGTGCACAAGCACATCTCGAAGGGCGGCACGATCCTGCACTACACCGACCTGGACAAGGGCCTGCGCGACAACGTGTGGAAGATCTTCGAGCAGGAATGCCGCAAGAACGGCTACGACGTGAAGCCGCCCGACCGCGAGATCGCGTAACGCATGGCGAATTTGCTGGATAATTTCCCGTCATGGCCCGATTCAATCGGGCCATCTTTGGCCGCGTAGCAAGAGATGGCCCGGTCAAGCCGTGCCATGACGATGTTTCTCGAGGGAGACGACGATGATGCACTGGCAGGCACGCACTACGATCTGGGCCACGCTGGCGGCGTTGACGCTGAGCAGCGCCGCCGCCGCGCAATCGAATAACCCCTTGGCCGATGACTTCTACAAGGATCGCCAGATCCGCCTGATCGTCGGCACCGATGCCGGCGGGTCCTACGATTTCAGCGGCCGCATGGTCGGCCGCCATATCGCCAAGCACATTCCCGGCAATCCGTCGATCGTCGTGCAGAACATGCCGGGTGCCGCCAGCCTGAACGCCGCCAACCACGTCTATAACGTGGCGCCGCAGGACGGCTCGGTGATCGTCGCGGTGGTGCAGACCATGCCGCAGCAGCAGTTGTTCGGCGACAAGAACGTCAAGTTCGATGCCGCCAAGTTTCAATGGATCGGCAACCCGAGTTCGTCGGTCACCGTCGTGATGGCGTGGCATACGGCGCCGGTGAAGACCATCGCCGACGCCTTCCAGAACTCGATCGTCATGGGCGCCGCCGGCCGAGTCGGCAACGACGCCACCGTCCCCGCGCTGCTCAACACCGTGCTCGGCACCAAGTTCAACATCGTCGCCGGCTACAAGGGCGGCAACGAGATCGATCTCGCCATGGAGCGCGGCGAGGTGGCGGGCCGCGCCGGCCAGTCATGGGACGGCTGGAAAGTCACCCGGCCCGACTGGATCAAGACCGGCAAGCTCAATCCGCTGCTGCAGATCGGCATCGCGCGCGCCACGGACCTGCCCGACGTGCCGCTCGCCAGCGAGCTGGCGAAGACCGACGAGCAGAAGCAGATCGTCAACCTGTTCTCCGCCACCGTCGCGCTCGGCCGCCCGCTGCTCGCCGGACCCGGCGTGCCGAAGGAACGGGTCGCCGTCCTGCGCGAGGCCTTCAAGCGCACCATGGCGGACGCGGAATTCCTCGCGGAGGCCCGCAAGGCGAACTACGAGGTGGCGCCGATCCTCGGCGAGGAGATGCAGGCCATCGTCGCCCGCATGATGACCGCGCCCCAGGACATCGTCGAGAAGGCGCGCGACGCGATCGCCTATAAGGAGCGCTGAGAGAATGCGACGGCGCAGATAAGCTGCTCCCTGATCTCCCTTCCGTCGTCATGGCCCGGCTTGATCGGGCCACCTTTCTCAAGTGAGCGTCCGATGCCGGTAACCGCGCAAGTCGGCCGGAGATGGCCCGGTCAAGCCCACGGCTGTCCGGTTGAGCATCCGAGTTTCCCAGGAAAGCGCCGACAGCATGACATTCGATGGTGGGTAGGCGGAGGACGGACACCGATCATCACCGTCGCAAGCGACGGCTCGACGTGGATGGCCCGACTGAATCGGGCCATGACGGAGATCGGCGGAAATCCGATAAAAACCGTCATGCCCCGACTTGTTCGGGGCATCCACGAATCGGTGCATGCCAACGGCCTCGGCCTCAACCGGACAGCCGTGGGTCAAGCCAGGCCATGACGGATAAAAATAATTTCCCCACAGCAAAAAGCCGTGTGCGTTGTGGCACACACGGCTTTTTTCGTCACGACGAACCTCGTTTTCTAGTGCGTCTCTTCGTAGGCCGAGTTGAGCATCTCGGCGTAGAGGTCGCCCGGCGTGGTGG
>CAZOBN010000072.1:0-15797 GCA_964577835.1 uncultured Rhizobiaceae bacterium
AACTTGTCATGATCCCCATCGTCGGCTGGGCGATGGCGCGGGTCGGCAACATCGCCGTCGAGCGCGGCGACGGCGCCCGGGCGCTGCGCGGCCTGGTGCGCCAGGCGAAGGCCGCGCTCGGCGAGGGTCGCTCGATCCTTATCTTCCCCGAGGGCACGCGCGTCGCCGTCGGCGCCGAGAGGCCCTATCAGGTCGGCACGGCGGCGCTCTATCGCCAGCTCGGCGTGCCGGTTGTGCCGGTCGCGCTCAATTCCGGCGTCTTCTGGGGGCGTCGCAAGTTCATCAAGCGGCCGGGGGTGATCGATGTCGAGGTCCTGCCGGCGATTCCGCCGGGTCTCGATCGCGAGACCTTCATGGCGACCCTGCGTGAACGCATCGAGGGGACCACGGCCCGGTTGGTCGCACGGTCGAATACAACTAATGGTAGATAGACCAGATATCATATTCGTATAAATTGCATTCTCGAATTGGAGGTGCACTGTGTCCGTGGACTTGCACGTGTGTTGGAAAGGCCCACTGGCCATCTCGCGGGACCAGCTCAAGGCTGCGTTGGCTGAACTGGGGTTCCCGTCCACGATCCTGCATGACCTGGAGGGCGCCGAAGGATACTGGCCCGTCGACATCGACGGCTGCAAGACCGGCGTCGAAATCTACTTCGACGACAATCTGGAAGAATTGACCGGATACTATCCTGTGCTGGCGGCGGCGTTGGCCGGCCGGGACAAAGTCGTGATGTTCACCTGGGGCGGGGACTACGCGGAGAGCGGCGCCGGCATCGCCCTTGCGGCTGCGATCGCCAGGCTCCGCGATGGGATCGTCTACGATCCTCAGGGCGCTGAGTGCCTAGCTGTGGAAGCCGCGGCCTCGCAGGCCAAGGAGATGTTCGAGTGCGCCCGCAAGGAGGGCTATCGGGAACGAGAAGACGAATAGGAACATACAAAGAACATTGATATCCGGAGGCCAGAGGCATACCTTCTCGAAATGGAATGGTCTCCGGTCTCCCAGCGTATCTGGGACATGAAATATCGCTTCCAGGGCGCTGGCGGGACGGCGGATGCCGATCTCGACGCCACCTGGTGGCGGGTGGCGCGAGCGCTGGCGGCGCCGGAGCGCGACCCGGAGCTCTGGGCCGGGCGTTTCCACGAGGCGCTGCAGGGCTTCAAGTTCCTGCCGGCGGGCCGCGTGATCGCGGGTGCCGGCACGGGCCGTACGGTCACGCTCTTCAACTGCTTCGTCATGGGCACGATCGGCGACGACATGTCGTCGATCTTCGAGAACCTGCGCGAGGCCGCGCTCACCATGCAGCAGGGAGGCGGCATCGGGAACGATTTCTCGTCGCTACGGCCGCACGGCGCGCCCGTGAAGGGCGTCGGCGCCGACGCCTCGGGGCCACTCTCGTTCATGGACGTGTGGGACTCGATGTGCCGCACCATCATGAGCGCGGGCTCGCGCCGCGGCGCCATGATGGCGACCATGCGCTGCGACCATCCGGACATCGAGGGTTTCATCGAGGCCAAGCGCGAGCCGGGCCGGCTGCGCATGTTCAACCTTTCCGTCCTGGTCACCGACGCCTTCATGCAGGCGGTGAAGGAGGACGCGCCGTGGAATCTCTCGTTCAACGGCACCGTGTTCCGCACGGTCAGCGCGCGCGCGCTGTGGGACAGCATCATGCGCGCGACCTACGCCTTCGCCGAGCCGGGCGTGATCTTCATCGACCGCATCAACCGGCGGAATAATCTCCATTACTGCGAGACCATCAGCGCCACCAACCCATGCATCACCGCGGATAGCTGGGTGCAGACCGCCGATGGTCCGCGGCAGGTCGCCGATCTCACCGGCAAACCGTTCGTTGCGCTGATCGATGGAAAGCCTGCGCCCTCGGGGCCAGCCGGCTTCTTTCCCACCGGCACGAAATCCGTTCTTCGTCTCACCACGCGGGAAGGCCTGTCGCTGCGCCTGACGGCGGACCATCCGGTCAAACGTATCGCCTCCAAGACGCGCTATCGACTGGCCGCTGAATGGGTCAAAGCCGGAGAGCTGCATCCAGGCGATCGGGTGCTACTGCATGATCATCGCGACGTGCCGTCCTGGCCTGGCCTGCACAGCCGCGACGAAGGCTATCTGCTCGGCTTGCTGGTCGGGGACGGCACATTGAAGACGGACAAGGCCGTGCTCTCCGTGTGGCCGGGCGCGCTCGCCGCGAACGACAGTTCAGCACAATCCGGCGCGCATGGAGTCATGGAGCACGCCCTGCGGGCCGTCCGCAGCTTGCCGCACCGCAGCGATTTCACCGGCTGGATCGAAGTGCCGGGTCGTGGCGAGTATCGCATGGCGCTCGGCGCCATACGAGACTTGGCCACAAGCTTGGGCATGGCGCCGGGTGACAAGCGCATCACGCCGGCGCTGGAGCGGGCATCGAGCGATTTCTGCCGCGGCTTCCTCGGCGGGTTCTTCGATGCCGATGGCACGGTGCTCGATCATCAGGAGAAAGGCGTCAGCATCCGGCTCTGGCAGAATGATCCGGCGCGCCTGCAAGCGGCACAACGCATGCTGCTGCGGCTCGGCATTTTTTCTGCGATTCACCTGAACCGGCAGCCTGCCCGCGAGAAATCACTGCCCGATGGACGGGGCGGGCGGAAGCTTTATCAGACGAAGGCCGGTCACGAGTTGATCATCAGCAAGGACAATGTGGCTCGCTTCGCCGAGTTGATCGGCTTTGCCGATACCGCCAAGCGCCAGCGCCTGGAGCAGCTATTGAGCGCATATCGGCGCGAGTCGAACCGGGAGCGGTTCACGGCCGAAGTGGCGTCGATCCAACCGGACGGCGAGGCGGAAGTCTTCGACGTCCAGGTGCTGGGCGTGCATGCCTTCGACGCCAACGGCTTTTATGTCCATAACTGCGGCGAGCAACCGCTGCCCCCCTACGGCGCCTGCCTGCTCGGCTCGATCAACCTGGCGCGCCTGGTGAGCAACCCGTTCGAGGAGAACGCGACGATCGACCTCGGCCGGCTGCGCGAGCTGGTGCCCATCGCCGTGCGCATGATGGACAACGTGATCGACGTCTCGCGTTTCCCTCTCGAGGCGCAAGCCCACGAGGCGCGCGGCAAGCGCCGCATCGGGCTCGGCGTCACGGGGCTGGCCGACGCGCTGATCATGTGCCGGGCGCGCTATGGCTCCAAGCAGGCGATCGCGCTGACCGAGCGGTGGATGCGCGAGATTTCGCGCAGCGCCTATCTCGCCTCCGCCGCGCTCGCCGCCGAGAAGGGTCCCTTCCCGCTGTTCGACCGCGACGCCTACCTCGCCGGCGAAACCATCCGCGAGATGGACGCCGAGGTGCGCGATGCCATCGCCCAGCACGGCATCCGCAACGCGCTGCTCACCTCGATCGCACCGACCGGCACCATTTCGCTGCTCGCCGACAATGTCTCGTCGGGGCTCGAGCCGGTGTTCAGCTTCACCTATACGCGCCGCATCCTGCTGCCCGACGGCACGCGCAAGGAGGAAGAGGTCAGCGACTACGCGTTTCGCCTGTTCCGCCGCCTCAAGGGCGAGACCGCGCCGCTGCCCGACTATTTCGTCGACGCCCAGACCCTGCGCCCGTCCGAGCATGTGGTGATGCAGGCGGTCGTGCAGAAATACATCGACAGCTCGATCTCCAAGACCATCAACCTGCCGGCCGATATCGCCTTCGAGGATTTCAAGGACATCTACGCCCAGGCCTACGAGCTCGGGTGCAAGGGCTGCACCACCTATCGGCCGAACGAGATCACCGGCTCAGTGCTCGTTGCCGCAAGCGGCACGCCGTCGCATGACGTCAAGAAGGACGCCGAGGAAGGCCAGCAGGAGTTGCCGCTGGAAAAGCCCGAGGCGCGCGCCGAGGACCGCTACGAGGCGGGCGGCGTGGTCTACATGACCCAGCCGCTCAGCCGGCCCGAGCAATTGCCGGGGCGCACCTACAAGCTGCGCTGGCCAGAATCCGAGCACGCCATGTACATCACCATCAACGACATCCTGCAGGACGGCCGCGTGCGGCCCTTCGAGATCTTCATCAACTCGAAGAACATGGAGCATTACGCCTGGACGGTCGGCCTGACGCGCATGATCTCGGCGGTGTTCCGGCGCGGCGGCGACGTGTCCTTCGTGGTCGAGGAATTGAAGGCGGTGTTCGATCCGCGCGGCGGCCAATGGATGGAGGGACGCTACGTGCCCTCGCTGCTCGCCGCCATCGGCGAGATCATCGAGCATCACATGGTCGAGATCGGCTTCATGCCGAACCCGAAGGAGCGCCGCGAGGGCCAGCGCGACATGGAAAAGCAGGTGGTCAACCTGCAGGACGTGCGCGCCGACGCGCGCTTCCGCCAATGCCCGAAATGCGCCCAGGCCAGCCTGGTGCGCCAGGAAGGCTGCGACGTCTGCGTGAGTTGCGCCTATTCGAAGTGCGGGTGAATTCAGCGGCCTTCCCGCCGGGCTGCTGACGGGCTCGATTGTTCTGCACCTCGTGAGAAAGCTCACCACGGAGAGATGGCCCGATCAAGTCGGGCCATGACGATCAGAGACTCAGTGTTCGCAGTTGCGGCGATCCTACTTCTCTTGTTCGTCATGCCCCGGCTTGACCGGGGCATCTCAGGCCGTCAATCACTCACCGCAAATATCTCTCGAAAAACCCGAACACCTTGGTCCAGCCGTCCTGCGCCTGCTCGACGCGGTAGCGGTCGGCATACCAGTGGAAGAAGGCGTGGCCGGCGCCGTCGTAGCGGTGGAATTCGTAGGTCTTGTTGTGCTGCTTCAGCGCCGCCTCGATCTGGTCGACCTGCTCCTTGCCCGGATTGTTGTCGTCGTTGCCGAACAGCCCGAGCAGGGGCATGGCGATGTCCTTGGTCATCTCGATCGGCGGCACCGGCTGGTTCTTGCTCGGCTTGGCCGGCGGCGAGGCGACATTGCCGCCCCAGCAATCGACCGCGCAGGCGAGCGTCGGCAGTTTGGCCGAGGCCATGTAGGCGACGCGCCCGCCCGAGCAGAATCCGATCACCCCGACCTTGCCATTGCTGGTCGGCAGGCCGCGCAGATAGCGTTCGCAGCCCGCCAGGTCGCCCACCACCTGCGCGTCGATCTGGCCGCCCGCCTCGCGGACCCGCTGCGACTTCTCGCGCGGCGCGCCGGGGCCCTGTCGGTGGTGAAGATCGGCCGCCATGGCGTTGTAACCGTGATGCGCGAGCTTGCGCACCACCTCGCGCGTCCATTCGTCCCATCCGGGCATGTGGTGGACGACAATAACCCCGCCCAACGGCCCGGCCCCCAAAGGCCGCGCCGCATAGGCATCGATCAGGTCGCCCTTGTCGCCGTGGACGCGAACCGTTTCGGCGATCATTCCTTCATAGCTCATTGGTCTTCTCCACCCTGTTCCACAATCGGCGCAAATATGGATCGTCGATGCCGAGGTCGGCAAGATGGCGCATCGTGTTCTCGAGATATTCGATGTTCGTGGCGCCTTGCGGATTGACGCCCTGGATGATTAGCCGCGCCTTTTCCGCCTCGTCGAGTTTGCCGGCGTATTGCTTGTGCTTGCGGTCGGTGACGTAGGCCCAGCCGTTCACCGGCCCCGTGCCGGTCTCGACCCTCACCTGGCGGCGGATATAGACGCCGGTGACGAGCTCGCGGACGTCGCATTGCTCCATGATCGCCGCCGCCTGCTCGTCGGGCAGGCGGAAGGCCACGCCGCGGCACGAGCCGCCGCGGTCGAGCCCGAGCACCAGGCCCGGCTTTTCCGGCGTGCCGCGGTAGCGGTAGGAATAGATGCAGAACGCCCGGTGCCAGCCGCGCAGCAGGCCGGGCGCGCTTTCGGCGAAGTCGAAGCCCGGGTTCCACATGATCGAGCCATAGGCGAACAGCCAAACGCCCGCGCCCTGGGCCGCGCCCGAACTCTTTTGCTCTGCCATCGTCCTCTCGACCCGTTCCAGCCGACAGACTATACAAGGTAACCCGCTTGTCTCGGATCGGCAGTATTGCAGTCCCCATGATCAACGTCGCCCGACGCCTTACCATCCTCGCCTGCGTCGTCCTGGCCCTCGTCGCCATCGGCGTCTCGGTGTTCTGGCTCTATGGGGCCGAGCGGCTGAAGACCACGGCCGCGATCTGGGACGCCAACTGGCGCGCCCAGGGCGGCGAAATCTCCTACCAGAATTTCGAGCTCAGCGGCTTCCCGCTGTGGTTCCGGGTGCGGGTCGAGCGGCCCATCGTGGCGCGGCCCCAGTCGTCCTCGCCGTGGCGCTGGGAAGGGCCGGCCGTACGCCTGCGCATGTCGCCGTTCGCGCCGCGCGGGCGCGCGCGGTTCCCGGGCGAACATAAGCTCGATATCACGATGCTCGACGTTCCGGTCGCGCTGCTGATCGCCGCCAAGGACGCCGAAGCGCGCTATCGCAGCAACCGTGGCGGAACCCTGTATGCGGTGCTCGGCGAGAAGATGAGCGTGCGGGTCAACGAGGGGGCCCCGTTGACCATCGACCACCTCGATTTCGAGGTGGTCCAACTGCGCGACGCGCTCGATCATCTCAAGCCGTCCGCCCGGTTCGCCTTCGAGCTCGACGACGTGGTGCTGCCACAGGGCAGCCTGCCCGAACAGTTTCGTAGCCGGAAGATCGATCTCGCCCGCCTCAAGGGCGAGGTCATGGGGCCGTTCACGCCCTCCTTCACCCGCGCCGCGGCGACCGCCTGGCGCGACCTGGGCGGCACGGTGGAGATCGCCGGACTGGAGCTGCGCTGGGGGCCGCTCAACGTGGTCGCCGTCGGCACCATGGCACTCGACGAAAATCTGCAGCCGCTCGCCGCGCTGACCGCGACCGTCACCGGCTTCAACGAGACCATCGACGCGCTTACCGCGGCCGGCACGATCCAGCGGAACGAGGCCGACTCGGCCAAGGCATTGCTCAACATGCTGGCCAAGCCACCGCGCCTGCTCGGCGGACCGCCGGAGATCGCCGTTCCCGTGACGATCCAGAATCAGCGTCTGTCGCTCGGGCCGGTCGCCCTGATGATGCTGCCGCCGATCAAGTGGCCGGACTGAGGATCGGAACCAGCCATCATGTCGCAATCCGGGGAAAACGATCCGCAGACGACGCATCTGCATCCGAAGACATCTGACCTGCTGCGTCATCTGCTCGCCGGGCTCGAGGGGGAAAAGGTCGCGGTCGGCTGGGTGGTGGATCGGCTCGGCTCGCGTTCGTTCGGCGTCATCATCCTGCTGATGGCCCTGCCCAACATCATTCCGCAGATTCCCGGCATGTCGACGGTCTTCGGCCTGCTGATCATGCTGCCAGCGATGCAGTTGGTGCTCGGCTTGCGCCAGATGTGGCTGCCGTCCTACCTCGCCAACATCAAGCTGCCGACGGGCAAGGTCGCGTCGGTCGTCATCCTGGCGATTCCCTGGGTCGAGAAGTTCGAGAAGCTGGTCAAGCCGCGCCTGATCTTCTTTACCGTCCCGCCGATGGAAAACATCATCGGCGCCCTGGTGCTGCTGCTCGGCTTCATCCTGTTCCTGCCGATCCCCGGCGGCAACTGGCTGCCGGCCATGGCCTGCTGCCTGTTCGCGCTCGGCATGCTCGAGCGCGACGGCTTTTTCACCCTGATGGGCCTGGCCGCCGCCATCGGTTCGCTGTTCATCATCGGCGCGATCGTTATCGGCGCCTGGCATCTGATCGACGAATTCTTTTATTAGCCGGCGACGAAATTAAGCCGCCATCGCCGAGACGTCGAAACGAAGAAACCCGTCACCCTCGGCCCTGAGCCGAGGGTCCATGAGTCGCTTGCAGGCGCACGGGCATAACGAAGGCTCGATGGATGCTCGGTCAAGCCCACGGCTGTCCGGTTGAGCATCCAAGTTTCCCGGGAAAGCGCCGACAGCATGACATTGGATGGTGGGTACGCGGAGGACGGACACCGGTCGTCACCGTCGCAAGCGACGGCTCGACGTGGATGGCCCGACTGAATCGGGCCATGACGGAGATGGGCGGAAATCCCATAAAAACCGTCATGCCCCGACCCTCGGGTCCGCGCGTCGCGCGGCCCAAGGACAGGCTTGTTCGGGGCATCCACGAATCGGCGCATGCCAATGGCCTCGGCCTCAACCGGACAGCCGTGGGTCAAGCCCGAGCATGACGATTGGAGAAAGTCGCGCGCTTCAGCCGGCCATTGCCGGCGAAGAAAGCACGACGTGGGCTCTGCCTGGTCTGCTCAGGCTTGGCCGGCCTTGACGATGCTGCGGCGGATGGCGCGGGTGCGGGTGAACAAGTCCTGCAGCTTGTCGCCCTCGCCCCACCGGATGGCGCGCTGCATGGCGGCGAGATCCTCGCTCAGCCGGCCGATCATCTCGAGCACCGCTTCCTTGTTGTTGAGGAAGATGTCGCGCCACATCACCGGATCGGAGGCGGCGATGCGCGTGAAGTCGCGAAAGCCGCTGGCGGCGAACTTGATAACCTCGCTCTTGAGATGATTCTCCAGATCGGTCGCGGTGCCGACGATGGTGTAGGCAATCAGGTGCGGCAGGTGCGACGTGATGGCCAGCACCTTGTCGTGGTGCGCCGCGTCCATGATGTCGACTTTCGAGCCGATGCGTTCCCAGAACTTGCGCAGCTTGGCCACCGCCTTGGCATCCGTGTGCGCGACCGGCGTGAGAATGCACCAGCGGCCTTGGAACAATTCGGCGAAGCCGGACTCGGGGCCGGAATGCTCGGTGCCGGCGATCGGGTGGCCGGGCACGAAATGCACGCCCTCGGGCAGGAACGGCGAGACGTCGCGCACCACGGTCTGCTTGACCGAGCCGACGTCGGACAGGATCGCGCCGGGCGCCAAATGGGGCGCGATCTCCTCTGCGATATGCTTGTAGGTGCCGACCGGCGTGCAGATGATCACCAGATCGGCGCCCTCGACCGCCTCGGCCGCCGTGGCCACCGCTTCGTCGATAAAGCCGAGCCGCTTCGCCGTGCGCCGCGTCGCCGGGGTGCGCGCCGTGCCGACGATGCTGCCGGCCAGCCCCTGCTTCTTCGCCGCCCAGGCGATCGAGGAACCGATCAGGCCGAGCCCGATCAGCGCCATGCGCTCGAACATCGGCTGCGTCCGCGCGCGCCTGGCAGCGGACGTCTTGGCGGACTTGCCCGGACGCCGTTTCGCGGCGGACGATTTTTTGATCGCCGCCTTCGCGGCCATGGACTTCTTGATCGCCGCCTTCGCGGCGGTGGATGTCTCGATCACTGTCGCGGCAGCGGTTTTCCTGGCGGCGCGTTTCGGTTTCGCCATCTCAACCCGCCTTCTTGAAGGCGGCGAGCGCGTCGGCCACGGCGCGCATCTCGTGCTCGAGCCCGATGGTGATGCGCAGGCAGTCCGGCAGACCGTATTTGTCGACCTGGCGCGCGATGATGCCGCGCGACGCCAGGAACTTGTCGGCCGCCTGCGCTTGGCCCGCGCCGCCGGCGAACTGCACGAGCACGAAATTGGCGACGCTCGGATGCACGCGATAGCCGAGGGTCTGCAGTTCCGTGGTCAGCCAACCGCGCCACTTTTCGTTGTGGTCGCGCGCCTCGCTGGCGAAGGCTACGTCTTCGAGCGCCGCGATACCGGCGGCCTGAGCGGCGGCGGAGACGTTGAACGGCATGCGCAGGCGATTGAGCAGGTCGGCGATCTTCGGCGGGCAATAGGCCCAGCCCAGCCGCAGGCCGCCCATGGCGAAGATCTTCGAGAAGGTGCGCGTCATCACCACGTTGTCGCCGGCATCCACCGCAGCGTCGACCAGCGCCGCGCCGGCCTCGTAATCGTTGGCGGTGACGAATTCGGCATAGGCGGCGTCGATCACCAGCAGGACGCCGGCGGGCAGCTCGCGGCGCAGGCGCGCGAGCGCCGCGGCGGAAATGTAGCTGCCCGTCGGATTGTTCGGATTGGCGATGTAGAGCAGGCGCGTGCGCGGCGTGACCTTGGCCAGCAGCTTGTCCACGTCGGACGTGAGATTGGTCTCGCCGGCCACGACCGGCGTCGCGCCGACCGAATGGGCGATGATCGGATAGATCAGGAAGCCGTGTTCGGAATAGACCACCTCGTCGCCCGGCCCGGCATAGGCGCGGCCCAGCAGGCCGAGCAGCTCGTCGGAGCCGGCTCCGCATACGATGCGGTCTGGATCGAAGCCGAAGCGCGCGCCGATGGCCTCGCGCAAGGCGATGCTGCCACCGTCCGGATAGCGGTGCATGTCGGCGGCGGCCTTCCGGTAGGCCGCGAGCGCGCGCGGGCTCGGCCCCAAGGCGCTTTCGTTGGAGGACAGCTTGATGACCTTGTCGCGGCCGGCGATCTTCGACTTGCCGCCGACATAGGCCTCGATCTCCAGGATGCCCGGCCGGGGGCTCAGCCCGAGCGGCGCCCGGTGACTGGGTGGCTTATGGCTTGGCGGCGCGCTCATGGCCGGCCGGCAACGGCCATGGCGCCGACATTGCGCGCCGATTCATCGAGACGTGCGATCGGCGCCGGGTAGGCGCCGAGCACGGTGACACGGCTGAGCGCGTTGCCCAGAGTTTCGGCGAGCTTGACCAAGCGCGGGTCATCGAACGTCACGAAGCCTTCGGTTTCGATGAGATAGAGCCCGCCGGTCTGGCCGCCATGGGATGGCCCGGCGACCTGCAACAGGGAGGGCAGATCGACCGCCGCCAGCGCATTGGTCAGGCGGGCGCGGCTCAATTCCTCGGTAATTTCCAGGGTGAGCAGCGAACGATCGTCGCCGGTCTCCTCGGGCGTCAGACAGGCGATGGCGACGGCCGACACCTGGGCGCGGCTGGTGGCGGCACTGGCGTTCGGCAAGGCGACGAAGGGCAGGCGGGAGATAACCTTGGGCTCGTTGGTCCGGGCGCTCGCCACGAGGGGCCACCATGGCGCTGGCTCGCCTTCCTCGGGGAAGGGCAGCACGCCGACCGTGGCGCGGCCCTCGGCCACCTCGCGCAACACCTGGATCGGGCTTTGGCAGGGGGTCATGGGCGTGGTCGAGCCGTAATGGTCGCGCGCCAGATCCCAATATCCGGGATTGTCGGACACGGTGAAGACGGCGACGGAGAACGGCCCTTGGAGGCGCAGCAGCGACGACATGATCTCGCGCCAAAGCCGCACCAGGGAAGGCAGCGGAAAGGACCCGCTGTGGCGCTCCACCAGGCGGCGCAGCACGGCGGCCTCGCGCCCGGGGCGCAGATAGGCAGCCGCCCCGGTGGCGCCGTCGCTGCGCGCGGAATCGTCCTTGACGGCGCCGATCCGCTCGGCCAGCACGGCGCGCCGCATCAACAGCTCGTGGATGGCGCCGTCGATCTCGTCGATTTCCCCACGCAGATCGTCGAGGGTCGCGTTGGCGTTCGTCATGCTTATGGAAAAACTGCGGATTAAGGGCGACAAGTCATAGTCCTAGCCGGTTGCAAAATCAAAGAAAACGTTGACAGTCCAGGGCTTGGACCCTAGCTATCACAGCCAACGAAACGCACCGCGCCGTCACCCGGGCTGCCGCTTGGAAGCCCGCGCCGGCCGGCACCCCCAGCGGCAGGTTACCGGCCAGCACAGACTGCCGGCTCGGCTTGGGAACAGGACATGAGCATTCCCCACAGCCAGGATAGCATCAAGTCTGAGCATCAGACCGGACCGACGGTGTCGCTCGGCACCCCGACGCCGCTCAAGCTCGATTCCGGCCTCGATCTCGGTCCCTTTAACCTGGCCTATCAGACCTATGGACGGCTCAATGCCGACCGTTCGAACGCCATCCTGGTGTGCCATGCCCTGACCGGCGACCAGTTCGTCGCCGGACTTCATCCGGGGACCGAGAAGCGCGGCTGGTGGGACAATATCGTCGGGCCGGGCAAGCCGCTCGACACCGACAAGTATTTCATCATTTGCTCGAACATCCTGGGCGGCTGCATGGGCACCATCGGCCCCATGGAGATCAACCCGGCGACCGGCCAGCCCTATGGCCTGCATTTCCCGGTCATCACCATCGGCGACATGGTCAAGGCCCAGAAGCTGCTGATCGACCATCTCGGCATCGACCAGCTGTTCTGCGTCATCGGCGGCTCGATGGGCGGCATGCAGGTGCTCGACTGGGCGGCGCGCTACCCGGAGCGGGTGTTCTCCGCCGTGCCGATCGCCACCGCGGCGCGCTGCTCGGCCCAGAACATCGCCTTCCACGAGGTCGGCCGACAGGCGATCATGGCCGATCCCGACTGGTGCGGCGGCGCTTACCTGGAACACGACACGCGGCCTCATCGCGGCCTCGCCGTGGCGCGCATGGGCGCGCACATCACATACCTGTCGGAGACGGCGCTGCACCGCAAGTTCGGCCGCGCGCTGCAGGATCGCAAGGCTGTGACCTACGGCTTCGACGCGGATTTCCAGGTCGAAAGCTATCTCCGCCACCAGGGCATCACGTTCGTCGACCGGTTCGACGCCAACTCTTATCTCTACATCACCCGCGCCATCGACTACTTCGACCTGGCTGAGGAATACGGCGGCTCGCTGCCCGATGCCTTCAAGCACACCAAGGTGCGCTTCTGCGTGCTGTCGTTCTCGAGCGACTGGATGTTCCCGACTTACGAGAGCCGCGCCATCGTCCATGGGTTGAACGCGGCGGCGGCCAACGTCAGCTTCGTCGAGATCAAGACCGACCAGGGCCATGACTCGTTCCTGCTCGATATTCCCGATTATCACCGCACGCTGACCGGATTCCTCGATGGCGCGGCGGCTCATCGCGGCCTGAGCAAAGCATGAACGGGCCGGCGCTTCCGCACGTGCACGGCCGCATTCGCGCCGACCTCCAGCTCGTCGCCGACCTGGTGCCTTCGGGCACGCGCGTGCTCGACGTCGGCTGCGGCGAGGGCGCGCTGCTGCACTATCTCGCGCAGCACAAGAACGTGGACGCGCGCGGCATCGAGATCCGTCAGGAGGGCGTCAATGCCTGCGTCCAGCAGGGCCTCTCGGTGGTGCAAGGCAACGCCGAAACCGATTTGGAAGACTATCCGTCGGACGGCTTCGATTATGTCATCCTGAGCCAGACCTTGCAGGCCATGCACGACCCGCGCAAGACCCTGCGCGAGCTGCTGCGCATCGGCAAGCACGCCATCGTGTCGTTCGACAATTTCGGCTTTTGGCGCGCCCGGCTCGGGTTGTTCTTCCGCGGCCGCATGCCGGTCGCCGACGCGCCGCGCCACACCTGGTATGACAGCGACAATATCCGGCCCTGCACGATCCAAGATTTCCTCGTGCTGTGCCGCGATCTGTCGATCGCGCCGGAGCGCTGCTTCATCGTGCAATCCGGCGGACGCACGCGCGAGGTGCCGACCCACGGCAAGCTCGCCAACCTCACCGGCCGCCAGGCCGTGTTTCTTCTGAAGTAGCGTCCCGCAAGGTCGTGCGGTTGCTGTGGCGCGCCGGGACGTAGACCGGCCGCCGCTCGGCGCGAGCGGGCGCGGGCGCGGCGGCGTAGATCTGCTTGGTCGCCTCGATCATGGCGACGCCGGCGAAGCGCGGAAACCAGCGGTCGCCGAGTTTTTCCCAGGCCGGCGCCGCGCTCAGCGCCATGCGCGAATTGCTCGGCGGCACGAACAGGGCGCCGGCGGCCGACACCGGCGTGAACATGCAGTCGCGCAGCAGGCGCGAGAGCTGCGTCACCGTGTAGGGATGGCCGAAGCCGAACGGCGTGCGTTCGAAGCGCGCCCAGATGCCGCGCCGGTTCGGCACCACCACCAGGATGCGGCCGCCATCGGCCAACACGCGCCACACCTCGCGCAGCATGGAGCGCAATTGCTCGCTGCATTCCACCGCATGGACCAACAGCACGCGATCGACCGCCAAGTCGGGCAGCGGCAGGTCCGCCTCATCGGCCAGCGCCACGTGGTTGGCGCCGTGAGCCGGCCAGGGCAGAACGCCTTGCTGCGCCGCCATGACGGCGATCACCCGCTCGGCCTCGTCGAGGAAGGGCCTCAGGTAGGGAATGGCATAGCCCAGGCCGAGGATACGCTGGCCGGTCAAATCCGGCCAGATCAGGCGAATCCGGCGGCGCAACATACGGGACGCAACTTGACCCAGGCTGGTCGCATAGAAGTCGCGCAGGTCCACCACATCCGTCCACATGGGCGGCAAGGTTAGACCGAAATCGCGTCTCTTTGAATCGCGATGTCGGTCTAGGCGGTTGATTGGTCGCACGATCCGGAAAACCCGGCGCGTTCTCGGGATCATGCTCTGGCACAAACCGTCGGGCGTGCTATCCTTCCAAGGATGGCAAGACTGGAAATCCATCGCATTCCCGCGCTCAAGGACAACTACCTCTGGCTCGTGCGCGAGCCCGAGGCGAACGTCGTTGCCGTGGTCGATCCGGCAGAGGCCGAACCGGTCGAGGCCAAGCTCGCGGCGCTCGGCTGGCGGCTGACCCATATCCTCAATACCCACCATCACAAGGACCATACCGGCGGCAACCTGGCCCTCAAGGAGCGTTGGGGCGCGACCGTCGTCGGCCCGCGCGCCGACCGCGACCGCATCCCGGGCATCGACATCGAGCTCGGCGAGGGCGACACCTATCAATTCGGCGCCGAGACCGCCGAGGTATTCGACATTCCCGGCCACACGCGGGGCCATATCGCCTTCTGGTTTCCCAAAAGCGACGCGCTGTTCTGCGGCGACACGATCTTCGCGCTGGGCTGCGGCCGCCTGTTCGAGGGCACGCCCGGCCAGATGTGGCATTCCATCGGCAAGCTCAGGCCCTTGCCCGACCCGACGCGGGTCTATTGCGCCCACGAATACACCCAGTCCAACGCGCGCTTCGCGCTCACCGTGGACGGCGGCAACCCCGCCCTGGTCGCGCGCGCCCGCGAGGTCGATGACAAGCGCGCCCGCGGCGAGGCCACCGTGCCATCGACCTTGGCCGAGGAGCGCGCCACCAACCCGTTCCTGCGCGCCGACCAGCCGGCGCTCGCCAAGGCGGTCGAACTGCCGGCGAGCGATCCGGTCGCGGTGTTCGCCGAGATCCGCCGCCGCAAGGACAATTTCTGAGTTCAACCAAGAACGATCCAGGGAGACCCCGATGAAGCTCTACTACTCGCCGACCTCGCCATACGCGCGCAAGGTGCTCGCCGTGGCCCACGAGAAGGGCCTCGATGCCAAGCTCGAAAAGCTGGCGGCGCGCGAGCCCGGCGTCAATCTCGACCGCATGAACCCGCTCGACAAGATCCCGACCCTGGTCACCGACGATGGCGAGGTGCTGATCGAGTCGGCGCTGATCTGCCAGTATCTCGACGAGATCGGCAAGGGCCGCCGGCTCTATCCCGACTCGGGCAAGGCGCGCCGCCGCATGCTGCAGCTCGAAGCCGTCGGCCATGGCGTGCTGGACGCCGGCGTGCTGTGCCGCATGGAAGAGCGCATGCACAAGCCGGAGCAGATGTCGCCGGAATGGATCGAGCGCCAGCAAAAGAAGATCAAGCGCGGGCTCGGCGTCATGGAACAGGCGCTCGACGAGCTCGGCGCCACGGTGACGCCGGCCCACATCACCTATGCGGTGACGCTCGGCTTCCTCGACCGCAACAACGTCCACGCCGGCTGGCGCGAGGTCCATGCGAAGCTCGCCAAGTGGTACGACTCGTTCGTCAAGCAGCCCTGCATGAAAGCGGCCGATCCGGTGCCGGTCTGAATCCGTCGCCACATCGCGCACATAGTCGCTGTTCAGAAACCGCCGCTCGCCAGAGCGGCGGTTTCAATACATGTGCTGGCCGCCGTTGATCGACAGGGTCGAGCCGGTGATGAAGCCG
>CAZOBN010000073.1:0-15311 GCA_964577835.1 uncultured Rhizobiaceae bacterium
GTTTCGGGACCTTCGTCCCGCGTGTCGATTGACGCCCATGGGGACCCTGTGCAATCTGGGTAAAACGTCGGAGCAAAGGAAAAGTCATGCCTGTGGTGTTTGTGGCCAGCAGCCGGGATCTCGGCAAATGGGGCGCCGATGTCGGCCTCACCAAGCACATCTATAAGCTGGGTGTCGCCGAGGAGTCGGCGGAGGACGCGGTCAACGCCATGAACGAGAATGCGACCGGTGGCTTCTCCGACTGGAAGCTGCTGAAGCAGGAGACGCTGGAGGAGGCCGACGAGGAGGCGCTGATCGCCCGGTTGGCCAACCGCGAGAAGATGGTCGATCCCGGCCTCTATCCCAAGATCCGCGGCGCGCGCGGCATCTTCAAGGTCAAGCCGGACAACGTCGAGAACCATTTCCTGGTCAAGCACGCCCTGGAAAACCAGCAGGCCGAACTCAAAGCCTTCAAGGCCACGCCGGCGGACGTTGGCCAATATCTGATCACCAGCGCGCTGCGCTGAGGGACCCATTCCAGACGCTACGGTAGAGAAATTAAAAGACCGTCACCCTCGGGCTTGACCCGAGGGTCCATGGGAATGATGGCTGGCGCTCGTGCGGTTGCATCGGTCAATGGATGCTCGGGCCAAGCCCGAGCATGACGATTGAGGGATGGATACGTCTCAACGATTATGAAGAAGCGGACGCCGCTATCGCCGCCGATGCTGCTTCCAGCACCGCCGCATCTTCCCGAAAGCCGCAGGCTTCGAGCAGCGCGCGCATGTGCTCCGGCACCGGCGCGGTGACCGCGACGGGGTCGCGCGAGGGGTAGAGCGGCACGGACACCGCGCGCGCGTGGAGATGCAGCGGGCGGGTTTTCGATTCCGTGATCTCGCCGCCATAGATCGGGTCGCCGAGCACGGGACAGCCGAGTGCCGCGCAATGGACGCGGATCTGGTGGGTGCGGCCGGTCTGCGGCTTGAGCTCGAGCCAGGAATAATTCCCGCTGCGGCCCATCAGCTTGTAGTCGGTGATGGTCGGCAGGCCTTGCGGATCGGTTTTCATCCACCAGCCGCGCTCGGTCGAGCGCTTCATCAGCGGCAGGTCGATGCGGCCCTCGGCTTCGGGCGGCGCCCCGGCGACAATGGCCCAGTAGGTCTTGCTGACGTGGCCCGACGAGAACAGCTTGCCGAGTTTCGCCAGGGCTTTGCGGTGGCGCCCGAGCACCAGGCAGCCGCTGGTGTCGCGGTCGAGCCGATGGGCGAGCGCCGGCGAGCGCGGCAGGCCGAAGCGCAGGGCCGGAAAATATTGCTCCAGATTGTCGCCGCCCTTGGGGCCGGCATGGACCGGCAGCCCAGCGGGCTTGTCGATCACCAGCAGGAGCGGGTCTTTGTAGAGCAGGCGGGAGAGCAGCGCGTCGGGCTTCATGCCCGGTTGTAGGCGCGCGGCAGGCTCCGGTTCAAGAGGCTTGCGACCGGATGTCGGTATCGAGGACCACCTCTCCTCGATCATCGCACGGGCTTTTCCGCTCTCTCTCGGGCCGGTGGCGCCGTCACCGGACCTCTTTTGTCTTTATGAGGCCTTGTCGCCCGCGTGGCGCGGGACCGCGATATCCACTATTCTGCGGCCCGGCCTCGCGCGGGCCACATCCCTGCCCGCGAGGGCGCGGGCAAGAACGGCAGTAGGATCCGGATGGCCAAGTCCCAATTGCGTCTCGACGATGCGACCCAGCATTTGATGGCGCGGCTGTGGCGCGAGTG
The DNA here is from genome assembly GCA_964577835.1 of uncultured Rhizobiaceae bacterium. Lineage (GTDB taxonomy): Bacteria > Pseudomonadota > Alphaproteobacteria > SMXQ01 > SMXQ01 > CAVVYA01. The sequence goes on from CAZOBN010000073.1 coordinate 1,743, forward strand.
GGTGTCGCCCCACTGGCGCAGCCTGGCGCTGGTCGTCGCGCTGATGGGCATCGTCTCGGCCGCCACCGGCGCCTATCCGCTGCTCATCGACTGGACCTATTCGCTGTTCGAGGCCAAGGACATGCGGGTGGTGTGGATGGTGCCGGCCCTGGCGGTGATCATCACCGCCGTCAAGGGCCTCGCCATGTTCAGCCAGACGGTGATGACCAACCGCATGGTCTATCGCATCACCACGGACATGCAGAAGGCGATGTTCGGCCACCTTCTGGCCGCCGACATGGCGCGCCTGACCCGCGAGCCGGTCGGCTCCCTGGTGTCGCGCTTCACCAACGACCTCAACGTCATCCGCAACGCCATCGCGCGCGGCTTCACCAACCTGATCCGCGACGCGCTGACCGTGGTCGCGCTGGTCGGCACCATGTTCTATCTCGACTGGCTGCTATCGCTCATCGTGCTGGTGGTCTATCCGCTGGCGGCGCTGCCCATCGTCAACATCGGCAAGCGGCTGCGCCGCGCCTCGATCGACAGCCAGGTGCAGATGGGCGAGACCACCTCGCTGCTTCACGAGAGCTTCGCCGGCGCCCGCATGGTCAAGACCTACGGGCTCGAATCCTACGAGCAGGCACGCGCCGACAATGCGTTCGAGCGCATGTACCATATCTTCATGAAGATGGTGAAAAGCCGCGCCCGGCTCGATCCGATCCTCGAGGTGCTCGGCGGGCTCGCGGTCGGCGGCGTCATCGCCTTCGGCGGCTACCGCGTGGCCACCGGGCAGGGCACCATCGGCGAATTCACCGGCTTCATCAGCGCGCTGCTCATCGCGGCCCAGCCGGTGCGCGCCATCGGCACGCTGAACACGGTGCTGCAGGAAGGGCTCGGCGCGGTGCAGCGCATCTTCACGCTGCTCGACGAGAAACCGACGATCACCGAAAAGCCGGGCGCCGCGCCGCTGCGTGTCGGCCAAGGGGCGGTGGCGTTCCGCGGCGTCGACTTCGGCTACGAGCCGGGCACCAACGCGCTTACAAACTTCTCGATCGCCGTGCCGGCCGGCAAAACCGTCGCCCTGGTGGGGCGCAGCGGCGCCGGCAAATCCACCGTGTTCAATCTCATCCCGCGCCTGTTCGATGTCGGCCGGGGCGAGGTGACGATCGACGGCCAGGATGTACGCGACGTCACCCTGGCCAGCCTGCGCGATGCCATTGCCGTGGTCAGCCAGGATGTGGTGCTGTTCAACGACACGGTGCGCGCCAATATCGCGTTCGGCCGCGCCGGTGCGTCCGAGGACGAGATTCGGGCGGCGGCGCAGGCTGCGGCGGCCCACGACTTCATCACGCAATTGCCCGAGGGCTACGACACCATCGTCGGCGACCGTGGCCTGCGGCTCAGCGGCGGCGAGCGCCAGCGCCTGTCGCTCGCCCGCGCCATCCTCAAGGATGCGCCGATTCTGCTGCTCGACGAGGCGACCAGCGCGCTGGACGCGGAATCCGAGCGGCTGGTGCAGCAGGCGCTCGAGCGGCTGACGCGCGGCCGCACCACCCTGGTCATCGCCCATCGCCTGGCCACGGTGCGCGATGCCGACCTGATCTATGTGCTGGAGGACGGCCGCGTGCTGGAGCAGGGCAGCCACGACGAACTGCTGGCGCGCGGCGGTCTCTATGCCCGGCTGTGCCGGCTGCAGTTCCGCGACGACGGCGCCGAGATCCCCGTGCCCGCCGAGGCGCCCGGAGTCATTCGCGCCTGAGCAGCTTGTCGACCAGGACGTTCGCCCAGCGGTTGGTGTGGAAGTCCTTCTTCAGGGCGTCCGGATCGTAGTCCGTCTCGCTCCAGATCAGGAAATCCACCGGCCGCTCCGCGTTGCGCTTGCGGTAGGTATCGAAGAAATGGTCGAGGATGCCGGTCTTGGCGTGGCGCACGTGACCGAACCTCAGGTGCAGCTGCTCGGCGGCTTCCTCGATCGGCCGGTTTTCGGCGAGCGCCAGATAGAGCGCCGCAGCGATGCCGGCGCGGTCGGCGCCGGACTTGCAATGCATCAGCGCCGGATATTCGATGCGCTCGAAGATCTCCTTGAGATTGCGCATGTCGGTCTTGCGCGGCGCGTCGCGCGAGCTCACCGGGAAGTCGATCATGGCGATGCCGTGGCGCGCGCAGGCTTCCTTCTGCAACAGGTATGAGCCGCAGTCGCGCTGGCCACGCAGGTTGATGATGGTCTTGATGCCCATGTCGGCCAGGCGCTTGATCTGGAATGGCGCCGGCTGGCTTGAGCGGTACATGCGCGGCGACACCTTATGGGTGTTGCTGTAGATCACCCGGAAGATGCCGTGATCGACGAACAGCATCTCGAGATAGCCGATGAAGCGCTGCATCGGCGTGATCATGTCACCGCGGGTGCGACGGACGGCGTTACCCATTTTCTGTGTGTGCTGTTTGAACATGCGTGCGCGTTGTTGACGTTACGGCGGTCGGGAGCCGGCCCTGTTATGGCGGCAGACGGCGCGCTTGTGAAGCCTCTGTTGCGTGGCGACGGGTCCGGGGACTAGCCTGACGCGATCCATCCCATCGTCGAGTCCTCGTTTCCTGCCATGTCCGAGCCCCGCGAGTGACCGCGCCCAACCATCTCGAAACCGCCCGCCTGGTGCTCCGCCGCCCGCGCGCCGGCGACGAGGCCAGTCTGATCGCGCTCGACCGCGAGCCCGACGTGCTCGACTATTTGACCACGCGCGGCGCCGACGCCACCGACATTCCGGGCCGCATCAAGGCGCGCATCGCCGCGTCCGAGGCCGAACCCGCCGCCACCTACGGCTGGTGGGTGATCGAGGGCAGGGAAGACGGCGTCTTCCATGGCCGCGGGCTGCTGGCGCCCCTGTGGGAGGGCGCCGACGTGGAGGTCGGCATCTATCTGCGCCGCGCCTCGCGCCGCAAGGGCATCGCCACCGAGGCGGCGACGGCGTTGCTCGACCATGCCTTCTTCGATCTCGCCTTGCCGCGCGTGGTCGGCGTGCTTCTGCGCCGCGAATCGCCCGCCAAACAAATGCTCGCCCGCCTGCGCCTGAGCCATCAGGGCAAGATCTTCCTCCACGGCATCGAGGCCGACCGCTACGTCATCACGTCCCACGGCTGGCTGCCGAGAAGGGGGTAGCGTGGCAACTCCCTCCCCCTCGATGGGGGAGGGCCGGGGTGGGGGTGACTGAAAAGATGTTCACTGCGCCGGCCCCCCACCTGACCTCCCCCACAAGGGGGGAGGAAAAGTAAGGTGAGCGGCGCCGCTTCAGCCCGCGCGCAGCGCGCGGTTGACGGCGCTGAGCACGGCGCTGAGCGAGGCGCTGACGATGTTGGCGTCGATGCCGACGCCGAACAGCGGCTTGCCGTCGATAGTCGCCTCCACATAGGCCGCCGCCGTCGCGCCGGCGCCGCTTTTCACCGCATGCTCGCGGTAATCGACGACATCGACGCTGACGCCGCAGTGCTGGCGCAGCGCATCGACGAAGGCGTCGATCGGGCCGCTGCCGGCGCCGCGGATGACCTGTTCGACGCCGTTCTTGCGGATGCGCGCCTCGATCTCGCGATGATGGCCGCTCGCGGTCGGCCAGGTCTTGTGATCGAGGAATTCGAACGGCGCATTGGCCAGATACTCGGCCTGGAAGCTCTTCCAGATCTCCTCGGGCAAGATCTCCTTGCCGCTCTCGTCGGCCAGGCGCTGGATGACCTGGGAGAACTCGATCTGCATGCGGCGCGGCAGGTCCAGCCCGTAGTCGGTCAGCAGCACATAGGCGATTCCGCCCTTGCCCGACTGGCTGTTGACGCGGATCACCGCTTCGTAGTCGCGGCCGATGTCCTTGGGGTCGATCGGTAGGTAGGGCACTTCCCATTGGCCGCTGTTGCTCTTGGTGAGCGCGGCGAAGCCCTTCTTGATGGCGTCCTGGTGCGAGCCCGAGAACGCGGTGAACACCAGCTCGCCGCCGTAGGGATGGCGCGGATGGACGGGCAGTTGGTTGCAGTATTCCACCGTGCGCACCACTTCGCGCACGTCGCGGATGTCCAGGCCCGGATCGACGCCCTGGCTGAACATGTTGAGGCCGAGCGTGACGATATCGACGTTGCGGTGCGCTCGCCGTTGCCGAACAGGGTGCCCTCGATGCGGTCGCAGCCGGCCATCAGCGCCAACTCGGCGGCGGCCACCGCCGTGCCGCGGTCGTTGTGCGGATGAACCGAGAGCACGATGCTGTCGCGGCGCGACACGTTGCGGTCGAACCACTCGATCTGGTCGGCATAGACGTTCGGCGTCGCCATCTCGACGGTCGCCGGCAGGTTGAGAATGATCTTGTTGTCGGGGGTGGGACCCCAGGCATCCATCACCGCCTCGCAGATGTCGCGGGCGAACTGGAGTTCGGTGCCGGTGAAGCTCTCCGGCGAGTATTCCAGTTGGATTTTCGTTCCGGGCACGGTGGGGACCAGGTCCTTGATCAGCCTGGCGCCCTTGACTGCAATCTCTGTGACGCCTGCCTTTTCCATGCCGAACACGACGCGGCGCTGCAGCTCCGATGTCGAGTTGTAGACATGCACGATGGCGCTCTTGGCGCCCGTGATCGCCTCGAAGGTGCGCTTGATCAGCTCCTCGCGCGCCTGGGTCAGCACCTGGATGGTGACGCCGTCGGGGATGCGGCTGCCGTCGATCAGCTCGCGCAGGAAATCGTAGTCGGTCTGCGAGGCGGACGGGAAGCCGACCTCGATTTCCTTGAAGCCCATGCGCAGCAGCAGGTCGAACATGCGGCGCTTGCGGTCGGGCCCCATCGGCTCGATCAGCGCCTGGTTGCCGTCGCGCAAATCGACGCTGCACCAGATCGGCGGCTTGCCGATGGTGCGACTGGGCCAGCGGCGATCGGGCAAATTGATCGGCTGAACGGCTCGGTATTTGTGGGTCTGCATGGTCGCCATAATGTCTCTCTTCCTTGTCGTCCGGGTTGTCGCGTCAGGGGAGCCGCCGAGGCCGGATTGCGATCCGGCTGGTCAGCGGCCGCGGCTAAGTCGCGCGCAGCGGACGACAACGAAAGAACAAGTCGCGAACGGATAAGAGGCGCACATTTTGAAGGATTCCAAAGACTTCGACAAGAACGGAGGCACAGGCCCGCGCCCGCGGGCGGCGGGTCAGCTAAGTCGAAGGGTGCGCAGTCGGAAATCCATGTCTTTTATTTATGGCTTTCAGGGGCTTGGGTCAATGGCCGTCGCCGCCGCCGGCGGATCGGCCTGGGAGTGCCCCGTTCCTCCCCCCTTGTGGGGGAGGTTAGGTGGGGGGTGTCAGCATCGATTACGGCTCCACCCCACCCATCCTCCCCCGTCGAGGGGGAGGAGCAGCATTTTTCCCGGTCGAATTCCTCCCTCAGAAGGGAGTCCCGCTCAATCCATCAGCTTGCGGGCGTATTCCACGGCTTCCTTCGGGGTGTTCTGGATGTCGGCGGCGATCTTGGCCGCCTTGTCGGCCGGCACCACGTCCATGTCCATCTTGGCCTTCTCGGCGAAGGCGAGGAAATCGGGATCCTTCATGGTGTCGAGGAAGGCCTTGCGCAGGGCTTCCGTGCGCTCCGCGTGCATGCCGGGCGGGCCGATCACCGGACGGCCGATGGCTTCGGAGGCGATCAGGAAATTGATCGCCTTGCGTTCGTTCTCCGAGGTGACGATCTCGAAAATGGTCGGCACATTCGGCAGGTCGGGATGCTTGGTCTCGGCGAACTGCACGAGGACGTTGATCTTCTTCTGCCCGATCCAGTCGGGACGCTGGCTTTGCAGACTCGTGAGCACGGTGCAGTTGCCGTCGAGTTCGCCGCGCTCGGTGGCCAGCCAGATGTCGCCGGTCGTGGCATAGCCCAGCACCAGCTTGACGTTGTCCGGGCTCATGGCGCGCATCATCGAGGTGTAGATATAGCCGCCGCTGTTCTTCGAGGTGTCGCCGAGCGCCACCTTGCTCTTCTTGAACTGGTCGATCGTGGTGATGCCCTTGGTGGCCCATGTGTAGCAGACGGCGAGCTCGCTGTTCATGCTGCCGATCCAGGTGAACTTGGTGAAGTCGACGCCGATTTCCTTCGGGTCGAGCACCGCTTTCGGCATCAGGCCGCGGTTGAACATGCCGAACTGGGTGCCGTCCTTCGGCGCCTTGTCATAGAGATAGCGCACGAACTGCAGGCTGGAGGCGCCTGGCATATTGGTGACGATCACCGTGGGCTGGCCGGGGATATGCTTGCCGATGAAGCGCGCGGCGGCGCGCGTGTAGGCGTCGAAGCCGCCGCTCGGCGGATAGCCGACGATGAATTGCACCGTCTTCCCGCGGTAAAAATCGGCCGGTGACTGGGCCGCCGCCGGGACGGTTGCCGCCACCAGTCCAACGACGCCGCCAGCCAAGATTCGACCCAAGCCCTTCATCGCAGTCCTCCCTAAAATTCGGCGATTCGCCTATTCGTTGCCGCGGACATTGACATGCCGCCTCACCCCGGGCGACAGTTTATTTCAAGAAAAACCGCCGCGCCACCCGGCGGCTTCGCGCCAGCGCGATCGCATGATTGCCCCCCGCGGATATTCGCCTGTTTTGCGCCGCACATCGGAACGTGCCCATCGACGGGACGTTCGCGGCAGGGAACGATCAGTCTGGCCGCGTATCCGCGCGGCGCCGTTGCTTGACAGACCGTGGGAAGGCCTCCACAAACGAGTCGGATTGGCCGCGCGATCCTCCAACAAAACCAACGATCAAGGAGACGGCAATGATCAAGAAAATCCTCATCGGCTTGGCCGTGCTGATTGTCATCATCGGCGCCGGGGCGTATTTCCTGCTGTCCAATCTCGGCGGCATCATCAAGACGGCGCTCGAGGAGCAAGGCTCGCGCGCGACGCAGACCCAGGTGAAGGTCGACAGCGTCAAGCTGTCGCTGACCAGCGGCGAAGGCGGCATTTCCGGAATCTCGATCGCCAACCCGAAGGGCTATGCCACGCCGACTGCCTTCATGCTTGGGACGGTTTCGCTCAAGGTGGATACCGGCACGGTCACCAAGAACCCGGTGGTCATCAAGGAAATCATTATCGACAGACCGCAGGTGACCTACGAAATGGGTTCGAGCGGCGGCAGCAATCTGCAGACGATCCAGAGCAACGTGAATGCCTACGCCGGAAAATCCGGCGCCGCGGCGGCGCAGAAACCGGCCGCGGACTCGAAAGAACCGGAGCGCAAGCTGATCATCGAGAATCTCTATGTGCGCAACGGTCAGGTGTCCGCGAGCCATGCGGCGCTTCAGGGCCAGAAGGTCGATGTCGCCTTGCCGACGATCCATCTCACCAACATCGGCAAGGCCAAGGGCGGCGCAACGCCGGCGGAAGTGGCCAACGAAGTGATCGGCGCCATCAGCCAGCAGGCAGCGCGCGTCGCCGCGACCGATCTCAACAAGACCCTCGACTCCCTGAAGGGTTCGATCGGCACCCCGGGCGCGAGCGGTGGCGGCAAGGCCGGGGACCAACTGCGCGGCATCCTGGGCCGCTGAGGCAATCAACGCATCGAGGTAATCAGTCATGAAAATTCCAGCGAAGGCAGTCACCGAACGAGGCGGCGCGTTCTTGGGCGAATTCAAGGCATTCGTCACACGCGGCAATGTCGTCGATCTGGCGGTCGGTATCATCATCGGTGCGGCGTTCACGACCATCGTCAATTCGCTGGTCAAGGACATCATCATGCCGCCCATAGGCCTGCTCACCGGTGGCGTGGATTTCTCCAACCTCTTCATCGACCTGTCCGGCGGCGATTTCGCCACATTGGCGGAAGCGCAGGCGGCGGGCGCGGCGACCCTCAATATCGGGTTGTTCCTGAACGCGGTGGTGAACTTTGTCATCGTGGCCTTCGCCATCTTCGTTCTCGTCAAGCAGATCAACCGCTTCCACAAGAAAGAGGAACAAAGCGCCGCGCCGACACCGCCGCCGCGCAGCGAAGTTCTACTCGAGGAAATCCGCGACCTGTTGAAGGAGCGCAAAGCGGGCCCCACGTGAGCGCCGCCGCGCGTCTGAAGGCGCCATTCTGAACGAGGTGCAGCCACTCGACTCCGCCGCTGCCGATCGGGTCGCAGCCACCGGTTGGACCGCCTATCTGGCGCCGGATGGTTTCCTTGACGCATTGCGTGAGGAGCTCGGGCCGACCCTGGCCACTCACGGGCGGCTGGTGCTCGCGGAAGGGCCGCCGCGGCCGGCGGCCTGGGCCGAGAACGTCTGGTACGATCCGGTCAAGATCGAGGTCGTCTCCATCGGCGAGGCTGCCAAGGCGCTGCGCGCCATCCAGCGCAATTGGGCGCTGTACGATTTTCAGCTTCACCGCCGCGCCAAACTGATCCAGGAGCGGCTGCCCTCGGTCAGCGCCAAGCCCCTGGTCTTTCCGCAGCCAGCACCCAGCGCGCCGCTCGGCTCCTGGACGCTGCTCGACGAGCATACGGTGCTCGCCGCGGCGCGCTGCGCCAGCCCATTTCCCAACGGCGCGGTGAACTTCATCGAGGACAAGGAAGGCCCGCCGAACCGCGCCTACCTCAAGCTGTGGGAAGCGCTGACGCGCATCGGCCGCATGCCGGGACCGGGCGATCTCTGCCTCGACCTCGGCGCCAGCCCGGGCGGCTGGACCTGGGTGCTCCAGAAGCTCGGCGCGCGCGTCATCGCCGTCGACAAGGCGCCGCTCGCTCCGAGCATCGCGAAACTGCCCGGCATCGAGACGCGCCAGGACAGCGCCTTCGCGCTCAAGCCGCAGGACGTCGGCGCGGTCGATTGGCTGTTTTCCGACGTGATCTGCTATCCGGAGCGGTTGTATCGGCTGGTTTCGGGCTGGATCGAGTCGGGGCTCGCGCGCAACATGGTCTGCACCATCAAATTCCAGGGCGGCACCGACTTCGCCGCGCAACGCAAGTTCGCCGAGCTGCCGGGATCGCACCTCATGCACCTGCATAACAACAAGCACGAGCTGACCTGGGTGCGGCTGGCGGAGGACGTCTCCACGCCTTGACACACTCGCGCCGCGACGGGACAAAGGGCGTGTGCAACAGGGGAGGGATCGTTGACCACATTGGTGACCGGAGCCGGGTTGATCGGCGCCTCGTTTGCGCAATGGGCCGCCAAGCGCGGCGAGCGCGTGGTCTTCCTCGATCCCGAGCCGCGCAGCGATTTCCTCAAGACCAAGCTCGGCGCCGCGGACTACACGCTGGTGCGCGCCGACGTGCGCGACCTGCCGGCGGTGATCGGCGCGATTCGCGATCACAAGGCGGAGACGGTCGTGCATACCGCCGGGCTGATCGGCAGCCGCGTCGACGCCATGCTCTATACCGCGCTGACCGTCAACCTCATGGGCACCATCAATGTCGCGGAAGCGGTGCGCCTGACCGGCGCCCGCCGGCTCGTGCATATCAGCACCTTCGGCGTCTATGACGGTCGTCGTCCGATCACCGAGCCGGTGAAGGAGAGCTTCCCGCGCGGGCCGGGGCGCGGCTATGGCAATTCCAAGGTGGCGAAGGAGCTCATCCTCGAAGCCTATCAGCGCAAATACGGCTTCGAGCTGATCATGCTGCGGCCGGCCAATGTGTTCGGCCTCGGCCATTTCTGGTCGGGCTCGGGCGGCGGCGAGAAGATGCAGGCGCTGGTCGAGGCCGGTGTCACCGGCAAGACCGCGCGCATCGCCCAGTCCGAGACCATGGCGAACGAGTATATCTATGCCAAGGACATGGGCCACGCCATCGACTTGGCGACCACGGCCAAGGCACCGGCCGGCATGATGTTCAATATCGGCAACGGCTTCGTCACGCCGTTCGACGAATTGATGGCGACCATGCGCCGGCTGTTTCCAAACGTGCAAATCGAGATCGAGCCGGGCGAGCCGCCCAAATCGAAGAGCCAGCCGCTCGATATTTCCGCCGCCAAGCGCGAGCTCGGCTGGTCGCCGCAATATTCCCTCGAGGCGGCGCTCCAGGATTATGCCGCCGATCTCAAGGCCTTCGGTCCCGACGCAAGGACCCGCTTGCGCGCGTGAGGGCTGGGGCAGGACGGCTAGGTGCCGCGTATCTGCGTGCTTGCTGACGGTTTTCACCCCCACCCCGACCCTCCCCCATCGAGGGGGAGGGAGGTAACAACGGCCATCGATGAACCTGTTCCTCCCCCAGGGCAATCGCATATGAATTTTCCCGATTCCATTTGTGCTCCGGAAGGCCTGCCCGGATTCGAAACTTGCGCAACGGGCTCGCGCACGATTCGATTTTTTCGCCCATTCGCCCAAAACGCGCCATATGCGATAGCCCTGCCCATCGAGGGGGAGGTTAGGTGGGGGGCTGCGCACAGCATATGCCCGTCCCGACTCTGTTGAATTCTTGGGCAGTTAGTGCGACAAGCCGATTTCCATGGTTTGTCGCATCCGTCCTTTGCGTTTCCCGCCGCGCCGGCCTCGGCCCCAGATATGACTCGGTCCAAAATCCATGACGTTCTGATCATCGGCAGCGGCGCCGCCGGGCTCGGCGCCGCCTTGGCCTTGCCGAAGGATTTCGACGTCGCGGTGGTCTCCAAGGGCCGTCTGGCCCAGGGCGCCACCAACTGGGCCCAGGGCGGCATCGCCAGCGTGCTCGCCGACGACGATTCGTTCGACCTGCACGAGGCGGACACCGTTACCGCCGGGGCAGGCCTGTGCCACCGCGATACCGTGCGCTTCGTGGTCGAGCGCGCGCCGGGAGTCATCGCGCAGCTCGAAGCCTACGGCATCGCGCTGACCAAGGAAGAAGCGGATGGCGCGCTGCACTACCACCTCGCGCGCGAGGGCGGCCACAGCCGGCGCCGGGTCGTGCATGCGGCGGATGCCACCGGCCGCGCGGTGCAGACCTGCCTGCAGCAGGAGCTGGCGCGCCGCACCAACATCACCATCTACGAGAACCGGCTGGCGGTCGACTTGATCCTGTCGGCCGATTCGGCCGGTAAGCCGAACGCGTCCCGTTGCGTCGGCGTCTGGATGCTCGACCGGAATGGCGGCGAACTCGCGCCCTTGTTGGGGCGCACCACCATTCTGGCGACCGGCGGGGCGAGCAAAGTGTTTCTGCACGCCACCAATCCCGAAAACGCGACCGGCGACGGCATCGCCATGGCGTGGCGGTCCGGCTGCCGGGTGGCCAACATGGAATTCACCCAATTCCATCCGACCTGCTTGCATCATCCGGGGGCCAAGACGTTCCTGATCACCGAGGCGATGCGCGGCGAGGGGGCCCGGCTGGTGCTGCCCGACGGCACGCGCTTCATGCCGTCCTATCATCCGCTGGCGGAATTGGCGCCGCGCGACGTGGTATCGCGCGCCATCCATCACGAGATGAGCAACCAGGGCATCGAGTGCGTCTATCTCGACATCCGTCACAAGCCGGCCGAATTCATTCGCGAGCATTTCCCGACGATCTACGCCCATTGTCTGACGCTTGGTATCGACATCGCCAAGGACCGCATTCCGGTGGTGCCGGCGGCTCATTACACCTGCGGCGGCATCGTGACGGATCACGCGGCGCGCACCGATATCGACGGGCTCTACGCGGCCGGCGAGTGCGCCTTCACGGGCCTGCACGGCGCCAACCGCATGGCGTCCAATTCATTGCTCGAATGTCTGGTGTTCGGCCAGGCCGCCGCGCAGGACATCGCGAGCGGTCTCGACCGCGGCCGCGATGGCAGCATCCAGGCACCGCCGCTGGTCGGTCAGGACACCGCGGAGGGATCGCTCATCCTGGAATGGACCGATACGGTGCGGCGGCTGATGTGGCGCTATGCTGGCATCGTGCGCACCGTCGACGGCCTGAATCAGGCGGCTCGTGAGTTGGCGCCGCTTGCCGAGGCGGTGGAGCGGGCGGCGGCCACCGCCCGTCTGACGCCCGAATTGATCGAATTGCGCAATCTGACGGTGATTGCCGATCTGATCATTCGCTCGGCCCTGTCGCGGCGTGAAAGCCGAGGTCTTCACTACATCCTCGACTATCCCGAACCGGACGGCGCTAAGAAGCCCCAGGACACGATTCTCGCCCCGTAGCGACCCCCGCGGACCCCCACACGACTTTTCCTATTCCTCCCACCCTTGTGGGGGAGGTCAGGTGGGGGATGCTGTAGCCGCAAGTCGCGTCTCTTGGGCTGAAAGTTCATTTCACCCCCACCTCGACCCCCCATCGAGAGGGAGGGAGACGGCCGAGGGAGTAGTGAGAAGTCAGAGGCATTTCCCATCTCCGCGCGTCCCTTCAGGCTTGAGGAGAGAAATTAGGCAGTAGCCTGTTTTTTATGCGGATGCTGCTCCCGGAGCCGGCGGCCTAGTAACAGGGCTTAACTTTTTTGCCTTGGCGCACGGTATTTCCTGTGGCTTAGGCCGTGATGGCACAGCCATTGCAATCTCCTTGACCAGACTTTCACTCCGGCGGCGTGCGCGGCCGGAGCCATGGAGGCGAATGCCAGGAGAGGGACCCCATGTCGATCTTCGATGATCCGTTGAATGCCGACCGCGCGTTGCGTGCCACCGGGTGCAGTTGCGGCGGCCATGCCGACCAGGCGGCGCATGACGCCGCCCGAAACCAGGCATCGGCGGACGAGGAGTCGCGCTATGGCAGGGTGGTGGAGTCAGCCATTTTGCGCGCCCTGTTTCCCCAGGATGTGACGCGGCGCCATTTCCTCAACGCGGTCGGCGCCACCACGGCGATGGCGGCGGTCGCCGACGCCCTGCCGCTCGGCTTCGCGCGCGATGCCTTCGCCCAATCCATGGGTCCGATCGAGAAGAAGGCGCTCAAGGTCGGCTTCATCCCGATCACCTGCGCGACCCCGATCATCATGGCCCATCCCATGGGCTATTACGCCAAGCACGGGCTCGATGTCGAGGTGGTGAAGACGGCCGGCTGGGCGGTGATCCGCGACAAGACGCTGAACAAGGAATACGACGCGGCGCACATGCTGTCGCCCATGCCGCTGGCGATCACGTTGGGCGCAGGATCGAACGCGATCCCCTACACCATGCCGGCGGTCGAGAACATCAACGGCCAGGCCATCACGCTCTCGGTCAAGCACAAGGACAAGCTCGATCCGAAGAGCTGGAAAGGCCTCAAGTTCGCGGTGCCGTTCGACTATTCCATGCACAACTACCTGCTGCGCTATTTCGTCGCCGAGCACGGGATCGACCCGGATCGCGACATCCAGATCCGCGCCGTGCCGCCGCCCGAGATGGTGGCCAACCTGCGCGCCGACAATATCGATGGCTTCCTGGCGCCCGACCCGGTCAACCAGCGCGCGGTGTTCGACGGAGTCGGCTTCATCCACACCCTGTCGAAGCAGATCTGGGACGGCCATCCGTGCTGCGCCTTCGCCGCCAGCCGCGAGTTCGTCACCACCGTGCCGAACACCTATCAGGCGCTGCTCAAGGCGATCATCGACGCCACCGCCTTCGCCACCAAGGCGGAGAACCGCAAGCAGATCGCCGAGGCCATCGCGCCGCAGAACTATCTCAACCAGCCTCTGACCGTGGTCGAGCAGGTGCTGACCGGCACCTATGCCGACGGGCTCGGCAATGTGAAGACCGAT
>CAZOBN010000074.1:0-15197 GCA_964577835.1 uncultured Rhizobiaceae bacterium
GGCAGGCGCCCTCGTTGGCGTAGATGCGCGCCGGCAGCGGCGTGGTGTTGGAGAATTCGAGCGTCACGTGGCCCTCCCACTCGGGTTCGAGCGGCGTGACGTTGACGATGATGCCGCAGCGCGCGTAGGTCGATTTGCCGAGGCAGATCACCAGCACATCGCGCGGCACGCGGAAATATTCCACCGTGCGCGCCAGCGCGAAGCTGTTGGGCGGAATGACGCAGACGTCGGTCTTGCGATCGACCAGACTCGACTTCGAGAAGTGCTTGGGATCGACCACGTCGGAATCGACGTTGGTGAAGATCTTGAATTCGTCCGCCACCCGCGCGTCGTAGCCGTAGGACGACAGGCCGTAGGAAATCACCCCGTCGCGCCGCTGGCTCTCGACGAACGGTTCGATCATGCCGTGCTGGGTCGCCATCTCACGGATCCAGCGATCGGGCAATATGGCCATAAACTTGTCTCCTGGGGGCTGGGCTGGCGGGAATGGGGTAAGGCGCACGGCGGCGCAACAAGCGCCTTGGGGGTTTACCCTAGGACGGGGGCAGGCTCAAGGGTCGGGGGTTGCGGCCGGTGCTTTGGCTGAAGCATACGACGGGAATTACGGCTCGTCCGGCTCGGGCTTTCCGGCAGGCTCTTCGGCGTCATGGCGCGCGCGGGTTTGCGCCTTGCGCCGCTGCAGATTGGCGCGCAGGGCGGCCGCGCGCCGTGCCTCGCGGCTCTCGGCGCGGGCTTGCCCGGCATCCTTGAGCAGCGGCTTGGCCGGTTGGTTGTCGGGTCGGGTCATGCGGATCGATCGCCCAGGTCAAAATAAAAAGCCGTGCCGCATGGTGGCGGCACGGCCTTTAGGCGTCAATCGTACGCCGACGCAAAAGACTGGGAAACTCGCTCAGGCGGCGGCGCGGAGATCCGCCGACTCGCGCTCGGCGACATGGGCCGGGCGGGCAACCTGCACCGGCTCGACTTCGACCGGGCAGGCCTTGCGCAGCGACTGGATGGCGGCGCCGAGAGCGCGGAAGGCCGCGATAACCAGCGAGCCCAGGCCATCGACCGCGGCGGCGATGTTGCGCGCCGAATGGTTCATGGTGGCGATTTCGGTCGCCCAGGGATCGAAGCGGTAGCCGGGAAGCTGCGCCCGGGCGACGTACAGCGGATAATGGTCCATGGTGCGCTCCTTTACGTTTCGCGATCTCGTTATGATGGAAAAATAGCGACCCGATGGTGACAGGAGAATCGACCATGTTGCGGCGCAGCGATGCAATTTTCGCATGGCTCGCGATAAGTAGCTGTTAACCCTATCTGTCTAAAGTGCCGGCCCCGGCGTGCTTGGCTATCCCCTTGTGCGGGGCCGAATTTCGGCACAAAGCTCAGCCGGCCGCGCTTGCGTCCCACAGGGGCCTGTGGCATGTTGCGCGCCTTCTCAACGACGCTGCCGTAGCTCAGGGGTAGAGCAACGCCTTGGTAAGGCGTAGGTCGGAGGTTCAATTCCTCTCGGCAGCACCATTTCCCGCCCTCGCCCAGCGATCCAATCGGCTTCCCTACGAGGAATGCAGGGCCTCGAAGGCACATTTCATTCCCCGAATAACGCTCTACTCATTCCCCGAATAACGCTCTACGTGTAACGTATCACGTTATATTATGCTCTATGATCAAGTCGTGGAACAAGAGCGCCAGCCGTCAGCTCTTCGAATCCGGCAAGAGCAAGTTTTCCGGGCTGAACGTCGAGAAGGCGCAGACCCGCCTGGCCCAGCTTCACGCCGCCACTGCGCTGAGCGATTTGAGCCCGTTGAAAAGCCTCGGCCTGCACAAGCTAAAGGGTGAGCGTCGAGAGTTCTGGGCCATCAATATCGCCGGCCCTTGGCGCGTCGTTTTCCGGTTCGAAGATGGCGACGCCTACGACGTTGAAATCGTCGATTACCATTGACCAAGGAGGGTCATACCATGGTTCCCGTTCACCCCGGCCGCGCACTCGCTGACGAGATGGAGGCGCGCAACATGACCGCCAACGCGCTCGCCATCAAGCTCCGGGTGCCCGCCAGCCGCATCGGCGAAATCATCAAGGGCAGGCGCGCGATCAGCCCCGAAACGGCCCTGCGTCTCGGGCGCTACCTCGGCACCGGCGCGGGCCTTTGGGTCCGCATGCAGGCGAACTACGATCTGGCAAAAGCCGAACAAGAGCTCGGCGAGAAGATCGCCAAAGAGGTTGAGATCGCGGCGTGATCGCCCCGAATAAAAATGGGTGACGATCCGACACACAGGCGTGTAGCCGATATCGGTGAAACTTCGACGAACATCGCCTCGGTAAGTCGTAGTCAGAGGTTCAATTCCACCCGGCAGACTATTTTTCGACCGCCCCAAACTGGGGCCGCCTCTAGCGGATGGTCACAGCCTCCACCGCGGCGGGCCGCGCCTGCTCGTCGATCAGGCCGGCATCATAGAGCCAGCCGGTCACGGTGGCGAAATAGCCCGGGGTGCCGGGGCGGTCGTATTTCTCCAGCCAATTCTGCTCGGCGAAGGCGGCGAGCGCCGGCAGGCCCAAGTCCGCTTCCCACAGGATGCCGAGCAGCGAAGCCATCGCCTCCTCGCGCTCCTGGGTCGCGAGGTCCGTGACGCGCGCCGCGTCTGCCTCGTGCTTGCGTCCGGTTTCCGGACCGGCGCCGAGGCCGAAGTCGGGCAGAGTCCGCCGCGCCGGCGGGCAGACTTGCCAATGGGCGATTTCATGCAACAGCACCGACGGCTCGCTGCGCGTGCGCACCAAGTTGCCATCCCAACTGAAGGCGCGCGCCGGCTCCTCGTCCATAGTGGCGATGCCGAAGCGATGGGCGAGCGCCGCGGCGGCGGCACGCGCATCGTCTTCCTGGGCCGCCGACAGCGGCGCGCGCGGCGCCCCGGCGATGCGCGCGAACGCCGCGCGCGCCACGGCGTCGCGCGTTTCGTCGCCGCGCGGCAACCCGGCGGCGAAGGCGGCGAGAATCGCCGGCAGGTCTTGCGGCTCGATCGGCGTCAGAATCATCGCACTGTCTTCACAGCAAGTCCGCTCGTCCGGCGCCGGGGCGGCTCGACAAAGCGGAAAGCCCGCCGTTATAGTCGCGACGATGGATGGCGATCAACCCTTCGCGCGGACCGAACCGCGGGCCAGTGCCGCCCAGCGCTGTCCGCGCCGCGCCACCCTGGCGCCGCTGACCTATATGCACGGCCATGCGCAATGCACGGCGTGCGGCTCCAATATCCTGGATTGCTGTCAGGGATCCGCGTACGACCTCGCGCCCGGCGCGCGGGCCTCAGCCGAATGATCCGCCGGCGGCGTCAGTGCGGCGCGCCGATGGCGCGGCCGACCTGGCGATAGTTCTGGCCCGGCGCCGGATCGGCGAAGCAGTCGGTTTTGCCGATCGTGACGTAGCAATAGGCGACCTCCGGCACATAAGGATCCTGTCCCGGCCAGGTATAGGATTCCGGCCAGGGGTCCGCGCAGGCGCCGAGCGCCAGCGCCGCCATCGTCATCAGTGTCCGGGCGATGAGTGTCTTTCCGAGAATTGGCATACCTTGCTCCTTCCAGGCCGCGCCCAGCCTAGCAAGCAAACTCCTAATTCTCTACGAAGAGTTATGGTTAACGGGCGTTAACCCTGGAGCCGCCATGCGAGCGGTTCGCCGGCGCCGAACGGCACCACCTCGGTGCCGCGCGACAGGCCGATGCGCTCCGGTACCTGCCAGCTCTCGCGCACCAGGGTGATCGTGTCGGTATTGGCCGGCAGGCCGTAGAACGCCGGCCCGAACAGCGAGGCAAATCCTTCGAGCCGGTCGAGCGCGCCCTCGTCCTCGAACACCTGGGCATAGACCTCGAGCGCGACGGGCGCGGTGAAGATGCCGGCGCAGCCGCAGGCGGTCTCCTTGGCGCCGCGCGCGTGCGGCGCCGAATCGGTGCCGAGGAAGAATTTCGCGTCGCCCGAGACCGCGGCCTTGCGCAGCGCCAGCCGATGACGTTCGCGTTTCGCCACCGGCAGGCAATAGAAGTGCGGCCGGATGCCGCCGCGGAACATGGCGTTGCGGTTGATCACCAGATGATGGGCCGTGATGGTGGCCGCCACGTGGGGCCCGCTGCCGAGCACGAAGGCGACCGCCTGCTCGGTGGTGATGTGCTCGAACACCACTTTCAATCCCGGATGGCGAGTCAGCATCGGCGCCAGCACGCGCTCGATGAACACGGATTCGCGGTCGAACACGTCGACGGCGGGATCGGTGACCTCGCCATGGACGAGCAGCGGCATGCCGATCTCCGTCATGCGCGCGAACACCGGATCGAGCCGGCGGATATCCGTGACGCCCGCGGCGGCGTTGGTCGTGGCGTGCGCCGGATAGAGCTTGGCCGCGACGAAGGCGCCGTCCTGGTAGCCGCGCGCCAGCGCGTCGGGCTGGGTTTCGTCGGTCAGGTAACAGGTCATCAACGGCGTGAAGCGCGAGCCCGCGGGCAGCGCGGCGACGATGGATTTGCGATAGGCGCGCGCGGCCTCGGCCGTGGTCACCGGCGGCACCAGATTGGGCATGACCATGGCGCGCGCGAATTGCTTCGCGGTGAATGGCAGCACGGCCGCCATGATGGCGCCGTCGCGCAGATGGACATGCCAGTCGTCGGGCCGCCGGATGGTCAGCCGATCGGGTGCGGTCATTCCGGTCTCATGGTTGGATTACGCCGCCAGACTCTCGAACACGTCGCCCTCGGGCTTTTTGCCCGCCACGTTGGCGCGATGCCACAGGGCATAGAACAGCAGCACCCAGGCCGCGAAGCCGGTTCGCTTGCCGGGCGTGCGATAGAGCTTGATGACCTGATCGGGCACGCAGATCTCGGCGACGCCCGGCGCGGCGGCGACCAGCGGCCCGAGCCTGTCGCCGTGGTTGGCGATCCAGCGCGCCACCGGCACGGTGAAGCCGTGTTTCTTGCCGAACGCGTCGGCTTCCGGCAATTGGCGGGCGAGCCAGCGGCGCAGCGCCCATTTGCCGAGGCCCTGGTGGATCTTGAGGTGGTCGGGCATGCGGAAGGCGACGTCCGCCACCTCCGGATCGAGGAAGGGCGTGCGACCTTCGACGCCATGGGCCATCAGGCAGCGGTCGACCTTGGTCAGCAGATCGTGCGGCAGCCAGTCGGCGAAATCGATCGCCTGGGCGATCTGTACCCGAGAGCGGCCGGGCTTGCTCTCGGTCGCCTCGGCGGCGGCGATGCCGTCGCGCCAGCCGGCGAGATCCGTGCGCAGCACGCCGAGCCCGTCGAAAGCGCCGCGCGCGCGCACCGTGCGGCCGCCGCGCCACCACGGACGCGTCACGCTGCGATAGCGGCCGTAGCCGCCGAACATCTCGTCGCCGCCCTCGCCGCACAGGATGACCTTGACGTCCTTCTTCGCCTCGCGCGCCAGCTTGTAGGTCGGCAGCACGGCATAGTCGGCGGCGGGATCGTCCATGGCGGCGGCGATTTCCGGCAGCAAGGCCCAGAAATCGGCCTCGGTGAATTCCACCTCGATATGCCTGGCGCCGAGCGCATGGGCCACTTTTCGCGCCTGCTCCCGCTCGTCCATGGCGCCCGATTCGGGGAAGCCCGCGGTATAGGCCAGCACCGGGCGGCGGTTGAGCCGCGCCATCAGGGTGAGCAGCGCCGCCGAATCGATGCCGCCCGACAGGAACATGCCGTAGGGCACGTCGGAGCGCTGGTGCATTTTCACGCTGTCCTCGAGCGCGCGGTCGAGGCGGGCGATCGCGTCGTCCTCCGACGATTCGACCGGGCCGCCCTCGGGCAGGCCATCGTGACGGTGGCGCTCGACCACCTTGCCCTGCACCACCACCAGCGTCTCGCCCGGCAGCACGCGCTTGATGTGGTCGTAGAGCGTGCCGCGCCCGGTGGAGAACTGCAATTGCAGCATCTCCCTGCGCGCCTGTTCGTTGACGTGGGGCTGCACCAGCTTGGCGCGCACCAGCGCCTGGGGCTCGGAGGCGAAGGCGAAGCCCTCGCCGTTCTCGACATAATAGAGCGGCTTGATACCGAACGGATCGCGCGACAGCACCAGCTTGCCCGCCTCCGGATCATGGATGGCGATGGCATACATGCCGCGCAGCTTGGTGGTGTAGGCGACGCCCATGCGGCGATAGAGGTGCAGCGGCAGCTCGCAGTCGGAGCCGGTCGCGAAATTGATCCCCGCCAGCTCCTGGCGCAGCTCGATATAGTTGTAGATCTCGCCATTGGCGACGAGCGCGGCGCCGCCCGGCTCGTGCAGCGGCTGGTCGCCGGTTTCCAGATCGATGATGGCGAGCCGGTTGTGCACCAGCCCGACGCCGCCGTTGACGTAACGGCCGCTGCCGTCCGGCCCGCGATGGGCCAAGGCACCCGCCAGAGCGTCCAACACATCGCTGCTGGGCGTCACGCCGTCCGCCCGCATAAGTCCTGCAATTCCACACATGCGGCTAGTTTACCCTTGCGCGGCCGAGCCTGTCACGGTGCGGCTGCCGTTGCTCGCCGTATTTCTCGTGGCGCAGATGAGATCGAAGAAGGCGCGATACCGATCGACCACGGCCTGTTTGGAGAACTGCCCCAGATAGGCCTCGCGGCCGGCCTGCGCCAGAGTTCCCGCCAGCGTCCGATCGACGGCGACCCGCGCCATGGCGGCGGCGAGCGCATCAGCGTCCTCGCGCGGCACCAGCAGACCGGTGCGGCCGGGCTCGATCAGCTTGGCCGGGCCCTGGGCGTCGGCGGCGATCACCGGCAGGGCGTGGAGCCACGCCTCGATCACCACATTGCCGAGCGGTTCGTGGCGCGACGCGCAGATCAGCGCATCGGCGGCCGCCATCAGCGCCGCCACGTCGTGGCGCCAGCCGAGGAAGCGGACCCGGTGGGCGATGCCGAGGCGCTCGGCCTGGGCCGTGAGCGCGCGGCGCAGCGGCCCCTCGCCCGCCAGCCAGAGCCAGGCATCGGGCTGCAGGGCCATGGCATCGAGCAGCACGTCGAAGCCCTTGTTCGCATGCAGGCGGCCGAGCGCCAGGAACAGCGGCACGCCGTCCGGCGTCTGCAGGCTGGCGCGCGGCACCGGCGGCGCGCTGGTCTCCTCGGCGAAGTTCGGCAGGTAGTGGGCGCGGCCGGCGGGCCAGCCCGAGCGGATGATGTAATCGACGATGTCGCGCGTGTTGCCGATCAAATGGTCGCAGTTGCGGTAGTATTTCATCGCGTAGTAGCCGCCGAGCCGGCCGACATGGAGGAATGGGCGGCGGCCCTCCGTCTTCACCGGCTTGGGCACGAAATGGGTGCCGCGGTTCATCCAGCTCAGCACGATGTCGGGCTGGAACGACTCGATCTCGGCGGCGAGCTTGGGCCGCGTGCGAAAATCGAGCCAGCCGCCGAACGGCAGCTCGGCGACCGGCACCCCGCCCGCCGCCAGCGCCTCGCGGCGACGGGCGAAGGGGCGGATCACGGCGCGCGTCTCGACGCCGGCCTGGGCGAGCGCCACGGTCAGGCGCACGAAGAAGGCCTCCGCCCCGCCGTGCTGCTCGCCGGCCATCACCTGCATCACGCGCATCAGCGGCCCTTCTCGTCCCGGCCGGCGCCGGGCCGCGGATGATCGAAGTGCGCCTTGTACCACGACAGGATGGGGAACAGGCCGGCGAACAGGGCGATGAGAAAGCCGAGCTGGCCTTCCTTGTAGCCCTTGCGCCCGACGTAGCATTTCAGGAAGCGCGAGAAGATGCGGCGCACATTGTCGGGGAACGTGCCGATATGGCCGCTGGCGCGCAGGTCGGCGGCGCGCGCCGTGGTGTAGCGGTCGAGCCGCTTGATCATGTCGGAGATGTCGCGGTCGACGTAATGCACCATCGCCGACTTCAACCATAATTTCTGGCCGCTGAGCTTGACCGGCGGATGGATCTTGGTCATGCCCCAGCTCTTGGCGCCCTTGCTGAACAGGCGCACGGTGGCCGATACGCCCCACGAGGCGCCCCAGCCGTAGCGCACCAGCCGGCTGCCGATGTAATTGTCGTAGGGCACTAGGAAGTGGGCCGGCTTCGGCGCGGCCTCGATGACGGCGAGAATCTCGTGGCAGAGCTCCGGCGGCACCCGCTCGTCCGCATCCACTTCGAGGATCCAGTCGCCGCTACAGGCGGCGATGCCGAGATTGCGCCGCTCGCCCTCGATGTCCCACGCCCCTTCGATCAGCTTGTCGGTGGTGCGCGCCGCGATCTCGCGCGTCCGGTCGGTGCATTTGTCGAGCACCACGACGATCTCGTCGGCGAAGCGCAGGGTATCGAGGCAGGCGGCGATCTGCGCCTCTTCGTTGTGCGCCACCACCAGGGCGGACAGCCGCTGGGTGCGCGCCGGATCGTTCGTGCGATCGGGCGGGATCTGGCTCATGGCTTCGCTCCATGGCGGCGCCACAGCGCCTCGGCGGCCGCGGCCGCGGCATCGACCGACAGGCTGTCCATCAGCGTGTCCGTCGTGCGGTGATCGTAGCCCGGCGGAAACAGATCGTCATAGGCGATCGCGGTGCGCACCACGGCGCATCTGTCGCCCCACGGCGCGTAGTTCTCGTCGCGCGACGGCCCGAACAGGCCGAGCGTCGGAATGCCCGAGGCGGCGGCGATATGCATCAGGCCCGAATCGTTGCCGATATACATCGCGCAGCGCTTGAGCGCCGCATGGGCGGTGAGCAGATCGCAGCGCCCGACGAGATCGATGCGGCGCGCCGCGGGAATCGAGTCGAGCACCGGCAGCGCCGCCGCGCGCTCGCGCGGCGCGCCGAACACGGCGACGGTGGCGCCGGGCAGGATGCCGTGCGGCCCGGTCAGGCGCGCCACCAGCTCGGCGAAACGCTCGGCGCGCCAGGTCTTGCCGCGCCAGTTGGCGGTCGGCCCGAGCGCCAGCACCGGCCCGGCCGGGATCAGGCCGGCGGCGGCGATCTCGTGGCTCGGCGCGGTCCACAGCCTGGGCGACGGCGGCCGCGCCAGGTCGAGCACGCGCGCGATCTGCACCATGCGGTGGACCCGCTCCTGGGGCTTCGGCTGGAACACCCGGCGCTCGTCGGCCACCACCAGCCAGGCCAGGGCCGAGGCGCGCAGGTCGATCACCAGGGACCACGCCTGTCGCACCACCTGGCGCCACAACGCGAGCCAGTGGAGCGCGGCGCGGCGCTTGCGCATGACGATGACGCGGGCGAGCCCCGGCACGCATTCGAACAGGGGGGCGGCCGCCGGCCCGCAGGCGACGGTCACCCGCGCGCCGGGATGGGTCCGGATGACATGGTCGAGGAGACTGGTCGACAGAACGGCGTCACCGATCCGGGTGGAGGTGATGAACAGAATGTTCAAGGGGCCTGAACCTGCGCCATCGGGCGAGTTTATACGGGTGCGGGCGGAGGTTGCCAAGGGTGGCTCTCGTGGAACCTCGCCAGGCTTAGCTGCAAGTGTCCCGCGGACAGCCGATCACGCAGCTGGTTTGTCAAAAACAAGCACGACCTCCTGCCGCATTCGCCCATCTAGTGCCGCTGTCGATGCACCAAGCTTAGGAGGGGGTAGATAGCGTCGATTCGCCGGCAGGACCCTCGACTCCCGTGAGCGAAGCTTCAGTCCGTGGTCCGCTGCAACCGCCTCAATAATCGAAGAGTTCGAAATAAATGTGCCCCGCACCGTAGAATCCCCCACGACGTAAACTGCCCTGCCACCTGAACGCAAAACACGGGAAACCTGGGACAATGCTTGCCCCATATCCCACACGTACTGAGCTAAAAGAGCACTATCACGCTTGGAGAGTGCAGGCGTGAGCCCCAGTTGCTTGATCATCGCCTTCACCCAAGAAGCCTCTAATGCTTCCTGTGAAGACGCCTCCGTGCCGACACTTGCTCCACGAATCTGTCGGAGTTCACTTACCGTATGCCCCATCCATACGAGCGAAAATTTGCTGCATCGCATGTAATCAATAGCGTTCAGATAGGGTGGGGAGGTAAGGACTAGGTCAATTGTGCCTGCGTCAATATCCAACTTTCGAGCATCGCCCAGCTTTACAACAGTTGAGGGTCCGAGCGGGGCTGATCCGGGCTGAGGACAATTCGAGACGACAGTCTCTACGGCTGAAAGGAAACGACTAAATGGTTTGACGGGCGCTTGCGTAAACTTCTTGTGCGGCCGGCTGTGAGATAGATCCATCGCAAGCGACGCGCCTGCGCTCTTCGTTATAATGAGCCGGGAAAAGCCACACCAGAGCACATCACGAGTTGCGTCGTCGTGAACGCGATGTATTGCCTTTGACAGTGCGGTCAATTGTCGCCGCGCATATTCGTCAAACCAATACCGAATGAACTTGCGAGTTTCTTCGTCGCTTGCGGTTGGATATGCCTGCCCAAACGAAAGCAGAGGAAAGCGGCATTTAGCTCGATCCAGAACTTCTTCCGCTTTTTCGTTTACTCGCTTTGCGTCAACAGTGCGGGTCCAAACCCCCGCGAGCAAGACAGATAATGGATCAAGATCCAAACCAAATGCCCGATGTCCCTTCGACCGCGCGACAGCAAGAACTGTACCGGACCCAGTCATCGGATCGAGCACTCGCAGCGGCGTGTTACTCTCACCCAACGCTTCGAGTGCTATTCCAGGGGCCATACGTGCGGGAAATGGATGGATAGGATGACGTCCGAGCGCTTCAAAAATAGTTTTTTTATGTGACTTCAACATTCGATGGGTCGCCTCTAACATCATCGCAGAGCGCAGCTGCGCCTAAATAGTCAGTGTTTACTGTCGATTCCGGACTTAGTAGCCGACTCAATCGCTGCGAGAACATTCGCAGGACTTTGGTCCAGTTCGACGGTTGAACTTGTCGCCGTGATGTATCCCTTTGCCATTTCCATCATCGCTTTGCAGAGATCTATCAGGCCCTCGTTGGTGTCGTAGTCAACTGGAGGCGTCCTCGCTCCGAGAGCAACACGTAGCGCGTCATAACCTACTGCTGCTCGCCTGTACTTTTTCTGTTGCTGATAAATCGCATCGATCACGTCCTTGTAGGGTCGCTTCTGCGGCTTGCTTGCTTCGATAGTGTCGATCCATGCTTTGCACTCATCAGGAAGCCGGCAGGACTCAAAGAGTCCGCGAAGCTTCGATAAACCGACGCCCTTGACTGGCGCGAGTCTTACTAAGCGAGCCAGATCATCGATCGTGATAAGCGTGATTGTCTTGGGCTCACCGTTCCCTTTCGTAAGATCACGGTCCTTATCGATCAATTTTGCAATTGTCGCCTTGTCACCGTGAGTGGTGGCAAATGAGGGTCCCACTACTATTGCGTGCTGACTCTGATATTCGTCTCTGTGCTTTGCAATCACAGCAACGTCGATTGTAGCCGCGGACACAGCCTTCCCGTCTTGCCTTTTGCTCTTTGCCTCGAGCGTGACCGAATAGTGTCGTGGTAATCCCTTCAAATCAGCACTCAGATCCGCGCGAGCAATTCCGTCTGCTTTGCCCTTTCGACCGTCACGAGCCGCATCGAAACCCAGACTATTGAAGGCCGCAACAACTTCGTCTTCCAACTTATCTTCGTCATTTCTCGCGTCCTGCAGGGCCTTGGATACGACCAGGGCAGTCCTTCGCCCAGAAGATTGAGCCACATCTCGGAGGTACTGATCTCTTCCAGACATGACGGCATCAACGTGCCCTTGTGAGTATCCAAACTGATGAAGTTGCGACTCCAAAAGAACTTCTGCCATTGCGAACAGGTCAAGCGGGAGACCCGATCCTGCACCCGAGAACTGATCATAAAACGCGCCGACAAACGGATGGAAACCGTTGATTCGCAAGAAGCCGGTCTTCGCGTCGTAAACCGCGATCCCTAAATCGGCCCCTGCATCGAAGACAAACTCGACTCCAGCCACAAAAGTCTCGGGCGTATCGAGACGTTCTTCGAGTCGGGCAACAAGGGCTTCCCGTTCTCCGGGCGTTGTCGATGGTGGCACCGCGACATACCTGGACTTGGCCTTTCCCTCGAGCACCGCCCGCGCCATCTCAACGATCGGACGACGGGAAACACTTGCAGGACTGCTCGCAAGCGTTCGAGCGAGTTTGGTGCCAGGATCCTCCTCCGCGACAGCCCTTTCAACGTAGGGTCGGACAAAATTGAAGAGCGCCCGCAGAATATTTTGAGCATCACGGAGCACAGGGCCTTCGCGAACTCTCTCCCGGTCAGACTGAAGATACCTGTCGAGTCCATCCATATTCACGACTACGCGAATACGACCAAACGTTCCGTGTCGGAGTTCATCGGGTGAGATACCGAAGTGACCATCTTCCACATTTATGAGGCGACCAAGGACGTAAACAAAGAAGCCATGACTGCGGCCAATCTCATCGGATTTTCCCGAGAGCAGATCTTTATAGGCTTCAATGTATCCAGAGATGCGGCCCAATCCCTCATGATTCAGGGCGAATCGTTTTGCAATGTCCTTCGTCTGGCTCTTGTCCTCGGCAACTTCAATTTCCTTCGGGGCGGGTTTAGGCAGTTTCTCAATGTCTCTGCCGAGCACCCATGTCCTTAGCAGTCCTTTGCCTGCCTTGCTCGATTCAAGCTTCGTTCCGTCCAAATGGATCGCGAAGTCATCACGCAGGGGAAGTGCCGTTCGCAAGACCCAAGAGAGTTTCGGTCGGCTGATCTGGTGAACTTTTTCCTTCAGATCAGAAAGGATCGCGAACGTCCATGATTTGGTTGAACCACGGCCGAATAGCTTCACTCCGCTATTTTTGAACGCGGGCGAGCTGATCCATGTACTTAGAGCTACCTTTGCTTGCTGCTCTGTGAGCTTTCGAAGGCTAAGTTGAATTGGCTTCTTTGGTTCTACTTCCTCATCGCCCAGTCGGTCGACCGCTCGAAAGTCCATCGAGGTGGAGTAATATTTCCCGGCCTTTTTGGAAATGTGAGTGAGACGGTTTGCCAGGACATAGGTTGCCAGTTTACCAATTCCAAACTGTCCAATCTGCTGCCTGCCTCTGGGAAGTTCAGCTAGCTTTCTCTTTAAACTTTTGCCAATCAACCAGTGTTGCTTCAGGCCTTTGACATCCATGCCCTCGCCATCATCGAGGACGGCGATCGTTGCTCTCTGTTCGTGGAAATCCAATGGCAGGAAAACAGAAACGGATATAGCGCCGGCGTCGAACGAGTTGGCCACCAACTCTTCAATAGCCTTATTCGGACTAGCGTACAAACCTTCGGAAAATAGACGCACAATCCCGTAGCTAAGTCGCACGTCGATCTTTTCGGCTTCGGTGCCTGAAGTGGCGAAGGCAGGATTTTTCTTCATCGATTGATTCGTTTCGTGCTTATGGAGTAATTCGGGTGCTCCGAAGCTTAGCAATATCACATATTGCACTACGCGTGGAGCATCCTGCTGCATGTGAACGCGCACTAAGATGCGGCGCGATATAGCCGCGGTGTGCCTACTTGGTCCGTTAGCTAAACCCTGTTAGCCTGCGCTGACTGTCATCCATTTGGACATACAATGCTTGGCTTCGGTCAGAAATCCTTCGTCGCCCTCGAGGATCGCGGCACGCTCGCGGTCGCCGGGCCGGACGCGCGCGCCTTCCTGCAGGGCGTCGTCACCAACGACGTCGACAAGGCGCGGCCCGGCCGGGCGATCTACGGCGCGCTGCTGACGCCCCAGGGCCGCTACCTGCACGACTTCTTCATCGTCGAGCTCGACGGCGTGCTGTTCCTCGACGTCGCCAAATCGCGGCTCGAGGATTTGCGCGCGCGCCTGCTGAAATACCGGCTGCGCGCCAAGGTCGATGTCGACGACGTGAGCAAGCTGTTCCGCACCATCGCCCTGCTCGGCGACGGGCCGCACGATTCCCAGGCGCTGCACGGCTTCGAGGGGCGCGGCGGGCCGTTCGCCGCCGGCTTCTGCTATGTCGATCCGCGCTATGCCGGCATCGGCGCGCGCGCCCTGCTGCCAGCGTCGGGCGTCGAGGCGCTGGAGAATGCCGGCTTTACGGCGGGCGACCGCATGGCCTACGAGACCCTGCGGCTGCATTTCGGAATCCCCGAGGGGGTCGTCGACCTGGTGCAGGAGAAGACCCTGCCGATGGAGGCGGATTTCGACCTGCTCAACGCCATCGACTGGACCAAGGGCTGCTACGTCGGCCAGGAGCTGACGGCGCGCATGCGCTACCGCGGCCTGGTGAAGAAGCGGCTGCTGCCGGTCGAGATCGAGGGCGACGTGCCGGCCATCGGCGCGGCCGTGACCTTCGAGGGCGCCGAGGCGGGCGAGATGCGCAGCGGCATGGGCGACCAGGGCATCGCGCTGCTGCGGCTCGAGCAGGTGGCCGCCGCCGTGAAGGCCGAGAAGCCGCTGATGGCCGGCGAGAGCAAGATCACGCCCAAGCATCCGCCCTGGCTGCCGGACGGCGAAGGCGCAACACCGGACGCCGCGGCGGCCGACGCGGACAAAGCGCCGAACTGACGCCGATGCAAACGGAGAGGCGCCGTGCCGACGCTGCCTCCCTACCCCCGTCATGGCCCGATTCAATCGGGCCATCTCATGCCAGGGCCACCCTCCCCTTTCGTCATGCCCGGACTTGGTCCGGGCATCCACGTTTTTTTTGCAATGCTAAAACAGAAAAGTCGTGGGATGGCCGCAACAAGTGCGGCCATGACGAGTGTTGCTGGCAACGCGCGTCGCCCGCCTGAGATGGCCCGATCAAGTCGGGCCATGACGGAGAATAAGAGACGACGCGCCTGATCGAAACGGATGACCCGGATGATGTCAGGCGTTCGCTAGAGCTTACGCCGTCGCCGCCACCATGCGGTCCTGCAGCTTGCCGGCCGAGGCGGCGAGGGCTGCTTGGGCGGCGGCGAGGCGGGCGATGGGCACGCGGTAGGGCGAGCAGGAGATATAGCTGAGGCCGACCGATTCGCAGAACCAGATCGAGGCCGGGTCGCCGCCATGCTCGCCGCAGATGCCGAGCTTGATGTCGGGCCGGGCCTTGCGGCCACGCTCGGCGGCCAGCTTCACCAGCTCGCCGACGCCCTCCTGGTCGATGGTGACGAAGGGATCGGCCGCGAGGATGCCCTTGGCGGTGTAGGCGCCCAGGAAGGAGGCTGCGTCGTCGCGCGAGATGCCGAGCGTCGTCTGCGTCAGGTCGTTGGTGCCGAAGGAGAAGAACTCGGCGCTCTTGGCGATCTCCTCGGCGCGCAGCGCGGCGCGCGG
>CAZOBN010000075.1:0-15089 GCA_964577835.1 uncultured Rhizobiaceae bacterium
AGAATCGCATTCCGACACGGCTTTGGGAATCATCCGATGCGAACAGAACACTAGGGGAACTTTCGGCTGTACAACGAGATACATTTATCATGGTGGCGATCGATGGTCTGAGCTACGAAGAGACAGCGAGAAGAGCCAGAGTGCCCGTTGGGACGGTTCGTTCTCGCGTGTCCCGCACGAGGACCCATCTGGCGACGTCGTCATACGGCGCTATATCTGGAGAGCGCCTTCGCTTAGCCCCTTAGCGTTGTTCGGCTGTTGGCCGATCCGCGGCTCGGACCGGAGATCGTCAGGCGCCGGTCACGGCTTTTCTCGGCGCGTTGCCGGGCGGCAGCGGCGCCAATCAGAATGGTTCGAGGAAGATCGGCGCGATCTTGATTTTTGTAAAATTGATTGTACAGATACGATCAATTGACAATATCGATCGTCTGGATGTGCCATGACGCTCAGCGAGTTGCGCTATCTGGTTGCCTTGGCCGATCATGGCCACTTCGGCCGGGCGGCCGAGGCATGCCATGTCAGCCAGCCTGCCTTGAGCACGCAACTCAAGAAGCTCGAAGACTATCTCGGTGTGACTCTTCCAGCTCTCTGGAATTGCGCTACTTGACGGCGGACATCCCGCGATGCTGGTGGTGAAGCTGCTTCGTTAGAAGTCCACCACCGATGTCTGCGGCACGTACTGGTCGAACAGGGCCCAGAACGGTCCGGTGTGCGTCGCGCCGTACCACGTCTCGAAAGCCCCGAGCGCCGCGAGCGCGACAGCGCCATCGCCGGGCGACGCATCGGCCTGCCGATCGAGGTCCGCGAAGACCGTCTTTGCCACCGCGGCGAATTCCTCCAGCACCGTCGTGCGCGCCTCGCTGACGCCATCCCAGCCGACCTCGTAGCACAGCGCCGCGGCCGCCCGTGCGGCCGCCTCCTCTTCCGTCTCGGCGCCAGAGACCGCCGCGATCACCGCCCGCATGAGGTTGAGGCGGCGGAAGGCAAACGTGCGCTCGCGCTCGAGCGCGGCGATCCGTTGCACCGTCTCCCGGCGGTAGGCCGCCTCGGTTTCGCCGGCGCGGTCGGCCGCGGCCTTCAGGGTATCGATGAGCGGAGCGAGAACAGCCGTCATCGCACAACCTTTCGCGCGGGCGGGCGGGGTGGCGGAGGAGAGTGGGAGTCGAACCCACCAAGGACCGGCTCGCGGCCCTTCCCGGATTTGAAGTCCGGACGCCCCACCGGGGACGATTCTCTTCCAGCGTTCCCGACCGGATCGGGGGATGCGTGGGCCGGCGCCGGCGAAGGCCGGAACAGGTCGACGCGATGAAGGTTGATGCGGCGGTTGTCGCCGCGGCGAATCGTCACGCCGTGGCGGTCGAGGAATTCGAGGATCTGGATCGCGACCTTGCGGCCGTTGTCGAGCCGGTCGCGGAGAAGCGCCGCCGTGAACTCGCCCTCCGGCTGCGCCGCCGCGACGGCGCGGGCGACATCCACGATCTCGCCGACGGTGGCGCGCAGGAAGAAATGGTCCTGCGCGACCTCATCGACCCGCCCCAGGCGAGAAGCGAGCTTCAGAAGCCTGCGCACGTCGGCCTCCTGGACGCGGAGGTGGCCGGCGATGTCGCGCACACGCGGCGGCCGGAACCGCTCCGCGCCACCCAGCAGCGGCCGCACCCGCGCCCACAACGCCTCATGCTCTGCGGTCAGGCGCGCGTGATGGCTGGGCAGGCGCACCCAGGCGCCGTCGATGGCGACGTCGCCGAGCTTGGCGAGCCGCAGCAGCGCCGCGGCGAATGCCGGCGCGGGCAGCCGCGGATCGAGCCGGAGCCGCAAGCGCTCGCGGCCCATGCCTTGAAAATCGGGACTCTCCTTGTGGAACGCGGCGAGCAGATCGGCGAGCGCGCGCCGGAATCCGGCCCAGCGCTTTGCCGAGAGCGCGAACGTGGCGCCTTGGACCGGAAGACCGACGAGCGCGAGGCGGCCGGCGATGGCATCGACGGACTCGGCGCCAAGCGCGCGGTCGCGGGCGAACGCGGTGAGATCGATGAAGCCAGGCGGTCCTTCGAGATAGGCCGCGAGAGCATAGGCCGGATCGGGAAGTGCCAGCGCCGCAAGCTGCGCCAGCCGCTCCGGCGTGCGGCGGCGGCGCGCCGGCGCGCGGAGATCGACAAGGGTGCCGCCGCCGATCGTGCGTTGCGCCGATGTGTCGCGGACAATGAAACGGTCGCCGACGGCGACGGCGATGGGCCGGTCGAGCACGAGTTGGACCCAGCCTTCGGTGCCGGCCGCGAGCGGCGCATCGCCGAGCGGCACGATGCGTCCGCCGACATCGCTGGCGCCGTGGTGGAAGCGAACCGGCATCCATTGGCCGATCGTCTTCGGCTCCGAATCCAGCACGCGCAGCCATGCGTCGAGCCGGACGGTCGGCGCGTGCAGCGTCGGGTCGAGGACGACATCGCCCCGGGTGACCGCCTCCTTCGTGACCCCCTCACCGGCGAGATTGAGCGCGCAGCGCTCGCCGGCGCGGCCGCGTTCGGCGGGGCGGTTCTGGGCATGGATCGAGCGCACGCGCGCCGCCAGGCCCGACGGGCTCACCGTCACCACATCGCCGACGGCCACCATCCCCGACATCACCGTGCCGGTGACGACGGTGCCGATGCCGGTCAGCGTGAAGGAGCGGTCGACGGCCAGGCGGAAGCGGCCCGACTGGGAGCGCTCATCGATGGCGGCGGCCGCGCCGTGAAGCGCCGCGCGCATGGCGTCGACCCCTTCGCCGCTGACAGTCGAAACATCGACAATGGCGCTCCCCGCCAGCGCCGTCCTTGCCAGGAGTGCGCTGATTTGCGCCCGCACCGCGGCGCGCCGCTCGGGCGGTACCAGATCGACCTTGGTCAAGGCGACCAGCCCGTGACGGATGCCCAGGAGATCGACGATGGCGACATGCTCGACCGTCTGCGGCATGACGCCGCTGTCGGCGGCGACGACCAGCAGAACCATATCGATGCCGGATGCGCCGGCGAGCATGTTGTGGATGAAGCGCTCATGACCCGGCACGTCGACGAAGCCGATGACCCCGCCGCCGGGAGTCGGCGCGTAGGCGAAGCCGAGGTCGATCGAGATGCCGCGCGCCTTCTCCTCCTTGAGACGGTCGGTGTCGACGCCGGTCAGGGCCCGCACCAGCGCGGTCTTGCCGTGATCGACATGACCGGCGGTGCCGACGATCATGGCACGGCCTTCGGCCGCGGCGCGGGCCCGCCGCCGAGATCGAGCGCGGCAAGGTCGGCGACGAACCCGGCCTCGTCCTCGAGGCAGCGCAGATCGAGCACCACGGCATTCTGTTCGATGCGGCCGACGATCGGAACGGGTAGCCGGCGTAGCGCCGACGCCAAGGACTCGAGCGCGCGGCCGCCGCCTTTCCTGGCACGGGGCGCGATGGCGAGGCCGGCGCTGGCGATGGTCTCGGTCGGCAGCGCGCCCGAGCCGATCTGGCTGCGACAATCGACAGCCTCGACCGTGTAAGCGCTGCCGACGGCCCGCGCGACGGCGGGCACGAGACGCCGGGCGAGCATGGCGATCTCGTCGGCTGGCCGAGCGAGCAGGCGGATTGTCGGGAGCCGCTCGGCCAAGCGATCGGGATCGCGGTAGAGCCGCAGCGTCGCCTCCAGGGCCGCGAGCCTGATTTTATCCACGCGCAACGCCCGCTTGAGCGGATTGCGGTTGATCTGGGCGAGCAGCGCCTTGCGGCCGACGATGAAGCCGGCCTGCGGGCCACCGAGCAGCTTGTCGCCCGAGAACATGACGAGGTCGGCGCCGGCCGCGACCGCCTCCGCCACGGTCGGCTCGCGGACCAGACCCCAGCGCGCGAGATCGACCAGCGTTCCTGAGCCGAGATCATGGGCGAGCGGCACCTTGTGCTGGCGCGCGAGCTCGGCGAGGGCCGCCGCCGGTACCTCGGCGGTGAAGCCCTCGATACGGTAGTTCGAGGTGTGAACCTTGAGGATGAGACCGGTGTCCGGTCCCAATGCGGCGGCGTAGTCCTTGAGGTGCGTGCGGTTGGTGGTGCCGACCTCGACGAGCTGCGCGCCGGACCGCGCCATGATCTCGGGGATCCGGAACGCCCCGCCGATCTCGATCAATTCGCCGCGAGAAACGATCGCGCCGCGGTTCACCGCGAAGGTGTTGAGCACGAGCAGGACCGCGGCGGCATTGTTGTTGACGACGGTCGCATCCTCGGCGCCGGTCAACTCGCACAGGAGACCGCGCAGATGATCGTCGCGCTCGCCGCGGCGCCCGCCGCCGAGGTCGAACTCCAGCGCAACGGCGGCTCGCATGGCGGACCCCGCCGCCTCGATTGCCACCTCGGCGATGAGCGCGCGCCCGAGGTTGGTGTGAAGCACCGTGCCGGTCAGGTTGAGGACCGGCCTCAAGCTCGGCATCGCCTCGATTTCGAGGTGGCGGCGGGCGCTGTCGGCGATCTCCCGGGAATCCGGCGCATCGCCCTCGCCGGCGCGCGTCGCCTCGCGGGCGGCGGCGAGCACGGTGCGCACCGCCCCGACGACGGCCGAGCGGCCGAAACGCTCTACCGCGCGCCCCGCTTCCGGGGTCCGCAGCACCTCGTCGACCGACGGAAGCTTTCTTAGATCAGCGGCCTCAGCATCTGCCATGGCACCCGAACCTCGGGATCAATATCCGAGCAGAAATGGATTCACCGCCCCCCGGCGAAAACCCGCTGCACGACTCAGCAGATCAAGCGCGAGCGTCGCCACGTCGTCGGCGACGGGATCCAGCCGCGGATCCTCGTGCTGATGGAGGATCTTCACGTATCCGCGGCATGAATCGCAGGTCTCGGCCTTGACCGTCCCGGCATCGCCTTCAATCCCGTGATAGGCGATGCCTTTGGTTCCGCCGCAAAGCGTACATCTGATGCGGACGTAATTCCAGAGCGTCGCGCAGAGCGCGCAGGCGCAATAGCGGGCGCCGTGGGCCCCCTCCCAGCCGACCACCAGCGAGGCGACCGGAGGGCCGCCGCAGGCCGGACAGGCGCCGTCCGCCACTGGCCCGAGACGGCGGGCGTCGAGTCGGGCCGCCGCGCGCGCGAAGTAAACCTGAAGCGCCGCGGCGACCAGGGCGTGCGGCGCGAAAGCATCGGCCGGTATGGCGTCGGTGAGAACATTTCGCACCATCGCGGCGCGCTGGCCCTCGTCGGCCACGTCCAAGCCGGCGATCGCCTGACGGGCAAGCGCCGGCATGGCGATATCCCGCAGCCCCGCCAGCAAACCGGAGAGAACGGCGGCGAACGCGTCATCGGGCCGGAAGGCGTCGCGGTCCAGCGGCGGCATGCCGAAGCCACAGGCGCGCTCGACGGCGTCCGACGCGGGCCAGCCCGCCGGCGGCAGCCCGTCCTGCACGCGGTCCTGGACCTCGGCTACCGCCGCAAGAAACAGAAGATAGGGCCCAAGATCATGGCCAACAGCGAGCGTCCGGAAGCGCTCGGCACGCTCATGGAAGAGATGTGCCGGATCGGGCAGGCGCGCAAAGGCGGGCGCCACCGTGTCGCCGATGGGAATCGCATCCCCGGTGGGCGCTTCCTTCTCACTCATGGGATGAATTTGCCGATCGTCCGGTTACCGGCGCTCGCGGGTGGTGTGCACTTCGTGCGTGGCGGCCTTCTCGCGCAGCCATTTGCGGTGGTGGCGCCACGCCCAGCCGCCGGTCACGCTGCCCCGTACCATGCCGCGCACCGTGCCGCGCACCCATATCGCCGCGTAGACGTGCACGATCCAGATCATGATGGCAATGATCGCGGCGATCGAATGGACCAGAATCGCCACGCGCTTCTGCTCCAACGACGTGTACTGGGAGAAGTACTGGTCCCAGACGACGAGGCCGCTCGCGATCAGCACCACGATCAGCGCCGCCATGCCCCAGAACACGAGCTTCTGGCCGGCGTTGTACTTGCCGATCTCGGGCAGGTTTTCCTCATGCGCGCCGAGCACGTCGCGCATGCGGCGCATCCAGGTGCCATCCTCCGCCTTCCACAGGTTCAGCCGCCAGAAGCGGAGAAACAGGCCGAGAAAGCTGAAAAACAACACGACGCCGATCCACGGGTGGATCATGCGCGTCATTTCGCCGCCGCCGAACAGCGCGGTCAGGAAGAACAGACGGGGGTGGAACAGCGACAACCCCGAGATCGCCAGCAAGACAAGGCTGATCGCGGTAATCCAGTGGTTGATGCGCGCGGCCGTCGTGTAGCGGTCGACCGTTACAGTCTTGTCCGCCTGGGCGGCCGGTTTGGCATCCCGCGATACAGCCGTCATACGTCACCCTCCACCAGCCGCCGGGCCTTTTCCTCATCTTCCCGCGAAGCCCGGTTCGGACCTTGCACGATATGATGGAGCAAACCGAGGCCGATGGTGCCAACCACGGCAAAGAGTCCGACGTATTTGGTGACACCTTTCCACGCCTCGATCAGCGGGCTGATCCTCGGGTTCTTGGCCAGCCCCGAGTAAAGCTCCGGCTTGTCGGCATGGTGCAGCACATACATGACGTGGGTGCCGCCGACGCCGTCCGGGTTGTAGAGGCCGGCGTTCGAGAAGCCGCGCGACTTGAGGTCGTCGATGCGGCCCGCGGCATGACCCAGCATCTCGTCCTTGGTGCCGAAGACGATGGCGTGCGTCGGGCAGGCCTTGGCGCAGGCCGGTCCCTGCCCCACCGCGACCCGATCGGAACACAGCGTGCATTTATGCGCCTTGTGCTTGACCTTGGAGATGCGCGGAATATCGAATGGGCAGCCCTTCACGCAATAGCCGCAGCCGATGCAGTTCTCCTCGACGAAATCGACGATGCCGTTGCTGTACTGGACGATGGCACCCGGCGCCGGGCACGCCTTGAGGCAGCCGGGATCGGCGCAGTGCATGCAGCCGTCCTTGCGGATCAGCCACTCGAGATCGCCGGTGTCGGCGTTCTCATATTCGGCGAACCGCATCAGCGTCCAGGTGTCCGGCGTCAGGTCGTGCGGGTTGTCGTAGACCCCGGTGTTGACGCCGACCTCTTCGTGGCGGTCGTTCCATTCTAGGCAGGCCGATTGGCACGCCTTGCAGCCGATGCACTTCGACACGTCGATCAGCTTCACCACTTCATCGCGGAACTCGACGGTGGCCGGCGGCGCGACCGATGCGGAGCTGCGGACGACTTCCATGGTACGGGGAATGGCCATCGTTCGATCCTCCGTCAGGCCGTCGGCGCTTCGATGGGCTCAATATTGAGCAGGAACGCCTTGAACTCCGGCGTCTCGACGTTGGCGTCGCCGACGAACGGCGTGAGCGAATTCGGGCCGTAGCCTTTCTTCGCAGCACCGGTGAAACCCCAGTGCAGGGGCACGCCGACGATGTGCACCGTCTTGCCATTGCAAACCATCGGTTTGATACGCTTGGTCACCACCGCCTTGGCCTGCACCGATCCGCGCTTCGACCATACCCGTACCCATGAACCTTGGCCGATATTCTTTTCGCGCGCGAGCTGCTCGGAGATCTCGACGAAAAACTCCGGCTGGAGCATCGCGTTGACCCAGACATGCTTGGTCCAGAAGTGGAAGTGCTCGGTGAGCCGGTAGGACGTTCCGACGTAAGGAAACTCCGGCGAGGCGACATCCGCGAACTGGGTGAAATCGCCTTGGAACACGCGGGCCGCGGGGTTGCCACGCACCTTCGGCGCGATCGCGTTCTCGACCGGGCTCTCGAACGGCTCGTAGTGCACCGGGAACGGGCCGTCCTTCATCGTGCCCCGCACCCACAGCCGGCTCACGCCCTCCGGGTTCATGATGAAGGGTCCGACCTGATCGGGCTTGGCGGTGGGCACGATGTCGGGGACGTCGTAGCCGCTCCAGGCCTGGCCGTTCCACTCGATCGTCTTGCGGGTCGGATCCCACGGCTTGCCCTCAAGGTCGCACGACGCGCGGTTGTAGAGAATACGCCGGTTGGCCGGCCACGAGAACGCCCACTTCGAATAGAAGCCGGCGTCGTCAGGATCGGAATTGTCGCGGCGGGCCATCATGTTGCCCGCCTCGGTAAAGCAGCCGGAGTAGATCCAGTTGCCGCACGCGGTGGTGCCATCGTCGCGCAGCGCGCCGAATCCGGCCACCTGCTTGCCCGCCTCGAGCAGAAGTTTCGAGGGATCGTTCGGATCCCTCACCGTCTCGACGACGTAGCCGTTGAGCTCACGCGCGATCTCTTCGGGCGTCGGTTCGTTCGGATCCTTGTAAGGCCAGTGCAACTTCAGGATCGGATCGGGCACCGCGCCGCCTTCCTTGGCGTAGAGGTCGCGCAAGCGCGTGAAGAGCTGCGCCACAATCCAGATGTCGTGCCGTGCGTCGCCCGGCGGATCGCCGCCGCGCCAGTGCCACTGCAGCCAGCGGCTCGAATTGGTCAGCGAGCCTTCCTCCTCGGCGAAGCAGGCCGACGGCAGTTGGAAGACCTCGGTCTGTATCTTCTTGGGGTCGACATCGTTGTGGGCGCCGTGGTTCTCCCAGAAGCGCGACGTTTCCGTGTCGAGCGGATCGATCGTGACGAGGAACTTGAGGTTCGCCAGCGACTCCGTGACCTTCTTGCGGTTGGGGAACGACAGCAGCGGGTTGAAGCCCTGGCAGACATAGCCGTTGATCTTGCCCTGGTGCATCAGTTCGAAGGCACGCAGGATGTCGTAGCCGGGCACGTCGAGCTTGGGCAGCCAGTTGTAGGCGAAGTCGTTCTCGGCGGTCGCCGCCGGTCCCCACATCGACTTCAAGAAGCTGACGAAGAACTTCTTGTAGTTCTGCCAGTAGCTCATCTGGTTGGGCTGCAGCGGCTTGAACCCCCGTTTCGCCATGTAGGAGGCGAAATCGGGTTCGGAGTCCACCGGTATGGTCAGATAGCCTGGGATCAGATTCGACATCAGTCCGATGTCGGTCAGCCCCTGGATGTTGGAGTGCCCGCGCAGCGCATTCATGCCGCCGCCGCGCACGCCGATGTTGCCGAGGATGAGCTGCAGCATCGCCATGGCGCGGATGTTCTGCGATCCTTTCGAGTGCTGCGTCCAGCCAAGCGCGTACATCGACGTCATCGTCTTGGTCGGCGACGAGGTTTCCGCGATCATCGCGGCGATCTTCTCGAACTTCGCCTTCGGCGTGCCGCAGATACGCTCGACCATCTCCGGCGTGAACGTCGCCACATGCCGCTTCAGCAGATTCCACACGCAGCGCGGGTTCTGGAGCGTCGGGTCGGTGACGGCGTAGCCGTCGGCGCCGATCTCGTACTCCCAACTGGAGCGGTCGTAGTCGCGCTTGGCCTCGTCATAGCCGCTGAACAGGCCATCGGCGTAGCTGTAGCCTTCCTTGACGATGTAGGAGGCATTGGTGAAAGCCTTGGTGTAGGCCCACTGCACCTTGTCGTTGCTGACGCAGTGATTGATCAGCCCGAGCAGAAAGGCGATGTCGGTGCCGGGCCGGATCGGCGCGTAGATGTCGGCAACCGCGGCCGAGCGCGTGAAGCGCGGATCGACGACGATCAGCTTGGCGCCGCGGTTGGCTTTGGCTTCCGTGACCCACTTGAAGCCGCAAGGGTGGGCCTCAGCGGCGTTGCCGCCCATGATGATGACGAGATCCGTGTTCCGGATGTCGGTCCAGGAATTCGTCATCGCGCCACGACCGAATGTTGGGGCCAAACTGGCCACCGTGGGGCCGTGTCAAACTCTTGCTTGGTTGTCGAAGACGAGGCCCCCCGAGCCTCGAACCACTTTATATGTCAGGAATGCGGTTTCATTGCTCGACGCCGAGGCGGCGAGAAATCCGGTGGTCAGCCACCGATTGACGGTCACACCGTCCTTGTTGGTGGCGACGAAATTCTTGTCGCGGTCGTCCTTCATGAGCCGCGCGACGCGGTCGAGCGCCCAGTCCCACGAAACGTCCTTGAACGTGTTCTCGCCTGGCGCGCGGTAACGCGGCTTGGTCAGCCGCGTCGGCGCCCGAACGAAATCGAGCAGGGCGCTTCCCTTCGGGCACAGCGTGCCGCGATTGGTGGGGTGATCGGGGTCGCCCTCGATATGCATGATGGTGCGCTTGCCGCCCGCGGCGGGCTCCGGCGCATACATGATGATGCCGCAGCCGACCGCGCAGTAGGGACACGTGTTTCGTGTCTCGGTCATGCGCGCAAGTTTGAACGGTCGAATCGCCGCGGCATGTGCCGCTTCGATGTCGCCGAATCCGAACGCGCCGAGAGTCGTGCCCGCTAGGCTCGCTCCCGATCCTCGCAGGAATTGGCGCCGTGAGACGTCGTCGAGCATCGTGACCGCTCCTCCCATCCACGCGAAGCCACTCAGCTTCGCTGCATTCCCTGAAGGCGAGATTTCCTATTTATTTTCGTAAATTATCCGCTCGGCTTGGGCACCTGTCAAGAAATGCCGATTGTAAGCAAACACGCCTTGACCCGGTGCGGTCCCAGCGAGATACTTTTTTATAGATGGCATTGGCTGTCTGCCGCGTGACGGCGCTCCATAAGCGGATACGGCGCATCGCGCCGATCCCGAGCTTGGCTCCTTCGGCATAAGGGAGGGAGGGGCCAGTGGCAGACTCGTTCCGATTGACCGATCTGGCTCACGGCGGCGGCTGCGGCTGCAAGCTCGCGCCGTCCGTGCTCCATCGCATCCTGGCCAAAATGCCGGTTACCGCGGCGTACCCTTCTCTCCTGGTGGGAACCGAGACCTCCGACGACGCCGCCGTCTACCGGCTCAATGATCGCCAGGCCATCGTGGCGACGACGGATTTCTTCATGCCGATCGTCGACGATCCATTCGATTTCGGGCGCATTGCGGCGACAAATGCGCTGTCCGATGTCTACGCTATGGGGGGCGTGCCGTCGCTCGCCCTGGCGATCGTCGGGATGCCGGTGGATAAGGTGCCGGTCGAGATCGTCCAGGACATTCTTGCCGGCGGTGCCTCGGTCTGCGCCGCGGCCGGCATTCCCGTCGCCGGCGGCCATTCGATCGATTCGCTCGAGCCGATTTACGGCCTGGCGGTGTTCGGCGTGGTCGATCCGGCGCGGGTATTGCGCAATAGCACGGCACAGCCGGGCGACCGGCTGATTCTCACCAAGCGCCTCGGCATCGGCATTTTCAGCGCGGCTTTGAAGCGCGGCGAGTTGGACGAGATCTCCTATGACGACATGCTGGCCTCGACGACCCAACTCAATGCGGTCGGCGCCGACCTGCCATCGATCCCGGGCGTGCATGCGGTGACTGACGTGACCGGCTTCGGCCTGCTCGGCCACGCCCTGGAGATGTGCCGCGGCGCCTCGCTTGCGCTCGACATCGACGAGGACGCGCTACCGATCTTCCCCGCCGCGCGCCGATTCGCCGAAGCGGGTATCGTCACCGGCGCCTCGAAGCGCAACTGGGCGAGCTTCGGCGCCGAGGTCGATCTTCCGGCCGACCTGCCGGAGTGGCGGCGCCATCTTCTCTGCGACCCGCAGACCAGCGGCGGGCTCATGATCGCCTGCGCCGCGCAGGCGGTGCCCGACATGCTCGACCTGTTGCGGCGGCGCGGCTTTTCCCATGCTTCTGCCGTGGGCGCGTTCACCGCGGGTCCCGCGCGCGTCGCTGTGAGGCAACGGGCCAGCGTGACGTCATGATCCCGCGCTTGGCCGCCGCGGCTGGGGAGTCGACTACAACGCGTCAAATCGAAGGGAGCGACGTCATGAGTATCGACCGGCGTGATTTTCTCAAGAGCGGCGCCGCGTTTTCGACCCTGGCGCTGATGCCTATGGCGTCACGAGCGGCGCCGGCGGCCAACGCCTTCGCGCCGGTGGCTGGTCCGTGGCGCGCCTTCGAGATCACCACGCGCATAGAGATTCCCAGCTCCGGCGACGGGGTCCGGACCTGGATCCCGCTGCCCTCCGTCGCCGCGGCGGACTGGATCCGGCCGCTCGGCGACACGTGGGAGGCAACCAGCGCCGACGCGACGGTGCATCAAACCGGCGACTACGGAGCCAAGCTGCTCGCGGTGTCGTGGCCGAAGGATGCCGCCGCGCCAGCCGTCACGGTGAGGAGCCGCGTGGCGACCCGCGATCGCGCGGTCGATCTGGCGAGGCGCGGCACACCAACGCCCTTGAGCGCGGTGGAACGCAAGCTGTTCACCGCCGCGACCGAGCTTGTGCCGACCGATGGCGTCGTCCGCGCGACCGCGGCGGCGATCACCGCGGGCGCCGACAGCGATCTCGCCAAGGTGCGCAGCCTCTACGAATGGATCGTCGTCAACACGTATCGCGATGCCAATACGCGGGGCTGCGGCTCCGGCCAGGTCGCCGCGATGCTGCAAACGGGCAATCTCGGCGGCAAATGCGCCGATCTCAACGCGCTGTTCGTCGGGCTCGCGCGCAGCGTTGGCATTCCGGCCCGCGAGCTCTACGGCATCCGCGTGGCGCCGTCACGGTTTGGCTACAAGAGCCTGGGCGCCAACAGCGCCGACATCACCAAGGCACAGCATTGCCGCGCCGAAGTCTACCTGAACGATTTCGGCTGGGTGCCGATGGATCCGGCCGACGTCCGCAAGGTGGTCCTCGAGGAGCCGCCAGGCAATCGGGCGCTGGACGACGCCAGGGTGGAGGCGGCGCGCCGCACGCTGTTCGGCGCCTGGGAGACGAACTGGATCGCCTACAACGACGCGCGCGACGTCCGGCTGCCGGGCGCGGCGGGACCGGCCGTGGGCTTCCTGATGTACCCGCAGGCCGAGACGGCCGCGGGCCGTCTCGACTGCCTCGATGCAAGCACCTTCAAATACACGATCTCCACCAAGGAGATCGCCGTCTAGCCGCCGGTGGGAGACGCCGCGTGAACTGAGTGCCTGTTCACGCGGCGCCGGTGGCCTATCTGACATGAAAACGATCAAAATTCCGCGCCGGAAAGGATAGGCGATGAGCCTTGCCTTTCTTTGTCCGCACCGAATGGCGCCCGACCGGCTGCCCGATGGCGCCGCAGGTGCGGCGATACTTCTTTGAGCCTGTCCCCCGCCGTTACTTCTTGTCGGCGGCTTCCATCACCTGCCTGGCATGGGCGAGGGTCGCGGGCGGAATCTCGGCGATCGACTTGATCAGAGACTGCATCTCTTCGCCGGTCATCGGATCGACCTCGAGGCTCTGCTTCGCCGCATCGGCAAGGAACGCATCATCCTTGGTCATCGCGGTAAAGGCCGAGCGCAAGACCTTGACCGTTTCCGGAGCCATCCCCGGCGGGGCCACGTAGGCGCGGCCGATTTCGGCCGGCGCCAGGAACACCAGCAGGATCCGCTTGCTCTCCTCGTCCTTGACCAGGTCGCGGATCAACGGCGTGTCGGGCAGGTCGGGATAGGACTTCAGGCCGAGCTGAATCAGCAGATTGACCTTCTTGTTGATCAGCCAATCCTTCTGCTGTTCGCGCATCAGCGTCCACTGGATGCTCGCGGTGCCGTCGATCTCGCCGCGCTCGAGCGCCAGCCGCACCTCGGCACCGCTCTGGTAGCCGTAGATGAACTTGAGCTTGGCGCCGGTCAGGCTCTTGACGGCGCTGAGCAGCAGCGCGCTGTAAGCGCCCGCGCCGGGCATGCCGACCGTCATCTCCTTGTTGAACACGTCGGCCGGCGTCTTCACCGGAGACGTGTGCCACGACATCAGCAACAGCGGCAAGCTGGCGAGACGGCCGAGCCAATTGAACTGCGCCGCGTCGAAGTTGATGTTGGCCGTGTTGCCGACAAGCTGGTGCATGTAAAGAGCGTTGTCGAGGGCGGCGATCGCCGTTCCATCCTTGGGCACCGAGCGGGCAGCATGTTGGCGAGCTGTATGCTGCCCGCGCCTGGCATATTCTTCGGTACCAGAGTCGGGTTGCCCGGCAGGTGCTTGCCCATGTGCCGCGCCAAAGTGCGGGCGTAGAGGTCGAAGCCGCCGCCCGGCCCGACCCCGATATAGACGGTGACGGTTTTGCCGTCGAAGCTTTGAGCATGAGCGCCCGGTCCGTTCGACGCGAATGTCACCGCGAATCCGGCCATGATGGCCAGACGTACCATTGTCCCGATCATTTCGCCTCTCCTGCGTCCCATCGGCGGCGTTATGGCCGCGCCCTTTATCGTGTGCCCACCGCATCCCATCCAGGCGCGCCGACCGAGGCTTCATCGCTCGGCCGCGTTCCTGGCATCGCGGACTACGCGGCCGCCGTGCTCGGCCCACCCGACGCGGCCATCGCGTCGCGGCCCATCAGGTCGAAATGATACCAGCGGATCTGCATGGTCTCGGCAAGGCAGGCCAGAACACGCCGCTGCTTCTCGTCGCTGTCGGCGTATTTGGCGAGGATCTTCAGGGTCAAATCGCCATGGCCGCCATCGGGGATGTCGGCCGCCTCGCCGGCGGACCAATGCTCGAGCGCCTTGGCCGGCAGGCCGAGCGGCTCCCACAGCCGGCGCGTGAACGCGACGGTGTTGCCCATCTTGCCGACCATCGGACCCCGCGCGGCCTCGAGGCCGGCGACGGTGGCGAAGGACTCCAGCCATGGCAGCGCCCACGCCGCGCGCTCCCAGTACGCCAGCGCCATCTTGGTATAGGGCCGGCCCTTGTAAGCATAGATCGCCTTGCGCTCGAAGCCGAGCGCCGCGGCGAAGTCGACCATGCTCTCGTAGTGGCTGGTGGTGATGGTTGGGTCCTTGACCTCTTCCACGTACATGTTCTCGATCATGTACTGGCGGACGTCGGCCTCCGGGCAATTGGCGATGATCGAGGCAAACCAGCGCGGGAATTCGTCGGCGAAGACGCAGTGCTCGATGGCGAACACGGCTGCGCCCTCGCGCGTGATGCCGCCCTTGAGGAAGGTCTCGAACGCGCTGTGCTTCTTCCACCGGTTCTCCCAGATGACCTGGGCCATGTGCTTTTCGAATTTTTCCGCCGTCTCCATTACGCGCTCCGGTGAATGCAAGTGTGCTGGACGAAAGTCATTCCGATCAGGTGAACCCGAGCAAAAGACGCATCCGACGGCTTGGGGATGGCGACCCGCAGCACGCCATCGGCATAGCGCGCCGCGATCTTCGCCTCGTCGGCGTCCTCCGGAAGGGTCATCGATCG
>CAZOBN010000076.1:0-15049 GCA_964577835.1 uncultured Rhizobiaceae bacterium
GTGGTTCAACGCCCAAAAGGGCTTCGGCTTCATTCAGCCGGCCGACGGCGGCAAGGATGTGTTCGTGCACATCAGCGCCGTCGAGCGCGCGGGTCTGTCCTCGCTCGGCGAGGGTCAGGCGATCAGCTATGAAGTCGTCAGCGAGCGCGGCAAGAGCTCGGCCGCGAATCTCAAAGTCGAATAACTCTCTTTCTTGCTTTTGGGCGAGACGGACGAAGCCCGGCACGAGTGCCGGGCTTTTTCTTTGTCCGCGCGGGGCTGAGAGTCAGCGCCGACGCCGCTCTTTTCCATCATCGACAAAGAAAACGAGAGCGTGTCAGCAGTTCTGTGGCTGCTAAACTAAAGCCCGTCTAGCTTCCGTCTACCTTAAGGAGTGGGGAAATGATCCGGATTTTTTCTGCCGTGCTATGCGTGGGCATGCTCTTTGCCACGGCTGTCCGAGCCGACAACCCAGGTCAGGGTCAGGCCGGCAAAGGCCGCGCCGCCGCGCGCGATTCCGGTGGTGTTTCCATCACCGTCCAGATCGGCGAGTCGGAGCGCGCCGTCATTCGCGATTACTTCGGCAGCGAAATGGCGCGCGGCAAGTGTCCACCGGGCCTCGCCAAGAAGAATAACGGTTGCATGCCTCCGGGCCAGGCCAAGAAATGGGCGCGGGGGAGGCCGTTGCCTCGCGACGTCGTTTTCTACGACCTCCCGCCGGACCTCATCGTGCGCCTCCGTGCCCCAGCGGGTGCGCGCTACGTACGGGTTGCGGCGGATATTCTTCTGATCGCGGTGGGCACAGGCATGGTGCTCGACGCGGTCGAGGATCTAAGCCGTTTCTAAGTTCGGCCGTCTTCCAAGGGGAGGGACCCACGTGTATCGCAGGGGGTTGACGCGGGACCTACTGGGTCTTAGCCGGAAAGAATTCCGTCATTCTGTAAGGTTGACCTTACAGTTGGAACTCAGGTGCAAGCTGCCGATTGCTAAGCCCCTGGTTGTACTCGCAAAAA
The DNA here is from genome assembly GCA_964577835.1 of uncultured Rhizobiaceae bacterium. Lineage (GTDB taxonomy): Bacteria > Pseudomonadota > Alphaproteobacteria > SMXQ01 > SMXQ01 > CAVVYA01. Next base: position 993 of record CAZOBN010000076.1, read on the forward strand.
TAGATAATCTTAGTCGTTCTGATAGGCACGCATATTGCAATGCAGCGGGTAGGACGAACACAGGAACTTATCATGTCAGTGTCTCATTTTCGGGCAGCCGCTTTTGGCGCAACCGCTTTAGTCGGCCTCACGATGGGCTTCGGCTCGATGTCGAATGCCGCGGTGATCTACGCCGGCAACTTCAGCGGCAACGATTGCGGCGGCGCGGGCGGCTTTGCCAATTGCTATGCGACCATCACTGGCACGCATCAAGGCGCGGCTGGAGGCGGTTCACCGACCATCTACAAGAGAGAATCTGGCGGTGGCCAGGACTTCGGCAGCTTTGGCAGCATCACGGGCAGCGAGTTTGTCGTAAGCATCGATGCGAACACGAATGTACTGACCTGGACCTATACGCCGGGTGCCGGCGACCCCGAGATTCACTACTTTGATATCAAGCAAGCGAACGGCTTCGCGCTTTTCTATGATCTGACCGCGCCGATCACCAGCTTCACAGTCGATCTCGACACCTATTTCCCGAACAACCCCGGCTTCTCGCATGTCACCTTCTTCGACACCGGATCGACACCGCAGGTGCCCGAGCCGGCCACGCTCGCCGTGTTCGGTATGGGCCTCCTCGGCCTCGGTCTCGCAGCCCGGCGGCGCCGGACTTAAAACCATAACACCGACAGACACCACGGCGGTCCTTCGGGGCCGCCGTTTTTGTTTGTACGATCATGCGATTTCTATCGCGATCTAAAGAAAACGCCAGACGGCCTGTAAGCCGGGTTCTGTGCCCGCTTGCGCGGGTGACGACCATTCATCTGGGACGCTTGTTGCCAAGCGCCTCGCGCGACCGACCCGGGCGACTGCCCGATGACAGGCTGCCGACGAGCCGAAGCTCATCGACGTGCCGCCCCTATTTGGTCTTGCTCCCGGTGGGGTTTACCCTGCCACTGCCGTTACCGGCAGCGCGGTGCGCTCTTACCGCACCCTTTCACCCTTACCCTCCCGAAGGAGGGCGGTTTGCTTTCTGTGGCACTGTCCCTGGGATCGCTCCCGCCGGGTGTTACCCGGCACCGTGTCACCGTGGAGCCCGGACTTTCCTCCCCCGAGGTGTGACCCTCGAAGGCGGCCGTCCAGCCGTCTGGCACGCTGTAGGTAGGCCTGTACCGGGCAGGGGTCAAGGAAGCAGGCGTGCGCGGCGCGCTCACGCCGAAAGATCGAGCAAGCGGTCGAGCCGCGCCAGAGTCTCGTCGTCGACCTGGCCGTCGATGCGGCCCGGGCGGAAGTGGCGCTGGAACGCGGTGACCACGAGGCGCGTGGCTGGATCGAGCACCGCGTCGCGCGGCGTCTCATAGCCGAACGCGGCGAGCTTCTCCTGCAAGTCGCGCGCGGCGCCGCAGGGCACGTCGGCCGGAATCACCGCGGCGCCGGGCGGCGGCTCGTCCTCGGCGCCGGGCGGCCAGAGGCCGACGCCGTGGTGGGCGAGCCCGCGCCAGTCGAACAGTTCGCCGGGGTCGGTCTTGCGCGCCGGCGCCACGTCGGAATGGCCGAGCACGCGGACCGGCGAGATGCCGTGGCGCTGCATGACGGCGCGCGCCAGATGCGTCACAGCCGCCATCTGGGCTTTCGGAAACGGGCGGTAGCCGAACTCGTGGCCGGGATTGACGATCTCGATGCCGATGGCGCGTGAGTTGATGTCGCGCTCGCCGCGCCAATAGCTGACGCCCGCGTGGAAGGCGCGGCGCTCCTCGGGCACCAGGCGCAGAACGCGGCCGTCCTCGTCCACCATGTAATGGGCGCTCACCTTCGCCGCCGGATCGCACAGCCGCTGCAGGGCGGCGTCGGCCGTGCGCATGCCGGTGTAGTGCAGGATGATCATGTCCAGCGGCACGCCGGCGGCGCGCGGCTCGTGATTGGGCGAGGGATGGTCGGTGATGGCGAGGTCGTGCATGCGCTAGGTATACCGCGCCGAGGCGTTGCACTACAGTGCCGCCATGAGCCGGCCCGTCGTACCGCTCACTGCCCGCATGGCCGCCGCCCTTGTGGCGCTGGCGCTCTCGACCGTTCTCGTCGGCGCCGCGGCCGTTCCGGCCCGCGCCGTTGCGCCCTGCACCGATCCCGCCGCCTGCCGCACCGCCGTGGAATTCGAGGGCCGCACCCTGACGCTCACTGTCAGCGCGGCGCTCGACGTGCCGCAGCCGGACATTCGCCGCGCGGTCGTCGTCATCCATGGCACCGACGGCAATGCGGACGCCTATTTCCGCACCATGACCAAGGCCGCGGCCATGGCCGGCAAGGCGGCGGAGACATTGGTCATCGCACCGCGGTTCGTCGAACAGCGTGACGTCAACATCCCGCAGGGACAATTGGTATGGAGCCGTAGCGCCGATTGGCGGGCCGGCGCATTGTCGATGCATGACGTGACGCCGCGGGTGAGCTCGTTTGACGTGGTCGACCGCATTCTGGCGCGGCTCGCCGATGCGCAGGCATTTCCGAATCTCACGTCCATCGTGCTGGCGGGCCATTCGGCGGGCGCGCAATTCGTGCAGCGCTACGCCGTCGCGGAGCCGGAGGATCCCGCGCTGTCGGAGAAAATGCTCTACGTCGTGGCCAATCCGTCGAGCTTTCTCTATCTCGACGCGCGCCGGCCCGATCCGGCGCAGCCCGGCAGCTTTCGCGTCCCCGCCAATGCGCGATGCGAGACGAATCGTTTCAAATACGGCTTCGAGCGGTCGAACGCCTATTTTGAGCGCGAATCACCGGCGGCCATGATCGAGCGCTATCGCGTGCGCCGGGTGATCTATCTGGCGGGTGACCGCGACACCGATCCGCAGCACAAGATGCTCGACCGGAACTGCGCCGCCATGGCGCAGGGGGAATTATCACCTTGACATAGTAAGCCCAATGGGTGGATAATTGCTTCATTGAAACGAGGCACCCATGAGCGACTTGTCTAACCCAATCTTCCACGATGAAACCAAAGCCCGCGCATGGCTTGAAGCGCGCGTGTGGCCCGAAGGCCCCGTGTGCCCCCATTGCGGCGTTGTCAATGAAGCCACTTTGATGGCTGGTAAATCTCATCGCCTCGGCCTCTACCAATGCAACGCCTGCCGTGAACCGTTCACCGTCACGGTCGGCACTCTCTACGAGCGGTCAAAGGTGCCGTTGAACAAATGGCTTGCTGCAACGCATTTGATGATGGCCTCGAAGAAGGGCATGAGCGCATTGCAAGTTGGCCGCATGTTGGGCCTGAGCAAAAAAACTGCTTGGTTCCTCTGCCATCGTATCCGTGAGTCACTCCGTCAAACCGACCTCGCCCCGATGGGTGGAGAAGGCAAGATCGTCGAAGCCGATGAAACCTTCGTGGGCGGCAAGGAAAAGAACCGTCACCGGAGCAAGCGTTTCAAGAAGCATGCTGGCGGCAACTGGGGCAAAGAAACCGTGTTCTCCTTAGTCGAACGCGGTGGCCAAGTGCGCTCGGTTCATACCCCTAGCGTAACCGCTGCCACGCTGCGTCCGATCCTCGTTGCCCAAGTGAATAGCAAATCGTTCCTTGTGACCGATGACGCTGGCCAGTATCGCCACATGCATCGCGACTTCCGCCATGAGACTGTGAACCATGGCATTGAGGAATACGTTCGCGGCGAAGCCCACACTAACACCATTGAAGGCTATTTCTCTATCCTCAAGCGCGGGATCGTCGGCACCTATCACCACGTCAGCCAGCAGCATTTGAAGCGTTATCTGGCGGAATTTGATTTTCGCTATAACGAGCGGCAGGCACTAGGCGTCACAGACGCAGACCGCATGGCAAAATCCATCCGGGGCATCGTCGGCAAGCGTCTTACTTATCGAAGGACTGATCGAGGGGCGGACGTCTAAGCCCGTGATGACCCGCGCACAGTTGCGCGCGCTGATCTACTCTTTCCTTTTTTGCGACTATTAATGGGCGCGCGGTGTTGTGGCCCACTCTTAACTGCTGCATCCACCGCGCGCTCAAACCTGTCCCATGCATCCGGCAGGAGATCGTCGCCGCCCTTAGCGGTGACGTCTTTGTGGGGGTTTTTACGCACTAGCCGCTATCCTGCGCATTACCTCGACAGAGCGAGAGAACGGCACCACGGTAATATCCGTCATTCCCAGAAGCGCCAAATCATCCGGCCCCCACTCTTCCTCATCATCGTAGACAAGCCGCTGAATGATTTTGTGATCACCGGCCTGCTTAACATCAAGGTTCGCGATTAGGCGAGCATTTATGGACGACGCCTCATGCATCACAGGGTCAACGATCAGCTTTTTCCCGTGGGGAAGTCGCACCACATTGGAAAACTTGCGCGGTTTATACCGACCAGGGATTTCTTCTGCCGCCAGATTTTCGTCGAACGTCTTGCGCAGTATTTGCGCCAAGGCTTTTTTGAAATCCCGCGTGTGCTTCACGCGGGCAGTGCTGTAAAGCCACCCAGCCAAATCCTTGGCAGCGTTTGCCACAAGCAACACTGCTGCTGGGGCAGCATCGAGTGGCACCGGCGGCGCAATGATAACGCCATTCTTAACAGTCAAGCCTTGTGACGCGATAAGACTTGAAAGCTGTTTATCCGAAGGACGATTGACGATACCCGCGCTGGTGGCTTCGCTGAGCGCGCCGCCTTCGTCTGAAACCACGGCGGTCTGCTTCCCACTCCGAACTGCAACAGTGACTAGGCCGTTAGACGGATACATGCAATGCGTCACGACACGAACGTAGTCATCGACGTGCTTGATTTCGACGAGGCGCGCAAGGCCATCGTTCAATATATAGATGATGTCTGGCTCGAAGCTCATAGCAGCCCCACTAGTCTAGGCAACTCGATACGATGATCCGGTGGTAACGGCTCGATATTACAAGCATCGCAATACCAACGAAGAATCGCATCAAATGCGCGCCCAGCGCCATAATATTCTTCGGCGTCGTGAAGCTCGGGCGGTGACTCAAGAGCGTTAAAAAACCGTTTATTGAGTTCCCATGAATGGTAATGCGGCCCCACGACTAGCGGCGACAAGCCCGCCACTTGCCCGCCCATCGAATTTGCGTGTGTCTCGTCGGTGTAATCCAGACGACTCACGGCGAAGGGCGTGAAAAGATGGAGTCGGAAAAACAAACCATCTCTTCGCCGAGGGTTGCCCGTGATGGCAAGCGAGGCTTGAGGGGTGATTTCCCCGCCAGCTTCCAGCGGCCACCTCATCATCACCTCGTCCGCAACGTGCGTCGACTCCCAACGGGAACGCCGATCCGGGACCAGGACATGCTTTCTCGCCGCCATAAAGGCGTCGAGTGCCGCCACTTGCTCTATTCGCTTCTTCACGAAGCCCCCGAGGCCGGATCACTTTCTGTAACCAGGAGTCGCGGGCGAGTGTAGCAGATTTAGCCGCTACTATGTAAAGGTGATAATTCCCGGCGCAGGGCACCACCCGCTTCGCGCGCGGCAACGCCTTCATGGCCTATATGGATGCGTTCTACGCGCCGCACGCGCACCGGCTGATGACCGTGCCAGGCGTCGGTCATTCCTCCCTGCGCATGCTTCAATCGCCGGTGGGACTGGCGGTATTGTTCGGCGACTAATCTCCTCCCCCTCGATGGGGGAGGCCGGGTGGGGGTGGAACCGTGCGCTCCGAGTGGCAAGGCCCCCCCACCCTGACCCTCCCCCACAAAGGGGGGAGGGGATTCCAACCCGTGCGTCCTACTTCACCAGCCCGACTTCCTTGTAGAGCCGCAGCGCCGACGGGTGGATCGGCATCTGGCCCGACTTCGCCAGCATCGAGGCCTCGTACTGCGAGAACACCGGGTGCACGGTCTTGAAATAGCCGAACTGGTTGTAGAGCGACTTGGTCAGGCCATAGACCAGGTGATCGGGCGCGTCGTCGCGCGCCAGGATCGGGAAGGACACGTCGGTGGTGTGGTAGTCCTGTTTGAGGAAGTCGTAGGTGCCGGCCTTGATCACCGCCGGATCGAGCCCGAAGGTCTTGATCACCTGATCGACCTGCGGCTTGTCGAACGGGATGAAGGCGAGCTTGGTGCCGGCCTCGAGCTCGGTGACGTCCTTCGACGGATGCCAGCCGGTGCTGAAGGCGACGTCGAGGCGGCGGTTCTTCATCAGCTTGGTGTAGCCGTTCGTCGCCTCGTGATGCACTTCGCCGCCCCAGCTCTTGATGTCGGCTTCGGTGATGCCGTAGGCCTTCAAGAGCTCGTTGACCTGGCCGCTGACGGTCACCACCTCGACGCGGTGCAGCGAGATGCGAACCGGCACCTTCTTCGCCTTGATGTCGGCGAAGGTCTTGATGCCGTATTTGTCGACGAACTCCTGGGTGGCGACGGCGAACAGCGACATGCCGTCGGCGATGCGCGCGACGAACTTGACGCCGTCGAGCGACTGCTTCTCGCGGAACGGCGCCATGCCGTTCTGCGCCGCGACCACCTCGACCTGGGAGAAGGCGAAGCCGGTCTTGATCTCGTTCTTCAGCAGGCGCGACAGGGTCCCGGCGCTGCTCGCCTGGTCGTAGATGATGGAGGAGCCGGGGTACTGCCGGCGCACCATCTCCATGACCGCCTCGCCGACCAGCCCGAAGGTGCCGCTGGCGATGCCGCCGGAGATCGCGCCGGTCAGCGGCTTTTCCTGCGCCTGCTGCGCCGCGGCGAGGCCGGGGCAGGTCAGCAGCGCGATCATGGTGGTGAAGATTCGTAAGGTCCCGCGCATGTTTCTTCCCTCTTCAAACTGTCGTTTCTGTCGATGGTCCGTCGTCTCAATCGGCCGGCCCGGAGGCGGATTGCACCGCCTTCCGGCCGAACGGGTTCCTGGTCAGCAGCCGGTCCGCCATCACGGCGATGCCGACGGCGATGCCGACGAAGCTGATGGCCTGCGAGGTCGGAATCAGGATCACGAGGCCGCAGGCGAGCAGCACGATGCGGCGCCAGGTCGGCAGCGGTCCGCGCCACCAGCCGACCTGGGCGGCGCCGAAATACACCACGCCGATCGCGGCCATCAGGGTGCTCAGCACGATCAGGTGCCACGGGCCGATCATCAGGAGGGCCGGGTCGTAGACGAAGGCGAAGGGCAGCACGAACAGGATCAGGCCGATGCGCATGGATTCCCAGCCCACCGCCATGGGCGATTCATCGGCGATCGTCGCCGCAGCGTAGCACGAGATGGCGATCGGCGGCGTGATGAAGGACAGCACCGCGTAATAGACCAGGAAGAAATGTGCCTGCAGGATCGGCACGCCGAGCTCGATCATCACGGGTGCCACGACCACGGCGGATAGCGCGTAGGTCGCTACCACCGGCATGCCCATGCCGAGCAGCACGGAAATGATCATGGCGGCGACCAGCACCAGGAAGAGCTGCTTGCCGGTGATGGCGAAGATCACGGTTGCCGCCTTGCCGGTGACGCCGGTGAAGGTCAGCACGGCGACGACGATGCCCGCCGCGGCGACCGCCGCGACCAGAGGCGCCAGCACGATGCAGGTGTCGACGCAGCCGTCGATGAAGGCGCGCGCTCCGATGCGCTGGCGCGCCTGGGGCCACCAGCTCACCGCGATGACCGCGAGCACGGTGAGCGCCGCGGTATAGTCGGCGCCGTAGCCCTCGGTCAGGTAATAGATGAGCACGATCAGCGGCAGGACGTAGAACCAGCCGTTCCGGATCACCTGGCGGAGCAGCGGGATCTGGGAGGCCGGCATGCCGAGCAGGCCCAACTGCTCGGACTTGAAGTGGGCGTAGACATAAACCGCGAGGTAATAGAGCAGCGCGGAGATGACGGCCGCCTGGGCGACTTCGGCGTAGGACGTGGCGGTAAGCTCGGCCATCAGGAAGGCGACCGCGCCCATCACCGGCGGCAACAGGCTGCCGCCGGTCGAGGCGACGGCTTCGACCGAGGCCGCGAAGCGCGGCGGGTAGCCCATCTTCTTCATCATCGGGATGGAGATCGAGCCGGTGGTCATCACGTCGGCGGTCGGGCTGCCGGACACGCTGCCGAACAGCGCGCTCGACACGGTCGCCACCTTGGCGACGCCGCCGGTGCGCCGGCCGGCCATGACGGCCGCCACGTCGAAGAAGAACTGGCCGCCGCCGATGACTTGGAAGAATTTCCCCATCAGCACGAAGAGAAAGGCGTAGGTCGCGACGATCTCCATGGCCTGGCCGAAGATGCCGACCGTGTTCTGGCTGACGATGACGCGCTCGACGAAGGTCGAGAGCGGCATGGAGGGATGGGCCAGCGTGCCGTCGAGATATCGGCCGAGGAACATGTAGGCGAGCAGGGCATAGACGAAGATCGTGAAGCCGAGGCCCAGGCAGCGGCGCAGCAGGTCGAGGGTGAGCACCACATAGATGCCGCCGAAGACGAAATCGGCCGTGGTGAAGCGGTCGATGCCCATGACCCAGGAGTCGAACGCGAAGGAACGCCACAGCAGATAGGCGCCGGCGATCAGGCTTGCGGCGGTCGCGAGATAATCCACGATCATGCGCCGCCGCACGGTCTTGCCGATCGAGACCGTCATGAAGGCGATGGAATAGAGCACGACGGAGAAGATGACGCCGAGCGTCAGCGAGCCGACGTTGCCCCACAGGCCCATCCAGAAGCCGAACAGCGTCAGCGGCACCGCGAGGGCCGCGATACACCAATAGAGCCACGGCTCCGGAGCGAGACGGTGGCCTTCCTGCAGGGATTCAAATATGCGACGCAAACTCATCGAACGCCCGACTCCTGAAACCAAGCCCTGCGCGGGCGTTTCGTTTTCTTTCTAAGCCTTGTTGCCGCCTGGCGACCGCCAGGACGGAAAACCGAATATCACATTTTTCGACATGGCTGCCGAATTTTGTGGGGGGGCCGCGTCACGCGCCGCGCTGGCCCGTTATCCCTTCGCGACGAGCCCTCAGTTCTTGCCGCCCTTGAGCAGGCCGATGATCTTGTCCTTCACCTCGGGCGGCTGGTCGAGCATGGCCTGGATGGCGCGCTGCATGTCCTCGCCGCGCACCAGGCTGGTCTCGATGCTCGCCACCTTCCTGACCTCGGCCTTGAAGCCCGCGTCGGTGCCGAGCTTGGCGAAGGCCTCGCGCAGATGGGCCGTGCGTTCCTCCGGAATTCCCGGCGGCGCGTAATAGGGCCGCGCCAGGTCGAGGATCGGATTGAGCATGAGGAACAGGTTTTTCCGCTCGGCCGGAATGACGTCCATGATCCACGGCACGTTGTAGGGCTCGAGCGTCGGGCTCTTCTGGCCGGCCACTTGGACCAGGATCTTGACCTTGCCCTCCTCCATCAACTGCTTGCCGCGGCCGCCCATGAAGCCGATCAGATCGCCGCCCGAGGCGTGCGCCTCGCCGCGCTCGATCGCCAGCTCGATGTCGCTGTTCTTGTAGCCGTAGATGATGTCCATCTTCATGCCGAACGCGTCCTTGAGCAGCTCGGGCACCAGGCCGTAACCCGTCGAGCCGCGCGCGGTGGCGGCGAACTTGATCGGCTGCGCGCATTTTGCGATGGCGTCGAGCGTCTGGCACGGGAAGTCGGTGCGCATCCAGTAGATGACGGTGGCGTTGTAGAGGTTGCCGATCCAGGTCAGCTTGCCGAGATCGAAGCGGATGTTGGGCTGAGAGATGGCGCGGCTGAACAGGCCCGACGAGCCGGCGCCCAACGTCAGCCCGTCTTTCTCCGCGACGTTGTAGAGGTGATTGGCCGCCGCGATCGATTCCGGCTGCGGCATGTTCTGGGCGATGATGTTCGGATTGCCCGCGATGTGTTTGCCGATATGCCGCGCGGTGATGCGGCCGAGAATATCGACGCCACTGCCTTCGCTGCTACCGATGATGATGCGGACCGTTTTGCCCTTATAGAAGTCGCCGACGTCGGCGGCGCGGGACGGTGCAGCGAGAAACGCGCCCGCGACCGCGACACCGAGCGCGACAAGAGCCACCGACCACGCACGCGGAGAGAATCTCGCCATCATCGTCCTCCCAGAACAAATGAGCCGCTGTTGCCGCCCGCCGCGCTTGGTGGCCGGCGGTTCGATTTGCCGAGGATGATAAGCCGATTTTCCGCTCCGCGGCTACGGGCTCGATGACGGTGCGGCGCCACAGACAGGCCCGGGACCACGACGATTTTACGAACGATGACAAGCGTGTAGCCGGGCGCGGCAAACCCCGGCCAAGACTCCGCCGGCACACCCAAAGGGCGCGGGCTCAAGATCCATTGTCGCAAGCGCCGGATTCTCAAATGATCGCGGGCAGGCTGCGGTCCGCCCCATCGGGCTACTGCCGCGTGCGCGGGAGGCCCAGTTGATCGGCCATCCAAACGAGGTCCACCAGGGATTTCGTGCCCATCTTGGTCATCCCGTGGCTGCGGTGCACCTTCACGGTGATCTCCTTGATTCCGATGTCGGCGGCGATCTGCTTGTTGCGAAGACCGGTGACGACGAGAGTCAGGACCTGGCGCTCGCGCAGCGTGAGGGAATTGAAGCGCTGGCGGAGGTTGGCGAGGATATCTTCGCGCTCGCGCCGCGCCCGGTCGCGCTCGAGCGCCAATTGTACCGCGTCGAGCATGTCTTGCTCGCGGAACGGCTTGGTGAGGAACTCGACGGCGCCCGCTTTCATCGCTTTGACCGACATCGAGATGTCGCCATGGCCGGTGATGAAGATCACCGGAATGTCGATTTTCTCCTTGGTGAGTTCCTGCAGGAAGTCGAGCCCGCTCCGTCCCGGCAACCGGACGTCCAGAATCAAGCAACACGACACATCCGGAGGCGTGCTTTTCAGAAACTCCTCGGGGCTCGCGAACAGCTTCGTCCGCAGGCCGATCGACCGTAGCAGACTGTCGAGCGCTTCGCGAATGGACGCATCGTCGTCGATGACCAAGGCGATCGGTTTTTCCGCCATCTACCCGCTCGCTGCGTCTTGCGGCACGGCGATGAAGAAGGAGGCACCGTCCGGACTGGCCGGCGATGTCCACAGCAACCCGCCGTGCGAGTCCATGATGGACCGGCAAATCGAGAGTCCGAGACCCATGCCCTCTACCTTGGTCGTGAAGAAAGCCTCGAAAATGCGGCTCATCGTCTTCGAATCGAGGCCGGGTCCGGAGTCGCGCACCTCGACCGAGACCATGCCGCAATCTTCCATCTTGGATATGACGCACAAGTGCCGTTGCCTGTCCTTGACTGTTATCATGGACTCGATGGCATTGACGACCAGGTTCAGAATGACCTGCTGCAGTTGCACACGGTCGCCCAAAACCTTCGGCAGCCCGGCGGCGAGATCGGCACGGAGCGAAATGTCATGCCGCTCCAGTTCGCCGTGGGTCAGCGTCAGTACTTCCTGGATGGCCGCGTTGATATCGAGCGGGGCGTGCGCGACAGAGCCTTTGCGTGCGAGGGTCCGAATGGTGCCGGTCACGTCGTCGATCCGCTGGATGTCCCGGACGATGCGTTGCAGGGAGGCCCTTACCTCGTCAAGATCGGGCGTATCGTTCGCGAGCCAGCGTAGGCATGCACCGGCATTGGTAAGGGCGGCGGCCAGCGGTTGGTTGATCTCATGGGCGATCGTTGCCGCAAGCTGTCCCACGGTTGTCACGCGGAGCACGCGCGCCAGTTCGAGCTGAGCGGTGCGCAAGGCCTCTTCGGCACGTTTCCGCTCGAGTTTTTCGGTGGACAGCCTTTCGCTGATCATCGTCAACTGTCGCGTGCTCTCGATAACCCGCTTCGCGGTCTCGATCTCGCGTGCTTGCCGCGCGACTCTCAGGCGCTGAACCGCAACGGTCATCTGATTGGCGGCGATGTTCAGAAGAAGGCGCACGCCGTCCGTGGGAAAATAAGGATCTCGCGAACCTATGACGATGGCTTGATCGCGCCCCGGCCCTAGACGCGCGATGGCGATTCGCGAATAAGTCCCGCTGAGGGGGTTGTCGATCTGGGTCGGTGGATGGTGTGCTCGAAGGAGCTCGGTGAGCGATCTGTGCAATGCCGCGGTCCGTTCCGGCGTTGACCCGCCGGCGGCGCGGACGATTTCTATCGCATCGGACTCCGCATGTTCTCTAAACGATATGTAAGCGAACTCGAGTTCGCCGATCTGGACCAGCGAGTCGGCCAAGGTTTCCGCGAGCTCGCGGGCACCTTGGTTCACGGAGACGGCGGGGATCGCTGACAGCATGGCAACACCCCGGATGGAGCTTTGCAACTCCTGAACCTTGCTCCAGAACGGCTTTGTCATGCCCATGAGCGCGCCCCGGCGATTCGGATGAGAGCCGTCATCGGCCGCTGGCGAGACATCCAGCATGAGACGGCCTGCGGTAACTCACGTTCGCCATGCTGGCGAACGTGGCGTCGGGAACGACACCGGTTGCTTCGCGCTGAGCCGCGCTTCGTTTGCGCAAGAAGGCCGCGCTCGTCCTCGTGGCCAGGAGAAAGGGCGCGGATATGGCAAGGGGAGTGCCGCACGGAGCCGCCGGTTCGAACGGTTCTGGTTTCCGCCGTCATTCTGTTCTCCGGTTTTCGTTTGGAGGACGGACGAAGTGCGTTTGCCCGGCTGATGCCGTTCTCGGTCTGCAACCATACGGGACAGAATTCACCAGAGCAATTGTGGGCTTGGGATGGCTCGTCGTTTTAAGAAAAGAAGAAGGTCTCTGCGAGCCGCGCTCTGATACCAACGCTGACCTAAACCAAGGTATAGATTCATCGGTCACGCGGCGTCACGCCTTCCCTCGTGCAATAGACGGTGGCACGGCTTAAGATTACCCTCGCGGATAGCGGAAATGCGATGCTTGAGAAAGATGACGCTTGCCAAGGAGGGACGCTGAGCAAGGAATGATCGAAGGGGCATGCTTCAACTAAGAAGACATAGAGGAGGTGAGCCATGTGGTTGGACGAACATAGCCGTTACCCGGTCATTTCAGGACATCGGGGCGAGACAGAGCAGGGTTGCGCATTGCCGCACACCATGGAATCGTTGGCGCATTTGATGCGCTGCGCGCGCGGCCAAGCCGTCCACGCCCACGGAGCTCCCGCGAAATATTTGTACTGCTTAGCGTCAGGGATGGCGCGGAAGTACAAGGTGAAGGCCGATGGGCGGCGCCAGATCGTCGATTTTCTTCTGCCCGGAGACTTCTTCGGTCTGACAACGCGCCCGCGGCATGCCTTCACGGTGGAAGCCATAACCGAAGGGACTATGGTCGCCTGCTATGCCCGTCGGCGTCTCGACCTTCTCGCCAACGCCGATATCGAGGTCGGCCAGTTCATCCGCGAAATCGCATGCGAGACTCTCTCCCGCCTCCAAAAACGCTTGCTCGTCCTTGGACACGTCACGGCGCGTCGCAAGGTCGGCGCGTTCGTCGCGGAATTGGAGCGGCGGCTGTCGGTCGAACCATCGCAGCCCTTCACGCTCATGATGTCGCGCTACGATATCGCCGACTATCTGATCCTGTCGGTGGAGACGGTGAGCCGCGCGCTGACCGATCTCAAGCAGAGCGGCGCGATTTCGCTCAACGGACAGCATCGCGTGACGATCATCGACCGCACCATGCTCGAGGACGACGAAGAAGACGAGACCGACAGCTTCCGCCGCGACGCAAGATGGCGCAACGGACCGCGTCTCGTGGAACTCCCGCCGAACCGCTCCTGAAGAGTTACGGGGCCGGTCTGCAAGCGCCGCGGCGAATTGCAATCCTGTCTTCTCAGCGGAGCACGGGGTAGATAAGGTAACAACCTTCACCTATCCGGCTCTCAAGCTGACATGTGGCAATTCTGGATCGATCGCGGCGGCACGTTTACCGATATCGTGGCGCGCGCCCCCGATGGCCGGCTGACCGCGCGCAAGTTCCTATCGGAGAATCCGGAGCGCTACCGCGATGCCGCGCTCGCTGGCATCCGCGACATCCTGGGCTTGCCGGGTGAGGCGGCGATCCCGGCCGTCGCGATCGCCGCCGTCAAGATGGGCACCACGGTGGCGACCAATGCGCTGCTCGAGCGCAAGGGCGAGCCGACCGTGCTGGTGATCACGCGCGGCTTCCGCGACGCCCTGCGCATCGCCTACCAGAACCGGCCGCGCCTGTTCGATCTTC
>CAZOBN010000077.1:0-14955 GCA_964577835.1 uncultured Rhizobiaceae bacterium
CTCGATCATGCCGCAGAAGCGCAATCCCGATGCTGCCGAGCTGGTGCGCGCCAAGACCGGACGCATCAACGGTGCGCTGGTCGCGCTGCTGACCGTGATGAAAGGCCTGCCGCTCGCCTACAGCAAGGATATGCAGGAGGACAAGGAGCCGTTGTTCGATGCCGCGGATTCGCTGACGCTCTGTCTGCATGCCATGGCCGGCATGGTGCGCGACCTCACGGTCAATGCGAAGGCCATGTCCGCCTCGGCCAGTGCCGGGTTCAGCACGGCGACCGATCTCGCCGACTGGCTGGTGCGCGAGGCCGGCCTGCCGTTTCGCCGCGCCCACCATGTCACCGGCCAGCTCGTCAAGTTGGCGGAGACGCAAGGGATCGGCCTGTCGCAGCTCAAGCTCGCCGACATGAAGACGGTCGAGCCCGGCATCACCGAGGGCGTGTTCGACGTGCTCTCGGTCGAACGCTCGGTCGCCAGCCGCACCAGCTTCGGCGGCACGGCGCCGGCGCGCGTGCGAGCGGCCGCCAAGGCCGCCCGCAAACGCTTCCTGTGAGAGCGCTTTTTCGAGGACATGCCATGAACACAGCGCCAAACAGCTTCGGTTCCTGGGTGCGACGCGTCACCCTGCTGACTCTGCTCGCGGCGCTCGCCTTGCCGCTCGCCGCCTGCGGCAAGAAGGGCCCGCTCGATGCGCCTCCGGGCGCCGAGGACAATCCGTTCCCGCGCCAATATCCGACTCAGTGAATTCGCCCCGATGAACCATTTCGAGTATCGCGACGGCGAGCTGTGCTGCGAAGGCGTCGCTCTGACGCGCATCGCGGACGCCGCCGGCACGCCGTTCTACTGCTATTCCAGCGCCACCCTGGAGCATCACTACCGCGTCTTCTCCGAGGCCTTCGCCGGGCAGAACGCGACGATCTGCTATGCGGTGAAAGCCAACTCCAACCAGGCCGTGATCCGCACTTTCGCCGCCCTCGGCGCCGGCGCGGACGTGCTATCGGAAGGCGAGTTGCGCCGCGCGCTGGCCGCCGGCGTGCCGGCCCGAAAAATCGTGTTCTCCGGCGTCGGCAAATCGCGCGACGAGATGCGCTTCGCGCTGCAGTCGGGCGTCGGCCAGATCAACGTGGAGTCCTTGCCAGAGCTGCGCGCCCTGAGCGAGGTGGCGAGCGGTCTCGGCGCGACCGCGGAGATCGCGGTGCGTGTCAATCCGGACGTGGACGCCAAGACCCACGAGAAGATCACGACCGGCAAGAAGGAAAACAAGTTCGGCATCGAGTACGACGATGCCCGCGCGATCTACAAGGAAGCCGCGAGCCTGAAAGGCATCCGCGCCATCGGCGTCGCGGTCCATATCGGCTCGCAGCTCACCGACCTGACGCCGTTCCGCGACGCGTTCAGCCGCATCGCCGAACTGGTCGAGACCCTGCGCGCCGACGGCCATGACATCCGCCGGCTCGACCTGGGCGGCGGGCTCGGCATCCCGTACCGCGACGAGGTGCCGCCGCTGCCCTCCGCCTACGCGGCCATGGTGCGCGACACGGTCGGGCATCTCGGCTGCGAGCTGGTGTTCGAGCCGGGCCGCCTGCTCGTCGGCAACGCCGGCGTGCTGGTCACCCGCGTGCTCTATGTGAAGGAAGGCGCCGAACGCCGCTTCGTCATCGTCGATGCCGCCATGAACGACCTGATCCGGCCCGCGTTGTACGACGCATGGCACGACATCGAGCCGGTGCGACAGCCCCGCACCAAGGACGAATTCGTCGCCGACGTGGTCGGCCCGGTGTGCGAGACGACGGATATTTTCGCCAAGGCGCGCCGCCTGCCGGTGGTCGGCGCGGACGATTTGCTGGCCATCGAATCGGCCGGCGCCTATGGCGCGGTCATGGCATCCGACTACAACAGCCGGCCGCTGGTCGCCGAAGTCATGGTTAAGGGCGATGATTTCGCCATTGTCCGGCCGCGTCAAACCTATGAAGATATGTTGGGTCGCGATCGGCTGCCGGGCTGGCTCGGGCCATCCGGAACCCCGGCGGCGGAACCGGCGGCCCAGCCGAAGGTTGCTGTGCTGCCAGCCAAAGGGCGCCGCTAGCGCCTCGGCGGAACTCCCGTCGGCGCGGGAGCGACAAAGACGAGGAAAATAGGCTAGCCTCGCCCGGACGGGCAGAGAAAGCCGGCGCAGGGGGACGGGGCAACCGGGACCGCGATCGCGGTCCGAAGTGAGGCGTTGATGGCGCACGGACCCGAGTTGGCGCAGCACATGGAGACAACGGCGGCGGTCGGTGAGGCCGCCGGCTTGGCTTTGCCCAGTCTCGGCCGGCAGTTGTGGCTCGCCCGCTTCGCCCTGTGGTGGGAGCGCCTGTGGCCCGCCCTATGGCCGACGGTGGGCCTGCTCGGCCTGTTCCTCACCCTCGCCCTGTTCGATGTGCTGCCGGATCTGCCGGTGTGGATCCATGCGGCGACCCTGGCGCTGTTCGCCGTCGCCCTGCTGCTGGCGCTGTGGCGCGGCCTCAAGGATCTCGGCTTTCCGGACATCATCCACGCGCGCCGCCGCATCGAATTGCACAGCGCGCTGACGCACCGGCCGCTCAACGCCCTGGACGACCGGCTGGTCGCCGGCTCGGACGATCCGGGTAGCCGCGCCCTCTGGGAGCTGCACCAGCGCCGCATGCGCGACAGCCTGAACGCGCTCAAGGTCGGCACGCCCGCGCCGGGCCTGGCGCGGCGCGATCCCTACGCCTTGCGCGCGGCACTGCTCCTGCTGCTGACCATCGGCACCGTCTTGTCGTGGGGCGATTCCGGCAATCGTATCGCGCGCGCCGTCATGCCCGCGATCGGCGGTGGCGCCGCCGGCGCCCAGATGGCGCTCGACATCTGGATCACGCCGCCGAGCTATACCGGCCTCGCGCCGATCTATCTCAGCCGCGAAGGCCAGGCCTCGTCGAACGGCGCAAAGCCGGTCGCATCCGGCGACGGCGGGCCGATCGCCGTGCCGGTGGGCTCCAGCGTGCTCGCCCAATTCCATGGCAAGCGCAGCACCCCCAATCTGCGCCTCGGCAAATCGACCCAGCCGTTCAGCGCCGTCGATTCCGCCAATTTCAAGCTCACCGCCAGCATCGACGAGCTCGCCGTCGAGCCGATGAAGCTCGCCGTCGAGCAGAACGGCCGCGAGATCGCCGGCTGGACCATCGCGATCGTGCCCGATCTCGAGCCGACCATCGCTTTCACCGGCCCGCCGGCCAAGACCGAGCGCGGCGCGCTGCGCCTGACCTACGAAGCCAAGGACGATTACGGTGCGGTCGGCGCCACGGCCTTCATCCGGCGTACCGGCGAAGGCGCCGAGATGGCCGGCGGTCCGATCTCCTTCGATCTCGCGCTGCCCGGCGGCAATGCCAGGAACGCGAAGGAGACGAGCTATCACGATCTGACGGCGCATCCCTGGGCCGGCCTGCCGGTCAATATCCAACTGCTGGCCAAGGACGCGCTCGAGCAGGTCGGCGTCAGCGCCACGTTGCCCATGGTGCTGCCCGAGCGCCAGTTCCGCCATCCGGTGGCGCGCGCCATCGTCGATGCGCGCAAACAATTGACGCTCAATCCGCTGAGCCATGACGGCGTGCGCGAGCGGCTGTCGGATATTTCCCGCGCGCCCCAGGCCTACAACAACGACACCGTCGTGTTCCTGGCGCTGCGCACCGCCATAGCCCGCTTGCGCCTCGACAAGACACCGGAGGCGATCGCCGCGGTGCAGGCGCTGCTGTGGGACACCGCGCTGCGCATCGAGGATGGCCGGCTGTCGATTGCCGAGCGCGAACTGCGCGACATTCAGCGCGCCCTGCAGGACGCGCTGTCGCGCAACGCGGACAGCAAGGAAATCGAGAAACTGATGAACGAGCTGCAGCAGGCGCTCAACAAATTCCTCGAATCGATCATGCAGAACATGCAGGCGATGCCGCAGACGCCGATGCCGTTCGATCCCAACGCGCAATATCTGACGCCGCAGGATCTGCAGAACATGCTCGACCGGGCGCGCGAGTTGGCGCAGTCGGGCTCGACGGATGCGGCGCGCGAGATGCTCGCCATGCTGCAGGAACTGCTGGAGAGCCTGCGCAGCGGCAACTTCGCCATGCAGCAGGGCGGCCAGCAGGGCCAGAGCCAGGCGTCCGAGATGACGCGCATGCTGCAGGATCTGCTGAAACGCCAGCGCGAGCTCATGGAGCAGACCCATCGCGACGCCCAGCAGGGCCAACGTGGGCAACAGGGTCAACAAGGCCAGCAGGGTCAGCAGGGACAAGGCGGCCAGGGCATGAGCGGCGCCGAGATGCAGGAAGCGCTGCGCCGCGGGCTGGGCGAGCTGATGCGCCGGCTCGGCGAGGCGGGCGGGCAGATTCCCGGCAACTTCGGCCAAGCCGAACGCTCGATGCGCGACGCCACCGACGCGCTGCAGCAGGGCCAGCCGGGCCAGGCTCTCGGCCCGCAGGGCAACGCGCTCGATCAGCTCATGCAGGGCGCCGGCCAGATGATGGAGCAGCTCATGCAGCAGTTCGGCCAGGGCATGCCGTCGCCCGGCGATCCGACCGCCCGCGCGCCGCGTCCGGGCCAGCGCAATTTCGATCCGCTCGGCCGGCCGCTGCCCTCGACCGGCAACGCCAACAGCGAGGACGTGCGCATCCCCGACGATATCGAAATGCAGCGCGCGCGGGAGATTCTCCAGGAGCTGCGCCGCCGCGCCGGCGAGATCGAGCGGCCGCAGATCGAACGCGACTACATCGACCGCCTGCTGCGCCGGTTCTGAGTCGGCCATGCGATTCGAAACGCCGAGCCGATCGTCATAACTCCGACCACTCTCTCGTCGTCATGGCCCGGCTCGACCGGGCCATTTCATGCCGGCGTGGTCCTGATAGCGGCCACAAACAACCGTCATGGCCGGACTTGGTCCGGCCATCCACGTTTTGTTGCCGAGTTGCAAAAGAAAAGTCGTGGATGGCCGGACCAAGTCCGGCCATGACGGTTTGTGATTTGGTGACTCCGCAGCTCTCTTGAGTGAGATGGCCCGGTCGAGCCGGGCCATGACGAAGGAAGGTGACGGGCGGTATAGCGGTCGCGGCGCCGCGTCAGTTCGGCTTCTTGAGCACCGCGTCGACCGCCTGGCAGATCTCATCCAGCGTGAAGGGCTTGGGCAGCACCTTGTGGATCAGCTCTTCGAGATTGTGCGCGCGCTGGCGCTCGGCGCTGTAGCCCGACATCATCAGGATCTTCAACTGCGGCTTGTCCTTCGCCAGCTTGAGCGCGAGCGCGATGCCGTCCATGCCGGGCATCACGATGTCGGTCACCAGCATGTCGAAATCGCGGTGCTGCAACACGTCGAGCGCGCGCAACCCGTCTTCGACCGCGACCACGTCGTGGCCGCGATGCTGCAAGGCGCGCGTGACGAATTCGCGTACCGCCCCGTCATCCTCGGCCAGCAGAATGCGGGCCATGGCGCGTTACTTTTCGTCGGTGAAAGTGATGGTCAGATCCGTCGCCTGGGGCGAGGGATTCTTGAACCGGGTGACGAAGGACGCCGCTTCACCCGGCAGCAGGCGGGACTGCGCCGCCTGGAAGGTCCAGCTCTGGATCTCGCGGCCCTGCTCGCGCAGGCTGGCGCGCATCTTGGGTACCGGGCGCACCGAGGTCGAGACGTTGGCGACCTCGCCCTGAATGACCAGCACCGGCGCGCCATCTTCTTCCTGCCGCGCCGAGGTGACGTTGCGCAGCTCGATCCCGGCGCCGAGAGTGCTGGCCGCCGGTACGCCGAGCGTGTCAAAGAGCCGCGCGGCGGGCGGCCAAGCCGCGACGATCTCGTTGCGCGCCACGAAGCTGCCGACGAAGACGCCGATCAGAAGCAGCAGGACCAGCCAAGCCACGGTGCTGGTGCGCCGCGGTGCCGGACGTGGAAAACCCGGCAGATTGGCGCCAGGAAACGGCGACGACATCTCGGCGACGGGCTCGCTCTCCGGGATGGAGCGGATCTCGGGCTCGAGCGGCGGCAGGTTTGCCGGCTGCGGCTGATCCTCGGGCGGTTTCTGAATCCATTGATGGCCGCACTTGGCACACCGCACCTCTCGCCCTTCCGGGCCGAGGAGGGCGGGGTCGACCAGGTAGCGCGTGGAGCAGGCCGAGCAGGAAAGGATCATTGCATCGCGCAAAAGGAAGAATTCGGCTTTTTTTATAGGCGGTTGCCCGCTCCCTGGCAAGCACCGCACCGTTTTGCGCAAGCGACCGAATCGCGCGGGCCCGCGCGGACACCATGGCTGGACGTCGATAAGCCCCTATGCGATTCTCGCCCCGCCCGATGACGGCGGCCATGACGGCAACGGCAGGCGGGCACAGGCGTTCAGGTGCGAGGCAGCGTCCTAAGTGGTCCGGTTTCAGAATGTCGGCATGCGCTATGGCGTCGGGCCGGAAGTTCTCCATGACGTTAACTTTGCATTGGCACCGGGCTCGTTTCACTTCCTCGTGGGACCTAGCGGCGCCGGCAAATCCTCGCTGCTGCGGCTGATGTATCTCGCCCACCGGCCGTCGCGCGGCCTAATCAACCTGTTCGACTGCGACACGGCGACCGCCCCGCGGGCGCAACTGGCGGAGCTGCGCCGCAGGATTGGCGTGGTGTTTCAGGACTTCCGCCTGTTGGAGCATCTCAGCGTGCTCGACAATGTGGCGCTGCCCTTACGGGTGGCCGGCGTCCCGGAGCGCCAGGTGATCGACTACGCCGAGGAGCTGCTCGCCTGGGTCGGTCTGGCCGATCATATCCAGGCACGGCCCGCCACCCTGTCGGGCGGCCAGAAGCAGCGGGTCGCCATCGCGCGCGCCGTCATCCGCCGCCCGAAGCTGCTGCTCGCCGACGAGCCGACCGGCAACGTCGACGACAAGATCGCGCTCAGGCTGCTCTACCTGTTCGAGGAGATGAACAAGCTGGGCACCACCATCGTGATCGCGACCCACAACGAAGCGCTGATCTCGCGGTTCGGCCATCCCCAGCTTCATCTCGAAGGGGGCGAGCTGCTCGTGCGCTCCGCGCCTGGCGCCGCCGGCGCGGATATGCGTGGCGCATGAGGGCCCGCCTATAATGTTCACCCATCTGTTTCAGCGCCGCAGCGACTTCCCGCTCGAGCAGGATGCCTCGCGCCGCTTTCTGCCGTGGCTGGTGGCGCTCAATGTCTATCTCGCCGCCCTGGCGCTCGCCGGCCTGATGGTGATCGGCGATGCGGCGTCCCAGTGGGACCGCGGCCTGAGCGGCACGCTCACGGTGCAGATTCCACCGCTCACCAATGAACAGCCGGATCGGGAAGCGGCGACCGAGGCCCGCGTCAAGCGCGCGCTCGAGGTGTTGCGCGCGACCCCCGGCATCGCCAGCGCGCGGCCGCTCGACCGCCGGGAATTGGCCTTGCTGATGGAACCGTGGCTCGGCAGCGGCGATCTGGTCGGCGAGCTGCCGCTGCCCAGCCTGATCGACGTGCGGCTCAAGGAGGACGGCGGCGTGAACGTCGAGGGATTGTCGTCGGTGCTGGCCGCGGCGGTGCCGGGCGCCACCATCGACGACCATAAGAAATGGCTCGACCGGCTCATCCTGCTCGCCCAATCGATCAAGGCGATCGCCGCGGTCATTGTTCTGCTGGTCGGCGCCGCCGCCGTGGCGACGGTGATCTTCATCACCCGCACCGGCCTGTCGCTGCACCATGACGTCATCCAGCTCCTGCATGTCATCGGCGCCCAGGACGAGTATATCGCGCGCCAGTTCGAATCCCAGGCGCTCGCCCTTTGCCTGAAGGGCGGCGTCGCCGGTTTCGTGCTGGCGGCGATCACCCTGTTCGCCGTCGGCGCCCTGGCCGGCCGGCTCGGCTCGCAAATCCTGCCGCCAGTCGACATGTCGCTCGCCGAGTGGCTTGCCTTGGCCGCCCTGCCCGTTGTGGTGGCGCTGATCGGCATGGTCACGGCGCGCATCATCGTGCTGCGATCCCTGGCAAGGCTGATGTGAATGACGAGCCCGGCGGACGCGCCCAGACAACCGAGACCGCGCACGCGACGCATCGTCGCCGTCCCGCTCGCGCTTCTCATCCTGTGGCTCTGCGGCCTGATCTGGTACGCGGAAGATATTCCGCGCGCGGTGGACGATGCCGGCACCAACACCGACGCGGTGATCGTGCTGACCGGCGGCAGCGGCCGGCTCGACGTCGGCTTCCGGCTTCTCGCCGAAGGGCGTGCCAAGAAGCTGTTCATCTCCGGCGTGGCCCGCGAGGTCAATGCCGAGGAACTCATGCGGCTTTACGGCCACGGCCCCGCCGGCGCATTCCGCTGCTGCGTCGTGGTCGGCCACAATGCCGGTGACACCGCCGGCAACGCGCGCGAGACGGCCCAGTGGATGGCCGAGGAGGGCTTTTCCTCGCTGCGCCTGGTGACGGCGAGCTATCACATGCGGCGCAGCCTGCTGGAATTCCGTCGCGCCATGCCGCAGGTCGCGATGATCCCCCATCCGGTATTTCCCGAGGGCTTCCGTGCCGGCGATTGGTGGCGCTGGCCCGGCACCCTCAATCTGCTGATCAGCGAATACACCAAGTTTCTCGGCGCTGCCGTCCGGCATGCCGTCGGCGCCCCCGCGCCCCAGCCGCCCGCCGCGGTCCAAAGCGGCCATAAACCGGCCGCGCCGGCGCGGTCGCCCGACACCGACGGTCAGCCCGCCGCACCCGCGCCGCCCGACAGCCTCCACGCCCTGTAAACCGGCACCGCCATGGTCCTGCTGCGCGCCATCGTCTTCAATCTGCTGTCCTGGCTGATCTTCGCCGTGCTCGGCGTGCTCTACCTGCCGCTGCTGCTGATTCCCGGCCGTGCGGGCGAGCGCGTCATGATGGCGGCGGGCACCTGGTGGTCGCGCCTCATGCTGGGACTGGCGGACGCGGTCGTCGGGCTCGATTACGAGGTGCGCGGCCAAGCCAATATTCCGCGCGGACCGGCGCTGTTCGCCATCAAGCATCAGTCGGCGTGGGATACGCTTGCGGTCGCCAGCCTGCTGCCGGCGCCGGTCGTGGTGCTCAAGCGCGAGCTGTTCTGGGTGCCGTTCTACGGCTGGTATGCCAAGCGCGCCGGCATGATCGCCATCGACCGCGGCGGCGGCGCGGCGGCCTTACGCCGCATGCTGCGGGCCGCCCAGGCGGCGATCGCCAAGGGTCGTCCCCTCGCCATTTTCCCCCAGGGCACCCGCACGCTGCCAGCCAGCCTGGGCGGTACTCCCAAGCCCTATCAGCCCGGCGTCGCCGCGCTCTATGGCGAACTTGGCGTGCCGGTCGTCCCTGTGGCGCTCAATTCCGGCCTGTTCTGGAGCCGGCGCGCCTTCCGCAAACATCCGGGCCGCATCGTGGTGGAATTCCTGCCGCCGATCCCGCCCGGCTTAGCCAAGCGCGATTTCCTGGCGCGGCTCGAGACGGCGATCGAGGCCGACACCGACCGGCTCGAGGCCGAGGGGATCGCGGGCACCAGACCGCAAACCCAGCAAGCGGATTCAACGCGCTAGCGAATCCGGGCGCTGAAGCCCGATAACATGGCGCACGGCCACAATGTCTACCGGCTGCCCGGTTCGTTGCGACGAGCCGGTCCCCGATCTGCCGCTTTCCTGCGCAATCTTGTTGAGACGGACTCTCCGGGCCTCCGGTAAGATCACATTGGTGACACGGCGCGACCACAGCGGTCCGCCGAGAGCACGGGAGCTTGGCGGATGGCCGACCGTTCCCATCCCCGCTTTGCCAAGACACGCGCGACGCTGCGCGGATTGCTCTGGCTCGGCCTGGCGATGGCGGGGATCGCCGTGCTGGTCCAGCCGGGCCCCGGCGCCGAACCCGCGCGGCGCGAAGCCGTCGTCCTGTCCATCCACGGCGCCATCGGGCCGGCCACCGCCGACTATGTGATCCGCGGCTTGAAGACCGCCGCGGACGACAAGGCAGCGCTCGTCATTCTGCGCATGGACACGCCGGGCGGTCTCGACACCAGCATGCGCGACATCATCCGGGCGATCCTGAACGCGCCGATGCCGGTCGCCGGCTATGTGGCGCCGAGCGGCGCGCGGGCGGCGAGCGCCGGCACCTATATGCTCTATGCCAGCCACATCGCGGCGATGGCGCCCGGCACCAACCTGGGCGCGGCGACGCCGGTGCAGCTCGGCGGCCTTCCCAGCATCACGCCGGACCGTGGCAAGGAGCCGGAGCGCAAACCGCCGCCGGACGGCGGCAAAGGCGCGGACAAGGCTCCGCCCGAGCGCACGGCGGGCGAATCGCCGCCGGATGCGGGAACCGCCAAGGCGGTGGAGGACGCGGTCGCCTATATCCGCAGCCTCGCCGAGCTGCGCGGGCGCAACGCCGACTGGGCCGAGGACGCGGTGCGCAAGGCGGCCAGCCTGAGCAACCAGGAGGCGCTCAAGCAGCAGGTCATCGACCTGGTGGCGCGCGACGAAGAGGATCTGCTGCGCCAGGCGCACGGCCGCAAGACCGTCGTGCGCGGCGAGCCCGTGACCCTCGACCTCCAGGATATCGCGCTGCGCGAGATCGAGCCCGATTGGCGCACCGAGCTGCTCGCCACCATCACCAACCCGAACATCGCCTTCATCCTGATGATGGTCGGCATCTACGGCATCATCTTCGAATTCCTCAATCCCGGTTCCTTCGCGCCCGGCGTCATCGGCGCGATCGCCCTGCTCACCGCGTTCTATGCGCTCAATATCCTGCCGATCAGCTACGCCGGCCTCGCCCTCGTGCTGCTCGGCATCGCCCTGCTGGTGGCGGAGGCCTACCTGCCCACCTTCGGCATCGTCGGATTCGGCGGCATCGCCGCCTTCGTCCTCGGCGCCACCATGCTGATCGATACCGACGTGCCCGGATTCACCATCGCCTGGCCGGTGATCGGCGCCACCGCCGCCGCCAGCGCCGGATTCCTGCTGCTGATCGCGGGCATGGCGCTGCGCGCCCAGCGCCGGCCGGTCGTCACCGGGCGCGAGCAGATGATCGGCAGCCGCGGCAAGGTGGCGAGCTGGTCGGACCACAACGGCCGCGTGCTCGTCCAGGGCGAGAACTGGCAGGCGGTGAGCGACGTGCCGCTCGCCCCCGGACAGCGGGTGGTGGTTCGCGACCTGCGCGGCCTGACCCTCGTGGTCGCGCCGGACGATATCCGAACCGCCGATATCTGAGGCACACAAGGAGGCCGTCATGGCGTCGATCATCACCTACATCCTGCCCGCCGCGCTCGTCCTCGGCTTCCTGTTCCTGGCGATCCGCATCCTGCGCGAATACGAGCGCGCCGTCGTCTTCACCCTCGGCCGCTTCACCGGCGTGCGCGGCCCCGGCCTGATCGTCCTGGTCCCCTTCGTGCAGCAGATGGTGCGCCGCGACCTGCGCACCATCGTCCAGGACGTGCCGAGCCAGGACGTGATCACGCGCGACAACGTGTCGGTGAAGGTCAACGCGGTGCTCTATTTCCGCATCGTCGATCCGGAGAAGGCGACGATCCAGGTGGTGGATTTCCTGCAGGCGACCAGCCAGCTCGCCCAGACCACCCTGCGCTCGGTGCTCGGCAAGCACGAGCTGGACGAACTCCTGTCGGAGCGCGACCGGCTGAACGACGACATCCAGGAGATCCTCGATTCCCAGACCGACGCCTGGGGCATCAAGGTGATCAATGTCGAGATCAAGCACGTCGATATCGACGAGAGCATGGTGCGCGCCATCGCCAAGCAGGCCGAGGCCGAGCGCATCCGGCGCGCCAAGATCATCAATGCCGAGGGCGAGCAGCAGGCCGCCCAGAAGCTCGTCGAGGCCGGCCATATCCTGGCGGAAAGCGCCGAGGCCATGCAGTTGCGCTATCTCTCCGCCCTGCACGACATCGCCGGCGAGCGGACCTCCACCGTCGTCTTCCCCTTCCCGATCGAGCTCGCCCGCGTGCTCGGCGCCCTGGCCGCACCGCGTGGCGAACGGTCGTGAGGCAGTGGCGGCTATAGCCAACCGCTCATTTCATCAAAACCGCAATTATATACTTGACGGAAGTAGGGCCGGATGGCAGAATGGCTTCAACAACTTACGAAAGACCAAGCCATGTCTGCCGACCTCACGAATCCAATTTTCCACGACGAAACAAAGGCTAGGAAGCATTTCGAGTCCCTTCGATGGGCGAATGGTCGCTACTGCCCTCATTGCGGCGCGACCGAGGAAACCAGCCCGGTCAAGAGCGAGGATCGGCCCGGCCTTTACTACTGCAACGCGTGCAAGAAGAAGTTCACGGCGACGGTCGGCACGGTGTTTGAGCGGTCCCATATTCCGCTGCACAAATGGCTCGCCGCGACGCACCTGCTTTGCTCGTCCAAGAAGGGCATGAGCGCGCATCAGCTTCACCGCATGTTGGGCGTCACCTACAAAACCGCGTGGTTCATGGCCCATCGCATCCGCGAAGCGATGATCGATACCGATCTCTCTCCGATGGGCGGCTCGGGCGGCGTGGTCGAAGCCGACGAAACCTATCTCGGTTCGTCCGGTTACGAGTTCGTCAACGGCAAGGGCTGGAAGATGAAGCGCGGCCTTGGCGACAAGAAAAAGGTTTTCACCCTCGTTGAGCGCGGCGGGCGTGCGAAGTCCGTTAAGGTGGACACCCTCACGCGCGGAGCGGTCCACGATATTATCGAGGATCAGGTTGCCGGCGGCGCCTCACTCATGACCGACGAAAGCAAGCTCTACACGGGCCTCGGCAAGAAGTTTAAAAGCCATCAGACGGTCAACCACGCCAAGGGCGAATACGCCCGTGGCCCTGTCTCCACCAACACCGTGGAAGGCTACTTCTCAATCTTCAAGCGCGGTATGATCGGCACGTATCAGCACTGCGGCGAACAGCACTTGCAGCGCTATCTGAGCGAATTCGATTTCCGCTACTCGCACCGCGACCTAAGCGATGCGAAGCGCGCCGAAGTCGCCGTTACCGGCGGCACCGGCAAACGGCTCATGTATCATCAAACTAACGGACGCGCCTAAGAAGCGGCGGATAGGGCGGACAAAGTTCCGAAAACTTAAAGGTCGAACACTCATCAAGGGGGAAGGCAATGGCCGATGATTTTGGGATGAGCGTTACTGCAATTTTTCCGACAAAAGATGGAGGAACCGTCCAATTCGAGATTTCATCCCACCTCGCCGGCCCGGTGACCGTTCAGATGCCTTACTACCTTGGCACTGACCCGAATGCAGGGGTAAAGGAGGCGGCGGGTTATTTGCGCGATCTCGGCCAACGAATTTCTCAAGCTGCTGCCGAGTTAGCGAAGTAAGGTCGATATGGCCAAGGCTGCTCGCCATCGCTGTTCTCCAATGAAAACCCCGGCTCACTTGGCCGGGGCTTCTTTTGGTTTAGGCTTCTTCGCGGGGCGCTTTCCCAGCGGCTTGTGGGGCTTCGGTGGCGTGCTGATCATGCGCCGCAAAACTTCATCGCGGCGCTTTGCCGTTTCGTCGTGACTCTGCTCATCTGATTTACGAACATTCATGGGAAATCTTACCATGCCGGATTCCGAAGTTCAGCCTGAACGACACACACCCAACCATTTAGAATACGTCGGCATAATTGCTTCCGCTTGGGCAACTTTGGAGATGGACGTGGATAGCACTTCCTGCGTCTTAGCTGGCATCCCGCACGAGGTCGGTGCGTGTTTTACCGCCAACCTCGGATCCATCCATCTTAAGCTGCGCACGTTACGCGCTCTGGTCGAATTGCGTGGCGGCAGCAAGAAACTCCTAACAAGCATTACTGCTTATCAGGGAAAAATCTCCGGCACCGCAGAAAAGCGAAACCGCGCCGTCCATGACCCGTGGATGGCTTCGGTATCCCCAGAAGGGGTCGCCATCGGTCAATGGGTCAACAGAGCCGATAACAAAGGACGGGAGTTTGGCCACAAGAACGTAGCAATTGACGTTCTGATGGAAACCAACCGTGAGATTATGAAGCGCATCAATCAATTTTTTGAATTGCGCGAGAAGATCAAAAACGAGCTTCCAGCATACGCTGGAAAACTCTCCTAAGAGCGGGTCCCAGGTCTGCCGGGGACTGCTCATTGAGTCCGTGGCTGTAAAACTCATCTAAGCCCGCCTCAATCATCTCGGGCGTGACTTCAACTTCTGGTGGTAGATCGCCGGCCGGTCGGGCCGCTTTTTCGCACACGTCGCGACTTCCCTCAAGTATATAATCGCGACCAAAACGAGCTGTGGATAACCTCGTGGATAGCCGAAATCCGTTCGCCGCCGCAAAGCGGGTATAACTGCGAAAACGCGTGGCTGGAGAGGGACTTACCTCGGGGCTTCAGTGTGGAAACATAACGAGAACATGCCTTGACGCTGGAACAGCGGGTTCCTAAACTGGCCGCCGACCAACAGAGTCAACAAACCTTGGTCGAAACAATTTTAGTAACGATATCAAGCTAATCTCCCCTTCGCGCGACACAGCGAAGGCTGGATCGGCTGCTCGTCCGCTTGACGCGAACCGGGGTCGTTATCCACAGTGGGACGAACATAAGGATCGTCATGGCCGGCGTTGCAGCGATTTCCCAGCAAATCTGGGACATGAAATACCGTCTGAAGAGCGAGTCCGGCGTCCCTGTGGACAAAACCATCGAGGACACCTGGCGGCGCATCGCCACGGCCCTGGCCGAGCCCGAGCGGGACAAGGCCCTGTGGGCCGACCGCTTCACCAAGGCCCTGGAGGATTTCGCCTTTCTGCCCGCCGGCCGGATCATCGCCGGGGCCGGGACGGGGCGCAACGTGACCCTGTTCAACTGCTTCGTCATGGGCACCATCCCCGACGACATGGGCGGCATCTTCGAGCATCTCAAGGAAGCCGCGCTGACCATGCAGCAGGGCGGCGGCATCGGTTACGACTTCTCGACGCTCAGGCCCAAGGGCGCGCCGGTCAAGGGCGTGGGCGCCG
>CAZOBN010000078.1:0-14930 GCA_964577835.1 uncultured Rhizobiaceae bacterium
AATGGGCGATCGCGGTCGGCGGCACCCACGGCAAGACCACCACCACCTCGCTGATCGCCGCCATGCTGGAAGCCGCCGATCTCGATCCGACGGTCATCATCGGCGGCATCCTCAATGCCTACGGCACCAACGCGCGGCTCGGTTCCGGCGACTGGGTCGTGGTCGAGGCCGACGAATCCGACGGCACCTTCATCAAGCTGCCGGCGACCGCCGCGGTGGTCACCAACATCGACCCGGAGCATCTCGATTTCTACGGCGACTTCGACGCGGTGCGCCGCGCCTTCGTATCGTTCGTCGAGAACATCCCGTTCTACGGCTTTGCCGCGCTGTGCATCGACCATCCCGAAGTGCAGGCGATGATCCCCAAGGTCGCCGACCGCAAGATCATCACTTACGGCTTCAGCCCGCAGGCCGACGTGCGCGCGGTCAATCTCACCATCAATCCGGACGGCTGCCACTTCGATGTGCTGGTCGCCGACCGCGCCGGCGGCGCGCCGCGCGAATTCGCCCGCATGCACCTGCCGATGCTGGGCCGCCACAACACCCAGAACGCGCTCGCGGCCATCGCGGTGGCCAACGAAATGGGCTTAGCCGAGGAGCAGATGCGCAAGGCGCTCGCCGGCTTCAAGGGCGTCAAGCGGCGCTTCACCAAGACCGGCGAGGTCAACGGCGTCACCGTGGTCGACGATTACGGCCATCACCCGGTCGAGATCGCCGCCGTGCTGCGCGCCGCGCGCGAAGCCTATCCCGGCCGCATCGTCGCTGTGGTGCAGCCGCACCGCTATTCGCGCCTGCACGATCTGTTCGAGGAATTCTGCACCTGCTTCAACAACGCCGACACGGTGATCGTGGCTGAGGTTTATTCGGCCGGCGAGGCGCCGATCGCGGGCGCCAGCCGCGACGCGCTGGTCGATGGCCTGCGCGCCCATGGCCATCGCCAGGTCGTTCCCCTCGAATCGCCCCAGGCGCTGCCGCGCCTGGTCGCCGAGCTGACCAATCCGGGCGACCTTGTGGTCTGCCTCGGCGCCGGCAACATCACCGCCTGGGCCGCCAGCCTGCCCGAGGAACTCGCCAAGCTCACCGGCAAGTCGGGAAGGCGCGCATGATGGCCGGGCTCAAGCCTCCCGCGCGTCTGATCGATCGGCTGCCCGCCGTGCGCGGCCGCTATTCGGAAGACGCCGCGCTGTCGCGCGTCACCTGGTTCCGCGTCGGCGGTCCGGCCGAGGTCATGTTCCGCCCGATCGACCGCGACGACCTCGCCACCTTCCTCGCCGGTAAGCCGGCCGATGTGCCGGTCACGGTGATCGGCGTCGGCTCGAACCTGCTGGTGCGCGATGGCGGCATCGATGGCGTCGTCATCCGTTTGGGACGCGGCTTCACCGAGATCAGCGTCGATGGCGCCGAGGTCACGGCCGGTGCCGCCGCGCTCGATCTCAATGTCGCCATCGCCGCCCGCGCGGCAGGCGTCGCCGGTCTCGAATTCCTGTCGGGTATTCCCGGCACCATTGGCGGCGCGCTGCGCATGAACGCCGGCGCCTATGGCCGCGAGATGACCGATGTCACGCTCGAAGCGGAAGCGCTCGACGAGCAGGGCCGGCTCCATTGCCTGAGCCATGACGAACTCGGCTTCACCTATCGCCATTCGGCCGTGCCGGCGGATTGGATCTTCACCGGCGCGCGGCTCAAGGGCGAACCCGGCGACAAACAGACGATTGCGGCGCGCATGGACGATATCCAGAAGGCGCGCGCCGAGACCCAGCCGCTGCGCACGCCGACGGGCGGCTCGACCTTCAAGAATCCGGCCGATCCTCAGGCGAAGGGCCGCAAGGCCTGGCAGTTGATCGACGAGGCCGGCTGCCGCGGCTTGCGCATCGGCGGCGCCATGGTCTCCGAGCTGCACTGCAACTTCCTGATCAACGTCGGCGACGCCACGGCCGCCGATATCGAGGCGCTGGGCGAGGAAGTCCGCCGCCGCGTGTTCGCCATGAGCGGCGTCACGCTGGAATGGGAGATCAAGCGCATCGGCCGCACCCTGCCCGGCCTCAAGAGCGTCGACGACACAACGCGCGCGCCATTCGGCGACGACGGAGCCGCGCCATGAGCAAGCATGTGGCGGTTCTCATGGGCGGCTGGTCGGCGGAGCGCGAGGTCTCGCTGGTGTCCGGCGCCGCCGTCGCCAAGTCGCTCAAGGCCCAGGGCCATAGGGTAACCACCATCGACGTCGGCCGCGACGTGAGCGCGCTGCTCGATGCGCTGCATCCGCGCCCCAACGTGGTGTTCAACGCGCTGCACGGCCGCTACGGCGAGGACGGCATCGTGCAAGGCATGCTTGAGATCCTCGGCATCCCCTACACCCATTCCGGCGTGCTCGCGTCCGCGCTGGCCATGGACAAGCCGACGGCGCGCCGCCTGTTCCGCGACGCCGGTCTCAACGTGGCCGAAGGCCTGGTGCTCAGCCGCGACGAGGTGCTGGCCGGCGATTTCATGACGCCGCCCTATGTGATCAAGCCGATCAACGAGGGCTCCAGCGTCGGCGTGCGCATCGTGCAGGGCAGCGACAACCAGCGGCCGTTCGAGGATACCGCCTGGCCCTACGGCGACCATGTGCTGATCGAGCGCTACATCCCCGGCCGCGAGATCCAGGTCGCGGTGATGGGCGACCAGGCGCTCGGCGCCATCGAGATCCGCCCCAAGGGCAAGTTCTACGACTACGAGGCGAAATACACCGCCGGCAAGGCCGACCACCTGATGCCGGCGCCGCTCGCCCCCAAAGCCTACGAGGAAGCGCTGCATGTCGCTCTCGCCGCCCATCAGACGCTCGGCTGCCGCGGCGTGTCGCGCACCGACCTGCGCTACGACGACACCCAGGGCGAGCCGGGCAAATTCTACGTGCTTGAGGTCAATACCCAGCCCGGCATGACTCCGCTCTCGCTCGTGCCGGAGATCGCCGCGCACAAAGGCATCGGATTCGACCAGCTTGTTTCGATGATCGTGGAGGACGCCTCGTGCCCACGCTGAGGCCCGGAGCCAAAGCCAAGACCGGCAAGAGCCGCAAGCCCGCGCGTCGTCCCGCGCCGCCGCGCTGGTTCAAGCCCGCTCTGCGCGGTGGCGCGATCGCGCTCGCGGTCGGCTCGCTCGCTGGTGGCGCGTGGTGGTTCGATCGTGCCGGCTACACCGACGCGACGGCCGCCTGGGTGGACAGGACGACGACCGAAGTCGGCGCCGGATTCGGTCTGTCGGTGCGCGAAATCCTCGTCCAGGGCCGCAACGAGAGCGACCGCGCCGCCGTGCTCCATGCCGTCGGCATCGGCCGCGGCGAACCGATCCTGGCGTTCGATCCGCAGGCCGCCAAGGAGCGCATCGAGGCGCTGCCCTGGGTGCGCAAGGCTACGGTCGAGCGGCGCCTGCCCGATACCATCTTCGTCCGGCTCGAGGAACGCCGGCCACTCGCCCTGTGGCAGAAGGGCGGCCAGTTCGCGCTGGTCGACCGCGACGGCGAGATCATCCAGCGCAGCGGGCTCGATCGCTACGGCAATCTGCCGCTCATCGTCGGCGAGGGCGCGCCCGCTCATGCGCCGGCGCTGCTCGCCATTCTCGCCTCCGAGCCCGAACTGCGCGGCCGCATCACGGCGATGACGCGGGTCGGCGACCGGCGCTGGACGCTCACCTTCGACAACGCCATGGAGCTGCACCTGCCCGAGCAGGACGTCGGCCGCGCCTGGGCCAAATTCGCGAGCACCGACCGCAGTCAGGGGCTGCTCAATCGGGATATCGCCAGTATCGATTTACGCCTGCCGGATCGACTGGTGGTGCGGCTTTCGCCGGATGCCGAGCGGCCGAAGCAGGACGCGCCGCGCAAAACGCGCGGCAAGGAGACCTGAGGGGGACCATGAAAAAATCGCAGTCGAAGGTCAGGAACAGCCTGATCGCGGCGTTGGATGTCGGCACGACGAAGATCTGCTGCTTCATCGCGCGGGTCGACGACGAGGGCAACCTGCGGGTGGTCGGCATCGGCCACCACAGCGCGGACGGCGTGCGCGCCGGCACTATCGTCGACGTGGAAGCCGCCGAGATGTCGATCCTCGCCGCGGTGCAGGCCGCCGAGCAGATGGCCGGCGAAACCATCCGCGATGTCATCGTCAATCTGTCGGGCGGGCAGCCGGAATCCAACACCCTGAACTTCGAGGTGTCGATCGCCGGCCACGAGGTCAGCGACAGCGACGTGCGCAAGGTGCTCGCCCACGGCCGCAATCAGAGCGAATCCGTCGAGCGCGAGCTGATCCATTGCGTGCCAGTCGGCTACACCATCGACGGCAGCCGCGGCATCCGCGATCCGCGCGGCATGTACGGCGAGCGGCTCGGCGTCAACATGCACCTGATCACCGCCGCGACCGGCGCGGTACGCACCCTGGTGACCTGCATCCAGCGCTGCCATTTGGAAGTGGCCGCCCTCATCGTGTCGCCCTATGCGGCCGCGCTGTCGGCCCTGGTCGAGGACGAGATGAATCTCGGCGCCACGGTGATCGACATGGGCGGCGGCACCACCTCCATCGCCGTGTTCTACGACGGCAAGCTGGTGCACGCGGATTCGGTGCCGATCGGCGGCGCTCACGTCACCAGCGACATCGCGCGCGGCCTGTCGACGCCGCTCGCCCATGCCGAGCGCATGAAGACGCTGTACGGCAGCGCCGTGCCGGCACCGGCCGACGCGCACGACATGATCGATGTGCCGCTGGTCGGCGAGGAAGACCGCGCCCAGGCCAACCACGTGCCGCGCTCGATCCTCGTCAACATCATCCAGCCGCGCCTGGAAGAAACGCTCGAACATATCCGCGCCCGCCTCGAGGCCTCCGGCTGCGACAAGGTCGCCGGCCGCCGCGTGGTGCTGACCGGCGGTGCCAGCCAGTTGCAGGGCGTCCAGGAACTGGCCGCCGGCGTGCTCGACAAGCAGGTGCGCCGCGGCCGTCCGCTGCGCATCAGCGGCCTGGCGGAAGCGACCGGCGGTCCCGCCTTCGCGACCTGCGCCGGTCTCTTGACCTATGCCGTGAGCAAGCACGTCGAGACGCCGATGCTGGCGCCGCGCGGGCGAAGCGACAGTGATGAACCGGCCGGCATGTTCGGCCGCTTCGGAGTATGGCTGCGTGAGAATTTCTAAGCGTCACACACGAAATTGCCCGGGCAACGCACGACCCGGGCGGACGGTCGCAGTGGGCCGGGGTTGTACGCCCTATGGCACCCGCCCTGGGGCGCACAACCCAGGCCCGCGTGGCACGTCCTCCTCCACCTGCCGGTTCGGCGGCCGGCATAACGCGTTCCCCCTTTTAACCGGTACATCTGTTCTTCTCGGAGGCTAAGCATGGCAATCACTCTCAACGTTCCGTATCAAGAGCCCGACCTGAAGCCCCGCATCACCGTCATCGGTGTCGGCGGCGCCGGCTGCAACGCCGTCAACAACATGATCAAGTGCCAGCTCGACGGCTGCGAGTTCGTCATTGCCAACACCGACGCCCAGGCGCTCGCCCAGTCGCCGGCCAACCGCAAGCTGCAGCTCGGCCGCAACATCACCCAGGGCCTCGGCGCGGGCGCCCGTCCCGACGTCGGCCGCGCGGCCGCGGAGGAAGCGCTCGAGGAGATCCTCGAGCACCTGCAGGGCTCCAACATGGCCTTCATCACCGCCGGCATGGGCGGCGGCACCGGCACGGGCGCGGCGCCCGTCATCGCCCGGGCCGCGCGCGAGCAAGGCATCCTGACCGTCGGCGTGGTGACGAAGCCCTTCCAGTTCGAGGGCATCCACCGCATGCGCATCGCCGAAGCGGGCATCGAGGAGCTGCAGCATTACGTCGACACGCTGATCATCATCCCGAACCAGAACCTGTTCCGCATCGCCAACGAGAAGACGACCTTCGCGGAAGCCTTCAAGATGGCCGACAACGTGCTGCAGTCGGGCGTGCGCGGCGTCACCGACCTGATGGTCATGCCCGGCCTGATCAACCTGGACTTCGCCGACGTCCGCCAGGTCATGAGCGAGATGGGCAAGGCGATGATGGGCACCGGCGAGGGCGAGGGCGAGAAGCGCGCCATCGACGCGGCCCAGGCCGCCATTTCCAACCCGCTGCTCGACGACGTGTCGATGAAGGGCGCGCGCGGCGTGCTCATCAACATCACCGGCGGCTACGACATGACCCTGTATGAGGTCGACGAAGCGGCCAACCGGATCCGTGAGGAAGTCGACCCGGAAGCCAACATCATCTTCGGCTCGACCTTCGACGAGTCGCTGGCCGGCAAGATGCGTATTTCGGTGATCGCCACCGGCATCGATCTCGCCGCCCAGAGCGAGCCGAAGCCGAACATCCTGAGCCTGGTCACCGACAACGCCCGCCGTCCGACGGCGCGCGATGCCGGCCGCCCGGCCGCAAACCAGGGCTTCGCCGCGCCGGCCTATGCCGCCTCCGTGGCCGCACCGGCCATGTCGGCGCCGGTCATGACGGCCACCGCGCCGGCCATGACGGCACCGGTCATGACGGCGACCGCCCCGGCCTTCGAGTCGCGGCTCGACACCGCGCCGATGATGGCTCAGCCGGCTCCGCAGCCGAAGGTCACCGTCACGGCGGCCATGCCGCACGGCGCGCCGGAGGCCCAGAAGCCGTTTCTGCCGCCGCCCCCGGTCGAGCCGGCGATGACCGCCCGGCCGGCCGCCCAGCCCGCCCCGCGCCCGTTTGCCGAGGCAGACATGGTCAATGCCGGCCGCGAGTCGCCCAAGGACAAGCTGCGCCGCGGCCTCAGCCTGTTCGAGCGGGTGACCGGCACCGGCCGGGCGCGCGATGCCAGGTCGGGCGAACCGGCACCGCAGCCGGCCCAGCCGGCCATGGACCGCGAACCGGCCTTCCGGCCCGCGCCGCAGGCCCAGGCGGCTCACGCTCCGGCGGCGCCGGCCCCCATGTCGGCTCCGGCAGCCCATGCTCCGGCGCCCCAGTCGCAGCCATCGGCCCATCCCGCCGCGCCGATGAGCGCCCAGCCGGCCATGCCGGCGGCTCAGGCCCAGCAAGCCACAGCCCCGGCGCCGCGGTCGGCGGAAACGGCTCAGCCCCGCTTGGGGATCGAGCCGGCGGACAAGCCCCGCGGCTCGGCCATGGATGACGATCTGCTCGACATCCCGGCCTTCCTCCGGCGCCAGGCCAATTAAGGAAAAACTAACGATACCAAATAGATGATCGTAACAATCTGTTACAAATAGTGATTTGAGCGTTCCGGGGTACATCTGTAGATGTGTCCTCGGAACGCTCTCTTTTTAAGCTTAACGGGCAGTTCCACCCGACGATCGATTTGAGTGGTTGAGACAGAGACGTTGCGCTGCCGACGGAATTAACCGTCGGACCCCTCTCAAGAACGCAACGGTTTGAAAGCGAGTTTGATGGGCCAGATCATCCGCCAGAAGACGCTGAAGAATGCCATTGGCTGCAGCGGCGTCGGTCTGCATACGGGCGCCAAGGTTGCGATGACGCTGACCCCAGCCGATGAAAACGCCGGCATCGTGTTCAAGCGCACCGATATTTCCGGCGGCCAAGCGACCATCAAGGCCGACTGGCGCAATGTCACCGACTCGCAGCTGTGCACCGCGATCGGCAACGGCGATGGCGTGACCATTTCGACCACCGAACATCTGCTCGCGGCGCTCGCCGGCGCCGGCATCGACAATGCGGTCGTCGAGATCAACGGGCCGGAAGTGCCCATCATGGACGGCAGCGCGGCCCCGTTCGTCTTCCTCATCGAATGCGCCGGCACGGTCGAACAGGCCGCGGCGCGCGAAGCGATCCTCGTGCGCAAGCGCATCGCCGTCAGCGGCGGCGATAAGCACGCCTCCCTGGCGCCGGGTTTCGGCTTCACAGTCGGCTTCGAGATCGATTTCGACAGCGCCGCGGTGCGCCAGCAGGAATTGCACTTCGATCTGGTCGAGGGCGCTTTCAAGAGCGACCTGGCCCGCGCCCGCACCTTTGGCTTCGAGCATGAGGTGAGCGCCATGCGCGCCCACGGTCTGCTGCGCGGCGGCTCGCTCGACAATGCCGTGATCGTCAGCGGCGACAGGGTGCTCAATGAGAGCGGCCTGCGCTACACCGACGAATTCGTGCGCCACAAGGTGCTCGACTGCATCGGCGACCTGTATCTCGCCGGCGCGCCGCTGGTCGGCCACTTCCGCGGCTCCCGCTCGGGCCACCGGATGAACCACCAATTGCTCGAGGCGCTGTTCGCCGATCCGAACGCCTGGGCCCGCGTGCCGCTCGACAGCGACCTGCTGCGCGCCCAGCCGCGTCAGGCCGGCGCCATGATGGCCAGTACCGGCACGAGCCGGGTCGCCGCGGCTTCGGTCTAAGGCCGCCTCCACGGCTCGGGGGCAAGCCCCCGCTGCCTTTTCCGGGTCCCATTTCGACGCCGATCAGGGCCTCGCGGCTTGCCGCCGGGCCCTTTCGCCATGATATAGTCGGCAAAGCCGCTGGCCTGCCCTATGTCGTGGCGCCAGATCCGATCATTGGCCACTCAGGATGGAAATGACGTTGCCCCGCGTATCCCGTTTTATACTCGCCGGCCTCCTCGCCGCTCAGCTTGCCGCCCTGGCGGCCTGCGGCAGCAGCGCGCCGAAGGAAATGGCCGAACGCCCGGCCGAAGAGATGTTCAATGAAGGCATGGGCTATCTGAAGCAAGGCGCGCCGTTCGACGCGGCGCGGCTGTTCGAGGAAGTCGACCGCCAGCATCCCTATTCGGTGTGGGCGACCAAGTCGCAGTTGCTCTACGCATACTCGCTCTATGAGATGAACAAATACGACGAGGCGGTCGCCGCGCTCGATCGCTTCCTCGGCCTGCACCCGGGCAGCCGCGACGCGGCTTATGCCTATTACCTCAAGGCGCTGTCCTACTACGAGCGGATCGCCGATATCCGCCGCGACCAGGAGACCACCAACAAGGCCCTGGATGCGCTGCAGGACGTCATCCGCCGCTTCCCCGACAGCACCTATGCGCGCGACGCCCGCCTCAAGATCGACCTGACGCGCGACAATCTCGCCGGAAAGGAGATGGAGGTCGGGCGCTACTATCAGTCGCGCAACCAGTATCTGGCGGCGATCAACCGCTACCGCCGGGTGGTCGAGAACTTCCAGACCACGTCCCATATTCCGGAAGCGCTGCATCGCCTGACCGAATGCTACCTGGCGATCGGCGTGGTCGACGAGGCGAAGACGGCGGCGGCCGTGCTCGGCCACAACTATCCGGGCAGCGATTGGTACTCGGATTCCTATGCGCTGATGACCGGGCAAAAGATCGAGCCCGAGGAAAACAAGGGTTCATGGATCAGCCGCGCGTGGCACACGGTGTTCTGAACCAGCCATGCTCCTCGGCCTGTCGATCCGTGACGTCGTCCTCATCGAGCGCCTCGATCTGGAATTCGGCGCCGGTCTGAGCGTGCTGACCGGCGAGACCGGTGCCGGCAAATCCATCCTGCTCGATGCCCTCGGCCTGGCGCTCGGCGCCCGCGGCGAGGCGACCCTGGTGCGGCGCGGCGCCGAGAAGGCGACCGTCACCGCGGAATTCGACGTCGCCGACAGCCACCCCGCCCGCCGTGTCCTGGCAGAGCAAGGCCTGAGCGCCGAAGGCGCCCTCGTGCTGCGCCGGGTGCTCGGCGCCGACGGCCGCTCGCGCGCGTTCGTCAACGACCAGGCCGTCGGTGTCGCCTTGCTGCGCCAGATCGGCGACAGCCTGGTGGAGATTCAAGGCCAGCACGAGGCCCACGGCCTGCTCGACGCGGCCTCCCACCGCGCCATCCTCGATGCCTACGGCGCTCTCGCCAAACAGCTCGACGAGGTGCGCCAGGCCTATCGGCAGTGGCGCGCCGCGGGCGCCGCCGAGGCGGACGCGCGGGAGGCCAGCGCGGCGGCGAAGCGCGACGAGGACTATCTGCGTCATGTGCTCGCCGAGATCGACGAGCTCGATCCCCAGCCGGGCGAGGAAAACGAGCTCGCCGAGCAGCGCAGCTTCCTGATGAACGGCGCCAAGCTCGCCGAAGCGCTGCAGGCGGCGCTCGGCGAATTGACCGAAGGCCGCGCGGTGATCAGCGCGCTCAATGCCGCGCACCGCTTGGTCGACCGCGCCGCCGCCAAGGCCGGCCCTCGGTTCGACTCGGCGCTCCAGTCGCTCGCCGCCGCGACCGCGGAGGCAAGCGAGGCGGTGGCGCAGATCGAGGTGCTGCTCGCCGATCTCGACGCCGATCCGCGCAAGCTCGACCAGATCGAGGAGCGTCTGTTCGCGCTGCGCGGTCTCGCCCGCAAGCACAACACCGATGTCGCCGGCCTGCCCGCCCTGCGCGAGCAATTCGCCGCCAAGATCGCCGCGATCGACGGCTCGGAGGCCGACATCGCCAAGCTGGCCCAGGCGACCGCGGCGGCGCGCGCCGCCTATTTCGCGCTCGCCACCAGGCTCGGCGAGGCGCGCCGCAAGGCTGCCGCCAAGCTCGACAAGGCCGTCAACAAAGAGTTGCCGCCCCTCAAGCTCGACAAGGCGAGCTTCCGCACCGCGATCGAGGATGTGAGCGAGGACGGTGCCGGTCCCGAGGGCCTGCAGCGTGTCGCCTTCGAGGTCTCGACCGTGCCCGGCGCGCCGCCGGGGCCCCTGGCGAAGATCGCCTCGGGCGGCGAGCTGGCGCGCTTCCTGCTCGCGCTCAAGGTCGTTCTGGCCGGCATCGGCGCCGCCACCACCCTGGTGTTCGACGAGGTCGATGCCGGGATCGGCGGCGCCGTCGCGGCCGCCGTGGGCGAGCGCCTGGCGCGGCTCGGCTCGACGGTTCAGGTGCTGGTGGTGACCCACTCGCCACAAGTGGCGGCGCGCGGCGTTCATCATTGGCGCGTGCTCAAATCGCAAAACGGCAAGGCGACAGCGACCCTGGTCGACCGCCTGGCCGACGTCGAGCGGCGCGAGGAGATCGCCCGCATGCTGGCCGGCGCCCGCGTGACCGACGAGGCGCGCGCCGCCGCCGACAAGCTGCTGGCGAGCGGAGCGTAAGAAGAATGGCGCGGAAACCCAAACCGGCCGCCGACATGACAGCGCGGGAGAAACTCGCGGCGACCCCGGTCGACCAACTGTCCCAAGCCGAGGCCGAAGCCGAGCTCGCGCGCCTGGCGGCGGAGATCGCCGAGCACGACAGGCTCTACTACCAGCAGGACGCGCCGCGGATCTCGGATGCGGAATACGACTGGCTGCGCCGGCGCAACGGCGCCATCGAGGCGCGCTTTCCCGACCTGATCCGGCCCGACAGCCCGAGCCAGCGGGTCGGCGCCGCGCCCACCGCGCGCTTCGCCAAGGTGCGCCATTCGCGCCCCATGCTGTCGCTCGACAACGCCTTCGACGAGGAGGACGTGCGCAACTTCTTCGGCAGGGTTCAGCGCTTCCTGGGTCTCGCGCCCGATGACCGCATCGATATCGTGGCCGAGCCCAAGATCGACGGCCTTTCCGTCTCGGCGCGCTACGAGCGCGGCCGCTTCGTGCAGGGCGCCACCCGCGGCGACGGTGCCGAGGGCGAGGACATCACCGCCAACCTGCGCATGATCAAGGACTTCCCCACGGTCATCAAAGGCAAGTGCCCTGACCTGCTGGAAGTGCGCGGCGAAGTCTACATGAGCCGCGATTCCTTCATGGCGCTGAACGAGCAGCGCGAGGCCGCGGGCGAGCCGCTGTTCGCCAATCCGCGCAATGCCGCGGCGGGCTCTCTGCGCCAGCTGGACCCATCGGTCACCGCCAAGCGGCCGCTGCATTTCTTCGCCTACGCGGCGGGCGAAGTGACCGGCGGCATCGGCGACACCCACTGGGAATTTCTCGACCGGCTGCGCGCCTGGGGCTTCGAGGTCAATCCGCTGTCGCGCCTGCTGGCCAGCCCGGAGCAGGCCATCAAATTCCATGCCGAAGTCGAGGTCAGCCGGCCCCGGCTGCCCTACGAGATCGACGGCGTGGTCTACAAGATCAACCGCTTCGATTGGCAGGAGCGGCTCGGCATGGTGAGCCGCGCGCCGCGCTGGGCCATCGCCCATAAATTTCCCGCCGAGCAGGCGCAGACCAGGCTCAACGAGATCGGCATCTCGGTCGGCCGCACCGGCGTTCTGACCCCCTATGCCATCCTCGAGCCGGTCGGCGTCGGCGGCGTGATGGTGTCGCGCGCCACCCTGCACAACGAGGACGAGGTCGAGCGCAAGGATTTCCGCGCCGGCGACACCGTCATCATCCAGCGCGCCGGCGACGTGATCCCGCAGGTCGTCGCGGTGGTCATGGACAAGCGGCCGAAGGGCGCCAAGAAGTTCGTCATGCCGGATTACTGTCCGGTGTGCGGCAGCCTGGCCGTGCGCAAGGAGGGTGAGGCGGCGCGGCGCTGCACCGGCGGGTTGATCTGCTCGACCCAGGCGGTCGAGCGGCTGATCCATTTCGCCTCGCGCGACGCCTTCGACATCGAGGGGCTCGGCGAGCGCAACATCGCAGCCTTCTGGCACGACGGCCTGATCAAGACGCCGGGCGACATCTTCCGCCTGAAGAAACGCGAGACGGATCTGCTCGAGCGCGAAGGCTGGGGCGCCAAATCGGTCGACAACCTGCTCGCCGCCATCGAATCCCGCCGCACCATCCCGCTCGAGCGCTTCATCTATGCGCTCGGCATCCCGCAGGTTGGCGAGGCGACGGCGCGGCTGCTCGCCAGCCGCTACGATAGCCTGAAGAATTGGCGCGGCTCCATGGAGCAAGCCGCCGCCGAGCGCAGCCTAGCACCCGAGGAGCGCAAGCCGGACCAGGTCGGGCAGACCTATGCCGAACTGTGCAATATCAGCGGCATCGGCACCTCCATGGCGGACGACATCACCGCCTTCTTCATGGAAGACCACAACGAAACGGTGCTCGACGACCTCGACGAGGAGCTCACGGTCGAGGATTTCGTCCAGCCCGCGACCGGCGACTCCAAGGTCGCTGGCAAGACGGTGGTGTTCACCGGCACGCTCGATACCATGACGCGCGGCGAGGCCAAGGCGCGCGCCGAAAGCCTCGGCGCCAAGGTGGCGGGCTCGGTCTCGGCCAAGACCGATTACGTGGTGATCGGCGCCGACGCCGGCTCGAAAGCCGACAAGGCCAAGGCCCTCGGCGTGACGATTCTCAGCGAAGAAGACTGGCTGGCGCTGATCGCCAAATAGGGCAGACAGTTTTAGGCCACGCGTTTCGGCCGAAAAATGTTCCCCCTCCCCCTTGATGGGGGAGGGTCGGGGTGGGGGTGATCCGCCGTGACCTCGGACAACGCGCGCGTTTTACGCCGCAGGCAGACCGATGCGGAACGGAAGTTATGGTCTGTGCTACGCGGCCATCAAGTCGTCGGACATGGGTTTCGACGACAAGCGCCCATTGGCCCCTATGTTGTGGATTTTGTCTGCTTCGCGAAGCGAGTCATCATCGAAGTCGATGGCGGTCAACACGCGATAAACCAAGAAGCGGATGCAACGAGAACGGAATGGCTCACGTCACAGGGCTTCCACGTCGTGCGGTTTTGGAACAACGACGTGCTTGCGAACATTGACGGCGTTCGTGCGGTAATTCTCGAGGAACTCAGCAAAGGAGACCGCTGAAGGTCCCCCCACCCCGGCCCTCCCCCACGAGGGGGGGGGGAGGGGGTAAAAAAACCACCCTGCCCTACCGGCCCAGCGGCCGGGTCGCTTCGGCGAGCCAGGCGGCGGTTTCGAGGTCGACGATGGGTGAGAGCAGCTCGTGCACGCGGGCGTGATAGGAATCGAGCCACTGTTTCTCGTCGGCGGTGAGCAGGGCGGGATCGATGAGTTGGCGTTCGATCGGCACCAGGGTGAGCGTTTCGAATTCCAGCATCGGCTGGATATCCGTCGGCGCGGGTTTGCCGGACTCGGTTTCGACCTCGCGCACCGCGACCAGATTCTCGATGCGGATGCCGAAGGCGCCGGGCTTGTAGTAGCCGGGCTCGTTCGACACCACCATGCCGGGCTTGAGCGCCTCGCGGTTGGGCACCTTGGAGATGCGCTGCGGCCCCTCATGGACGTTCAGGTAATGGCCGACGCCATGGCCGGTGCCGTGGTCGTAGTCGAGCCCGGCCTGCCATAGCGGCATGCGCGCGAGGATATCGAGCTGCGAGCCGGTGGTGCCGGTCGGGAAGCGCGCCATGGCGAGCGCGATATGACCTTTCAGCACGCGGGTGAACGCCGCTTTGGCTTCATCGCTCGGCGCGGCGCCGCCGGCGACGAACAGGGTGCGCGTCACGTCCGTGGTGCCGTCGAGATATTGCGCGCCGGAATCGAGCAGGAACACCATGCCGGGCTCGATGCGGCGGTCGGTCGCCGCCATCGCGTGATAATGCACGATGGCGCCGTCCGGCCCGGCGCCGGCGATGGTCGGGAAACTCAGGCCGCGGAAATTCTCGCCCTCGCGGCGGATCGCTTCGAGCCGCTCGGCGACCGCGACCTCCGTGAGATTTCCCAACGGCGCTTCGCTGGCGAACCAAGCGAGAAAGCGGCTGAGCGACGCGCCGTCGCGCTTGTGCGCCGCACGCATGCCGGCAAGCTCGATGTCGTTCTTGCACGCCTTGGGCTCGAGCGTCGGATCGGCGCCGCGCACGATGGTGGCGCCCGCGGCCATCAGGCGGTCGAACACCCAGGCCGGCGCGGTCGACGGATCGGCCTGCACGCGGCGGCGTTCGCGCCCGAGCAGATCGAGCGCGGCGCCGAAGGCGTCGCGATCCTCGATGCGCACCTCGTTGCCGAGGTGAGCGGGCAAACCCGGCGTCACCTTGCGGCGGTCGACGAACCAGGCCACCGAGCCGTCCTTGTGCAGGATGGCGAAGCTCAGGGGCAACGGCGAATAGCCGACGTCGCCGCCGCGGATATTGAGCAGCCAGGCGATCG
>CAZOBN010000079.1:0-14703 GCA_964577835.1 uncultured Rhizobiaceae bacterium
CGCGCTTCGGCAAGGATGTGGTCGATCACACCACCTACGTCATCGCCGGCGACGGCTGCCTGATGGAGGGCATCAGCCACGAAGCGATCTCGCTTGCCGGCCATCTCAAGCTCGGCAAGCTCATCGTCCTGTTCGACGACAACCAGATCTCGATCGACGGCCCGACGTCGCTGTCGGTGTCCGACAATCAGTTGCTGCGCTTTCAAGCGTCCGGCTGGGATACCGCGGCCGTCGA
The DNA here is from genome assembly GCA_964577835.1 of uncultured Rhizobiaceae bacterium. Classification (GTDB taxonomy): domain Bacteria; phylum Pseudomonadota; class Alphaproteobacteria; order SMXQ01; family SMXQ01; genus CAVVYA01. The sequence goes on from CAZOBN010000079.1 coordinate 236, forward strand.
CGGCCATGACCCGGAGGCGGTCGCCGCCGCCATCGCCAAGGCCAAGACCACCGACCGGCCGTCGCTCATCGCCTGCCGCACCATCATCGGCTATGGCGCGCCGAAGAAAGCCGGTACCGCCGCGACCCATGGCGCCGCGCTGGGGCCTGAGGAAGTCGCCGCGGCGCGCGGCAAGCTCGGCTGGTCCCATGAGCCATTCTTCGTGCCGGACAACATCCTTTCCGCATGGCGTCATGCGGGGTCGCGCGGCGCGCCCGCGCGGCGCGATTGGGAAGCCCGGCTGGCCAAGCTCGATGGCGCGAAGCGCGCCGAGTTCGAACGGCTGATGAAGGGCGAACTGCCCAAGGGCTTCGATCAGGTCTTCATCGACTACAAGCGCAAGCTGGCCGAGAAGCCGCCGACCTGGGCGACGCGCAAGGCATCGCAGGAAATCCTCGAGGTCGTCACCGCCCAGGTGCCGGAGATGATCGGCGGTTCGGCCGACCTGACCGGCTCGAACAACACCAAGACCAAGGTCGAGGCGGTCGTCACCCCCGACGATTTCTCCGGCCGCTATCTCCACTACGGCGTGCGCGAGCACGGCATGGCGGCGGCGATGAACGGCATGGCGCTGCACGGCGGCATCATTCCCTACGGCGGCACCTTCCTGGTGTTCACCGACTACTGCCGCCCCTCGATCCGCCTGTCGGCGCTCATGGGCCTGCGCGTCATCTATGTCATGAGTCACGATTCGATCGGGCTCGGCGAAGACGGACCGACCCATCAGCCGATCGAACATTTGGCGGCACTGCGCGCGATGCCCAATCTGCTGGTGCTGCGGCCAGCCGACGCGGTCGAGACCGCGGAGTGCTGGCAGATCGCGCTCAAGGAACGGAGTCGCCCCTCCATCGTTGCTCTGACGCGACAAAATGTTCCCCCGGTGCGCACGGTTGCCAACGATGAAAATCTCTGTGCCCGCGGCGGCTATGTGCTGGCCGAAGCGGAGGACAAGCGCCGCGTTACGCTGCTCGCCACCGGCTCGGAAGTGCAGATCGCGCTCGACGCGCGTGCCAAGCTGCAGGCTGACGGAATCGGCGCGGCGGTGGTCTCGCTACCGTCGTGGGAGCTGTTCGAGGCGCAATCCGCCGACTACCGCAAGAGCGTCCTCGGCGACGGCACCGTGCGCGTCGCCATCGAGGCCGCCAGCGGCTTCGGCTGGCAGCGCTACATCGGCTCGGACGGTGCCATGATCGGCATGACGGGCTTCGGCGCCTCGGCGCCGATCGACGATCTCTACAAGCATTTCGGCATCACCGCCGAAGCTGCGGTCCAGGCGGCGCGCCAGCGCCTCAAGGCCTGAGGCCGCGTCACCCAATCACCGTTCGCGAATAATCGGAGGAAGACATGGCGGTTCGTGTAGCAATCAATGGTTTCGGTCGTATCGGCCGCTTGGTGCTGCGCGCCATCCAGGAGCAGGGCCGCAAGGACATGCAGGTGGTGGCGATCAACGACTTGGGCCCACTCGAGGCCAATGCCCATCTGCTGCGCTACGACACCGCTCACGGCCGCTTCCCCGGCGAAGTCAAGGTGCTGAAGGACGGCATCGATATCGGCAGTGGCCCGATCAAGAACTTCGCCGAGCGCGATCCGGCGAAGCTGCCCTGGAAGGATCTCGGCGTCGATGTGCTGCTCGAATGCACCGGCGTGTTCACCGACCGCGCCTCGGCCCAGAAGCACATCGATGCCGGCGCCAAGCGCGTCCTCATCTCGGCCCCGGCGACCAACGAAGACATCACCGTGGTCTATGGCGTCAATCATGACGCGCTGAAGCCGGAACACAAGATCATCTCCAACGCCTCCTGCACCACGAACTGCCTGGTGCCGGTCGCCTATGTGCTGCACAAGGCCATCGGCATGGAGCGCGCCTTCATGACCACGGTGCACTCCTGCACCGGCGACCAGCGCCTGCAGGACACGCTTCATTCAGATCTGCGCCGCGCCCGCGCCGCCGCCATGTCGATGATCCCGACCTCGACGGGTGCCGCCAAGGCCGTCACCCTGGTGCTGCCCGACCTTAAGGGCAAGATCGACGGCACCGCGATCCGCGTGCCGACCATCAATGTCTCGCTCGTCGACCTCAAGTTCGACGCCAAGCGCGACACCACGGTCGAAGAAGTCAACAAGGCGATCACCGATGCCGCCGGGACTCCGAAGCTCAAGGGAATCCTGATGACCAACAAGGAACCGCTGGTCTCGATCGACTTCAACCACAATCCGGCGAGCTCGACCTTCGATCTCACCCAGACTCAGGTGATCGACAAGCGGCTGGTGCGCATCCTGTCGTGGTATGACAACGAGTGGGGCTTCTCCAACCGCATGGTGGACGTGGCCGATCTCGTCGGCAAGCTCGGCTGATCCACGCAACGCAGCAGGTTCGCCCGTGCCCAAGTTCAAGACCATCGACCAGGCCGAGGTCGCCGGCAAGCGCGTCATCGTGCGCGTCGACCTCAACGTTCCGATGAAGGACGGCAAGGTCACCGATATGACGCGCGTCGAACGGCTGACGCCGACCCTGAGGGAGCTGGCGGAGAAAGGCGCGAAGATCGTCCTCCTGTCCCACCTCGGCCGCCCGAAAGGCCCGGATCCGAATCTGTCGCTCGAACCCCTGGTCGAGCCCTTATCGCAAGTGCTCGGACGTACCGTCCATTTCGCGCCCGATTGCGTCGGGCCGGCGGCGGAAGCCACCGTCGCCAGGCTTAAGCCGGGCGAGCTGGCGCTGATGGAAAACCTGCGCTTTCATCGCGGCGAAGAAGGCAATGACGAGGATTTCGCCCGTCGCTTGGCAAAGCTCGGCGATGTGTATGTGAATGATGCCTTCTCGGCGGCGCATCGGGCGCATGCTTCGATCGCGGCGCTCGCCGCTTTGTTGCCGGCCTATGCCGGCCGGTTGATGCAGGCGGAGCTCGAGGCGCTCGGCAACGCGCTGGAAAATCCGAAGAAGCCCCTCGTCGCGGTGGTCGGCGGGGCCAAGGTTTCGACCAAGCTCGACCTGCTCGGCAACCTGACGCGCAAGGTCGACAAGCTGGTGATCGGCGGCGGCATGGCCAACACCTTCCTGTTCGCCCAGGGCATCGAGGTCGGCAAGTCGCTGTGCGAGCGCGACCTCGCCGATACCGCGCGCGAGATCATCGCGGCGGGCGAGAAGAACGGCTGCGAAATCGTGCTGCCGATCGACGTCGTGGTGGCGCGCGAGTTCAAGGCCAATGCGCCGCACGACATCGTGCCGGTCGACAAGGTGCCGGCCGACGGCATGATCCTCGATGTCGGTCCGGTCACGGTCGAGCAGCTCGATTCGCTGTTCGTCAACGCCCGCACCGTGGTGTGGAACGGCCCGCTCGGCGCCTTCGAGCTCGAGCCGTTCGATCGGGGCACCAACGCGGTCGCCCAGACCGTCGCCAAGCTCACCCGGCAGGGCAAGCTGCTGAGCGTGGCGGGCGGCGGCGACACCGTCGCGGCGCTCGCCCATGCCGGCGTGCTCGAGCAGTTCTCCTATGTCTCGACCGCGGGCGGCGCCTTCCTCGAATGGCTCGAGGGCAAGGACCTGCCGGGCGTGGTCGCGCTGGAGACGGCGGCGGCGCAGTAGCCGCGGCTATTTCAGGCGCAGTCGGACGGCGTCCACGTCCACATCCAGCCATTCCGCGGGCACGGTCTTCGCCGCGCCCTCGCTGAGCCGCGCGATGACGGCTTGGCGCGCCAGACCTGGCGATCATGGAAGCCTAGCATAGTCGCGCGATGAAATCGCCGTTTTGCCCGCGCCGCTAAACGCGCAAGCGGCTCGCCGGCAAGCGCACGGTGACGGTGGTGCCGACGCCAACCTTGCTCTGCAGCTTGATCTGGCCGCCGTGGATCTCCACCAGGGCGAGCGACAGGGGCAGGCCGAGGCCGGTGCCTTCGTGGCGCCGGCTCAAGCTGTTTTCCACTTGGCCGAAGGCCGAGAACACTTTCTCGACGTCTCTTTCTTCGATGCCGATACCCGTGTCGGCGACCGCCAGGATGACATCGCCGTTGGCCTCGTCCCGAGCGAGCTGGACTGAAACGGTGCCGCCAGCCGGCGTGAACTTGATGGCATTCGAGATCAGGTTGAGCAGCACCTGCTTGATCTTGCGGGCGTCCGCCCAGACCCGCGGCAGGGACTTCGGCAGGTCCAGCTTCAGCGTGATCCGGCCCTCCATGGCCTGTTCGGTGAACAAACGGGTTGTGCTGCGGATCTCGCCGATGAGATCGACGTCCTCTTCGTTGAGCTGCAATTTGCCGGCTTCGCTCTTGGAGATGTCGAGAATGTCGTTGATGACGCCCAGCAGATGCCGGCTCGAATCGTGGATGTCCTTGATGTAGTCGAGATAGCGGCTGCTGCCGAGCGGGCCGAAGGTCTCCGTCCGCATGATTTCGGAAAAGCCGATGATGGCATTGAGCGGGGTGCGCAACTCATGGCTCATATTGGCGAGGAACTCGCCCTTCGAATGACTGGCGCGCTCGGCATCCAGTTTGGCCGCGATCAGCGCCTCTTCGCGGCGTTTGATCTCCGTGATGTCGCTCAGCATGGTGAGCACGCCGCCCTTGGTGCTGGGGCTCTCGGCGATTTTGAGCCAGCGTCCGTCCGACAAGTGGATTTCCAGCGGCTCGGGCAAGCGGCAACCCGGAGCGGCCTGTGCGATCCAGCCTTCGAGCGCGTCCTTGGGGCTCGTCACGAGGCCCGCGTTCCTGGCCGCGGCCAGGATATGCGCGAACGGCGTCTTGATCGTCACCGCATCCGCGATATCCCGGAAGATGTCGCGGAATTTCGAGTTGCACAGGTTGAGCCGCGCGCGGGAATCGCGCAGCGCGAGGGCCTCGGAAATGTTCTCGATGGTATCGGCGAGACGCCTTTGACTCTGCTCCGCCGTGCGCCGCACATCCATCTCGCCGGTGATGTCGCGCGCCGTGCCGCGGAATCCCTTGAACGCGCCGGTACGCTCGTCGAACATCGGTAGGCCGCTCATCAGGAACAACCGAACCTCGCCATCCCTGCTGACGATCTCGAACAGCGCATCGCGGAAGGACGAGCGCATGTTGCGGTCGGGAAACGGCGCCGGGTTTGCACCGGCCTCGGCGCCGGTGACGGGTGCCCTGCCGTCGGGCGTCACACCGGCCGCCGTGAACCGGCCGAGGGCGAACAGGCTCGTGCCCTGCAGGTGACGCGGATGCAGCTTGAGCGCATCCATGATGCGCGGCGATAGATAGGTGAAGTTGAAGGCCGGATCGGTTTCCCAGATCCAGTCCAGCACCAGGCGCGCAACATCGCGGAAGCGGTCGCGCGCCGCCACGGTTTCGAGCCAGGCGCGCGCTTCGCGGCTGGCATTCTGATAGACGCCGCCGATGGCGACCAGGCTGCCGCGCTCGTCGCGCACTGGAAAATGCTGCGAGCTGAAGAATTCGGTCTCGCTTGCGTTCTCGACCACATCCTCGCGCCGGATGGTGCGGCCGCTCGCGGCGACCTCGCGGACGATCTCGGGGATGGGGAATGCCGGAACGCTGTCGGTCGCCAGGAAGCCGGCGCGCTTCTCCGCCATGACCCGCTGCAGCCTGCGGTATTGCTGGTTGACGTAGATCAGCCGACCGTCGAGGCTCGCCATGTACATCGGCGGGCCGTTGTGGAGCAGGTGCATGGCCTCCACCGGGAAGCCGCTGCTTGGAATATTCGTCAATCCGCCCGGCAACGGCAAATCGCCGCGCGGCGTCTCGGTCGGAGGAGGCTGAACGGGGATGACGATCTGCGATGCCGGCTTACTTGTCATCGTCCGGTTTGCCCACAGATTCCACGACGCGGATGGCGTTCAGGAAATTCGAATCCCGTTGCCATTTTTTCAGCATGCGGTCGGCGGCGTCGGGCTGAATGCGATCGAACAGCTCGAGGATACGCTTGAGATCTTGCGGGTTGGTAACGCGGTCGGTATTGCGTGCCTTGCGGCTCAGCATGAAGATGCTGGCGAAATCGGTTTTGTCGATGCCGACCGCCCTGCACAGGATGGCGAGGGCTTCGCCGCCCGGCTCGAACAGCATGCGGCGCAGCAACCGTGGGCGCAGGCCGCTGATCTTGGCGAACATCGCCTCGAACAGCGGGATCTCGCCCTGACGCAGCACCTGGACGAGCATGCGCGGCGTGATCTTGCCGTCCTCCGCCAAGCGTTCGGCCAGCTTGGCGGGCTTCGAATTCTCGGCCTCGCCGCTCACGCCGTGACGGTCGATGACGTTCTTCACCGTGCTCTCGAGCGTTTCGTCGAGATCGGCGGTATCGACCGTGAAATTCTTGACGATGTGCTGCCGCAGCGCGGCCGACACCCACCAATACATCTTCTTGGCGAGCTCGGGCTCGAGATCGGGTCGCTTGAGCAGCGGATTCTGGTAAGTGTCGACACGCTTCGACTGATCGACGAGATACTCCATCGTGCTCTTGGAGATGCGTGCGCTGGGATTCTCGATCATCTTGGCGACGACGTCTTCGTTGCCGGTCTCGACGAGCGCGTCGGTGACGCTCTCGGTCAAGGTCTTGCGCATGGCGATCGCGAGCTGATGCTCGAGCGTGCGGTGGTGGATGATCTCCACCAGGTCGAAGTCGTGCAGGATGTCGCTCTGGATCAGCAGCGGATGTGCGACTTCGATCTCGTCGTTCGCCAGGGCGACGATCAGCTCGTGGGGCGCCTGGTGCGTATCGGCAAGCCGTTCGGCGAGCTCGCGGCGAACCGACATTTCCACGTCGTGAATGATCTGGCGCAGGATGTCCGTCATCAGCGCCTTCTCGCGGTCTGTCAGAACATCCTTGTTGTTGAAGAACAGATCGCTGACGGCATTAACCAACGCCTTGCGCCCGGCGGCGCTCTTGTCGCGCGCCAACCTGAAGAGCGCCTCCAAGTCGTCATCGGGCCGGGTTGCTTTCCACTCGCTCATCGATTGCGCTCAATAGCGGCCGAAGCCGCCGCTGTGACCTGGAACAGGATCGAAAAAACCAAGGTGAATCTTCGGCATACCACTGCCAAAAGAGGTACAGCCTGGCTCCTTAAACAACCGTAAATGACGCGCGACGGCAAACGATCTTTTGACGGTCGCGTGGCGGTCAGAACATTAACTGGCTATTAACGCAGCGATCTCTAAACTCGGCGTATGCAGATTCCTCCGAACGCCGCGCTGCTCAATCTCGTGGCATCCCTGCCGGCGCAGGGGGCGGCAGCTGCGGCGCCAGTAGCGGCCAAAACCGCCCCAGCCGTCGTGACGCCGCCCGCCACCACCCTCGCCGGTGAAGGCCGTGCGATGCTGAACCCTCTGCCGCGCGGCAGCATTCTCAATATCATCGCCTGAAGACTAGACCGAAACGGCCTAGCTGAGTCCCATCAGGGAGCGGGCGAAGTCGCGCGCCGTGAAGGCGTCGAGGTCGTCGATGCCTTCGCCGACGCCGATGGCATGCACCGGCAGGCCGAATCGCTCGGCCAGCGCCACCAGCACGCCGCCGCGCGCCGTGCCATCGAGCTTGGTCACGATCAGGCCGGAAATGCGCGAGCGGAAAATTTCGACCTGGGCCAGCGCGTTCTGCCCCGTGGTGGCGTCGAGCACCAGCACCGAGTCGTGCGGCGCGCTCGGATCGACCTTCTTGATGACGCGCACGATCTTATCGAGCTCGGCCATCAGGTGCTCCTTGTTGTGGAGCCGGCCGGCGGTGTCGATCAGCACAAGCTCGGTGCCCTGGTCCCGGGCGGTTTTCAGCGCGTCGAACGCGAGTCCGGCGGCATCGGTCGTCTTCTTGGCGAAGAACGTGGCGCCGGAACGCTCGCTCCACACCTTGAGCTGCTCGACCGCCGCGGCGCGGAAGGTGTCGCCCGCGGCCACCATCACCGACAGCCCCTGGCGGCGATAGTGCGCCGCGAGCTTGCCGATGGTCGTCGTCTTGCCCGAGCCGTTGACCCCGACGATCAGCACCACATGGGGCTTGCGCGTGCGGTCGATGACCAGCGGCCTGGCCAGGGGGCCGAGAATTTCGGCGATCGAGTCGGCGAGCGCGCCCTTGATCTCGTCCTCGGGGATTTCCTTGTCGAAGCGGTCGCGCGCCAGCTCCTGGGTGAGCTTGGCCGCGGTTGCCGGGCCGAGGTCGGCGCGGATCAGCAGCTCTTCCAGCTCGTCCAGCGCGGCGCGGTCGAGCTTGCGCTTGCGGAAGATGCCGGTGATGCCCTCGCTGATCTGGCTCGATGAGCGGGTCAGGCCGGCCTTGAGGCGTGACAGCCAGCCGCCCTTTTTGGCCTCGGCCTCCGGCGTGCTCGCCTCAGATTCCTTGCTCGGCTCAGGCTCCTTGCTTGCCTCGGGCTTCTTGTCGGAACGGCTGAAGAAACGCCCGATCATGGAGTCGCGACCGCCGTCAGCTTGCCGACGGCATTGCCGGTGATGCGCGCGGCGATGACGTCGCCGGCCCTATGCGCTCCGGCCATCATCACCGGGACGAAATGCTCGCTGCGGCCCTGGGTTGCGGTTTCCATCAGCACGGAAACCATCCGGCCGTGGAATTGTTGCAGGCTCTTTGCCAACGCCGCGTCGCCCGCCGCGCGCAGGCGCGCCGCGCGCGCCTTGCGCAACGAAACGGGCAGTTGCGGCATGCGCGCCGCCGGCGTGCCGCCGCGCGCCGAGAACGGGAAGACATGCAGGAAGGTCAGGCCGCAATCCTCGACCAGGCGGAGCGAATTCTCGAACATGTCATCGGTCTCGGTCGGGAAACCGGCGATCAGGTCGGCGCCGAACAGCACATCGGGCCGCGCGGCGCGGATGCGGGCGCAGAACTCCACGGCCTGCTGGCGCGAATGGCGCCGCTTCATGCGCTTGAGGATCATGTCGTCGCCGGCCTGCAGGCTGAGATGGAGATGCGGCATCAGCCGCGGCTCGCTCACGATCAGCGACACCAGCTCTTCATCGATCTCGGCGACGTCGATCGACGACAGGCGCAGCCGCTCGAGCTCCGGCACGTTGGCGAGCAACCGGCGCACCATCTGGCCGAGCGTCGGCCGGCCCGGCAGGTCGGGGCCGTAGGACGTGATGTCGACGCCCGACAGCACCACCTCCGGATAGCCGTTGGCGACCAGCAGGCGCACCTGATTGACGATGTCGCCCATGGGCAGCGAGCGCGAATTGCCGCGCCCGTAGGGAATGATGCAAAAGGTGCAGCGATGGTTGCAGCCCTGCTGCACCTCGATGAAGGCGCGCGCCTTGGGACCGGACTTGCCGGCGAAGCCCTCGACCAGATGGCTCGCCGCCTCATGCAATTCCATGATGTCGGTGATCTGCAGCCTGGGCGCCGGCCCGTCGGCGAGCAGCGCGGCGTAGCTTTCCGCCTTCATCTTCTCGGCATTGCCGAGCACGTGGTCGACCTCGGCCATGGCGGCGAAGCGCTGCGGATCGATCTGCGCGGCGCAGCCGGTGACGATGATCGTCGCATCGGGCCGCTCGCGGCGCGCCTTGCGGATCGATTGGCGCGCCTGGCGCTCGGCCTCGGCGGTCACCGCGCAGGTATTGACCACCACCGCGTCGCTCAGCCCGGCAGCCTTGGCCTGGGCGCGGATCACTTCGGATTCGTAGGCATTGAGCCGGCAGCCGAAGGTCAGCACGTCGAGCGCTTCCTGGGCCGCGCGCGGTTCTGACGCGCGCGGCTCCTGGACTCGCGTTTCGGGCGTCGGCGACGGTTCGGGCTTGGCGATCACCGTGGCCATGGCGGCCTCAGGCGACCATGACGGCGGATTGGGCGAGCAGCGAGGGATCGAGCGTGCCGCGGAAGCTGACCGCCACCGGGCCGGTCATCAGCACATGGCCATCGCTTTCGCGCCATTCGATGGTGAGCGCCCCGCCGTCGAGCTCGACGGCCGCCTTGCGGCCGGTCAGGCCACGCCGGTGGGCATTGACCAGGGCGGCGCAGGCGCCGGTGCCGCAGGCCTGGGTGATGCCGGCGCCGCGCTCCCACACCCGCAGGCGGATGCGGTCGGCCGCGATCACCTGGGCGAAGCCGATGTTGGCGCGCTCCGGGAAGATGGCGTGGAATTCCAACTGCGGGCCGAGGGTGGCGAGATCGACCGCCTCGGCGTCGGGCACGAAGAAGGTGGCATGCGGGTTGCCCATGGAGCAGGCCGCCGGGTCCGACACCGGCCCGAGCGCCAGGTTCAGGTGCAGCGTGTCCTGGGCGCCATTCGGGTTTGGGGCCAGAGGCACCTCGCGCCAATCGAGCCTGGCCGGGCCGAAATCGATGGTCACAGCACCCCCGGAGCCGCCATGCGCGGCGAGTTCCCCGGCCTTGGTGGCGATAATGGCGAGCTTTTTGCCGGTTTCGCCCATCAAAAGGGCCCCAACGCACCGGGTTGCGTTGCCGCAGGCCGCGGATTCGCTGCCATCGGCGTTGCGGATGCGCATGAACGCGTCCTCGCCGGCGTTTTTCGGCGCTTCGAGCACAATAATCTGGTCGCAGCCGACCCCGCGCCGGCGGTCGGCGATGGCGGCCGCCTGGGCGGCGTCGAGCGCGAAGGCGCGCTTGCGGGCGTCGATGATGACGAAATCGTTGCCCAGCCCGTGCATTTTGATGAAAGGAACCGGCTCCATGCCGGCCTTATATGGCCCGAAAGCCGGTGCAGGCAATGGGATTCGGGGATTTACGGCCGGCGCGATTGCGCCCCGCCACCCGACTACGGCATCATGGCCCGATCCAACGACCAGAATGGCGGAATTCCCATGTCAGCCGAGACGGCCACGGCCGAACGCTTACGCGACCTCACCCTCGATCAGGTCAACCGGGTCATCACCCTGGCCGAGGCCTATGCGGCCCATCTGACCCGTACCCTCGGCGCCAACCCGGATGCCGACAGGATCGCCCAGGATGTCCAGTCCGGCGGATCGAAGGAAGGGCAGGCTCTGGTCAGCTTCATCGAAGGTCTCACCCGGGCCGAACGCTCCGAACTGGTCGGGCTGGTGTGGTTCGGCATGGGCGACCATGAGCCATTCTCCGCCGCCCGGGAATATGCCCGCGCCACGGCCGATTCCGGCATCGCGCAGTATCTGGCCAAGAAGGTCTTGGTCTTGCCGGGTTATCTCCAGAAGGCCTTGACCGCCTTGGGTTGATGGCCCGAATGTCTGGACAGAACCGTCAATTGATGCATAATAGCCCATCAATTTACGGAGTCAGCCATGTCCAGCCCAGCCAGGCCGGAGGCGTCCCTCACGCCCGCGGAGGTCCAGGATTTCTCCGGTGAGGATGACCGGCGGCGACTAACGGCGGTCGCTCTGAAGGCGTTTCGCAGATTGGCGGAGCGTTGGTCCCTGACAACCCAGGAGTCGGCGGCCCTGCTCGGGGTTTCGACGAGCACCTGGGAAAGGATCAAGCGCGGCTCCTGGGATAGCCAGTTGAGCCAGGATCAACTGACCCGAGTGTCCGCTCTCGTCGGCATCTTCAAAGGCCTGCACCTTCTGTTTGCCGATGACATGGCGGAACGTTGGCCGCGACTGGCCAATAAAGGCCCCCTGTTCAATCGTGCGAGCCCGATCGAGGCGATGATCGCGGGCGGCATTCCGCACATGATCGAGATTCGCCGTTACGTCGACGCGGTGCGGGGCGGGATTTAAACTTGGCGATGCTCTACGGCCTCCCTATCATCCGGGAGGCGTTTCCCCGTACCGTGAGACTGGTGACGACCGCGCGCCTGCGGGCCGCTGTCCTGCTGCCCTTGGTCGATAGCGATGCAGAACTGGCCGAGCTCGCTGAACTGGAAGGCGCGACAAGCGCGCGGATGGTCGGCCAGGATCGCGGCATGGTGAGCCTCGACGCCAAGGAATTCGTCTATGGGGTGCCCCATGCGGCCTTCATCAATGCGAGTTTCGCCTACGCCAAGCCCCGCGAGCTGAACCGGTTCAGTGGCCCAAACAGAGGGGCATGGTACGCCGCGCTGCATGTCGATACATGCCTGCGCGAAGTCATCTTCCATATGCAGGAATTCCTCGAAGCCGCCGGCGATTTTCACGCGGTGGTGGATTATGCCGAAATGTTTGCAAGCTTTGCCGGTGAGTTCGTCGATCTCAGGGGCGTGACCCCAAAACCGGCCTATCTGCACCCGGACGAGGCGATCGGCTATCCCGCCGGAAACGCATTGGCCGACACCGTTCGCAACCAGGGACTGAACGGCATCATCTATCCCTCGGTGCGCCATTCGGGTGGAACATGCCTGGTCGCCCTGTGGCCCCATGCGGTCCAGTCGGTCGCACAAGGCGAGGTTTATCGGGTGACGTGGACGGGTGCGCCCGATCCCCGGGTAGAGAATCTGCTCTAGCTGCAGTTCGTGATCTTACTGCGCCAGGTGATTAGAAGGGGATTTCATCGTCTAGATCATCACCTCTGCCGGGAAGTGATGACGGTGTATTTGGGCGTGGCCATTTGGGGCCCTGCATGCCAGCAGACTTGATTGCTTCAACCATTAAATTGCCCGTAGCCCAGCGGTTTGATGCTTTGTTGTCCCGCCAATGCTCTACATATTGATGTATTTTGGGCCACAATATTTGAATAAAAATCGAAGAGGGCTTCCGTTTGTTTTCGGGCCCAATAAAGAAGAATTCCATATGTTGTTCGATGAAATCGGCGATTTCATCTTCTTCAAACGTCGTCTGAATATCTCTGTCGAAAATTAGGTTGATCGTTCTGACGCCCTCCTCCGGGTGCCAGTAGTGCAGCCAGTTTTTGCCGGAATCCTCGTAGCCGTCGCCCCCGCCCACGGTAGTTTTTTCTGCGTAGTCCTTGATTGCCTGCTCGATTAAATCGGTAATGCGAAACCCTTTCACGCGGACCATGAATTCGAGAACAAACTTCGTTTTGGGGTCGATTCTGAGAGAGAGACTTTCTGTCTTTCCCCCGCGCTTTGGTTCCTTCATATCGGGTCCTTAATGCATATAAGGCGACATACAAATATCTCTTGCGCCATACAGTTCAATATGGGATACGTATTGCAGAAACAATACAACGACGTCGTTAGCTGCACAAGGGCGTCGTACGCAATACGCGCAAAAGCGGCGCTCAGCAGTTAGGACATCGAGGATGCCTATCAATCTCCACCCGCATGCGGGTACGCTGCTTATGTGCGACTTTTCTGGCTTCCGGCCGCCCGAAATGACGAAGATTCGCCCGGTCGTAGTGATTACTCCCAGGCTGCCGCACCGCGATCACCTGTGCACTATTGTGCCCCTGAGCTTGACTGCTCCCACCCATCCACAGCCCTACCACGTCAAGTTAAGCCGAAACTACAATCCGCTGGAAAAGCCGGAACTGGAAGTTTGGGCAAAATGCGACATGCTGGTGAATATCGGCCTGTGGCGCCTTGACGGCTTCAAGGTGGGACGGAGGAAATGGGAAATTCCTAAGATTTCTCCCGAAGATCTTCAGAGCATAAAGTTTGGCGTTTTGGCGGCTTTGGGCTACCCGCGTTGACGAGTCGTCAACATTATCCTATATATCTTGTGTCACCCGTTAATCGGGCTCTAAGACCTAGCTTAGCTAGGCAGGCTGCTCGCCGGGCGATAACAAGCTCAGGGCAGCCTAGATAGTCTTTATTGTTCCAAAGCCCCGCCCTTACCGGCGGGGCTTTGTGTATTTGAGCGGCTTTCTTGACTCTTCGGCCTCCCCGGCCTAACTTCCGCCCGCTCAAGAGCAGTTTCGTTCTTGTCCCGCCAGCCCTGAGGGGGCGAGTGGCCGCCAGTCCGCGAGTGTCGCGCACTGGCGTTTTTCGCTTTGCGCGCGCGGGAATTGAGACGGCCTACTTGAACCAAGTATTTGGAATTATTGATGTTTGAAGGGTTGAGCACCAAACTGACCGGGGTTTTCGATCGGTTGACCCGCCGCGGCGCGCTGCGCGAGGCCGACGTGGCCGAAGCCATGCGCGAGGTCCGGGTGGCGCTGCTCGAGGCCGACGTCGCCCTGCCGGTGGTCAAGGATTTCGTCGCCAAGGTGAGCGAGAAGGCGGTCGGCGAGGCGGTCATCCGCTCGGTTTCGCCGGGCCAGATGGTGATCAAGATCGTCCATGACGAGCTCGTCGCCATGCTCGGCTCCGACGAGTCGGCGCTCAACCTGACGGCCGTGCCACCGGTGGCGATGATGATGGTCGGGCTGCAGGGCTCGGGCAAGACCACCTCGGCCGCCAAGATCGCGCGCCGCCTGCAGATGCGCGACAAGAAGAAGGTGCTGCTCGCCTCGCTCGACGTGCACCGCCCGGCGGCGCAGGACCAGTTGGAAATTCTCGGCATCCAGGCCAACGTCGCGACGCTGCCGATCGTCAAGGGCGAGCCGCCGGAGATGATCGCGGCGCGCGCCATGGATACCGGCCGGCGCGAAGGCTACGACGTGGTCATCCTCGACACCGCCGGCCGCCTGCATGTCGACGACGCGCTGATGAAAGAAG
>CAZOBN010000080.1:0-14639 GCA_964577835.1 uncultured Rhizobiaceae bacterium
AAGGGCGACAAGGGCACCCGCTTCGTGCATACCCTCAACGGCTCGGGCCTCGCGGTCGGCCGCACCCTGATCGCCGTGCTGGAGAACTACCAGCAAGCCGACGGCAGCGTGATCGTGCCCGAGGTGCTGCGTCCCTATATGGGCGGACTCTCCGTCATCACCCGTCAGTCCTGATCGGAAGACCCCGCATGGCTCGCCAACCCAAGAGCAAAACCAAAAGCGCTGCCAAGAGCACGGCGAAAGGGCGCGCGCCACGCAAGGCGCCTGCCCCTAGCACAAGCGGGACCAAGATCGCCACCACGGCGGCGGGCGCCAAGAAAACGCGCATCCTGATCGCCAACGACGATGGCATATTCGCGCCGGGCATCGAGGTGCTGGAGCGCATCGCCAAACAGATTTCTGACGACGTGTGGATCGTCGCACCGGAGATCGAGCAGAGCGGCGCCAGTCATTCGCTTACCGTGCGCACGCCGGTGCGCATCCGCAAGCTCGGCGAGCGCCGCTTTGCCGTCAGCGGCACGCCGACCGACTGCGTGCTGCTCGGCGTGCTGCAGGTCCTCAAGGATGAGCCGCCCGACCTGGTGCTTTCCGGCGTCAACGGCGGCGGCAATCTCGCCGAGGACATCCAGCACTCCGGCACGGTGGCCGCAGCGTCGATGGGTGCCGCGCTCGGCATTCCCGCCATTGCCTTCAGCCAGAACTTTCCAATGGGCGCTCCGCTCGACTTTTCCAGCGCCCTGCATTACGGACCTGGGTTGATCCGCAAGCTGATGGCCGCGCCGTGGCGGCGCGACACCGTGGTCAACATCAACTTCCCGGATCGGCCGGCCGATGCCATTACGGGAATCGCGGTGACCTGCCAGGGGCGCCGCCGCATCAAGGAACATATCACCGAGTCGGTCGATCCGTTCGGCCGGCCGTATTACTGGATTGGCGCGCCGCGCAAGGAGCAGGAGCTTCACAAGGACAGCGACATCTCGGCGGTCATGCGGGGCCATATCTCGGTCACGCCGCTCGACCTCGACTTGACCAAAAGCGGCATGCTGCGGGATTTGAGAAAGCTCTTCCCATGAAGAAGCGCTTCGTATGAGGAAGCTCTGGCCATGAAGAAGTCCGCGGCGTCCGGGGAGCCGCGCATCCTGCGTCTGATCATGGAATTGCGGCGGCTCGGCGTCACCGACGCGGCCGTGCTGGGCGCCATCGAACGCGTGCCGCGCGAGCTGTTCGTGCCCGAGCAGTTCCTCGATCAGGCTTACGAGAACATCGCGCTGCCGATCGGCGAGGGCCAGACCATCAGCCAGCCGCTCATCGTCGGGCTGATGAGCCAGGCGCTCGAGGTCACCGACCGCATGAAGGCGCTCGAGGTCGGCACCGGCTCGGGCTATCAGACCGCGGTGCTGTCCTGGCTATGCCGCCGCGTCTATACCATCGAGCGGCACAAGGCCTTCCTCAAGCCGACCGAGGAGCGATTCCGCAAGCTCGGCCTGACCAACGTCACCGCCATTGTCGCCGACGGCTCGCGCGGCTGGCCGGAGCAGGCGCCGTTCGATCGCATCATCGTCACCGCCGCGGCGCGCAAGATCCCCGAAACTCTGATGGCGCAGCTCGCGGTCGGCGGCACCATGGTCATTCCGGTGGGCGACCGCGCCTCGGAGCAATATGTCATGCGCGTGCGCCGCACGGGCGACGCCGACTATCAAACCGAGCAGCTCTGGCCGGTGCGGTTCGTGCCGCTGGTCAGCGAAACGAACGGCGACAGCTAGCGGTCGCCGTCGCCTGCCGTCTCATGTTCGGTTGCGGCGCAGCGTGTCCTTGCCTTACAGTCGCGCCTCATGGTGTGCCGAAAGGCTTTCGTCGAGTCGCGGGCGGTTGGTGAGGGGACCCCGTTGCAGGGGATGGTTCCGTTTTCACGTCTGGTGCGGTTGGGACTGGGGGCGAGCCTGTTGGCTGCCGTGGCATTGACCGCCTGTGTCCGCCAGGGTCCGCCGGCCCCGCTCGACGACCGCGGCGCTCTGTTTTTCGGCCGCGGCACCGCCATTCCCGTGGCGCGGCCGGCGTCCGAGCAGCCCCGGCAATCGGTCGCCGGCGGCACGCGCAAGCCCCTCGTCACCACGCCGGGCATGGTCACGGTGCAGCCGGGCGACACGCTCTACGGCATCTCGCGCCAGAACAACGTGCCGATCCGCGCCATCATCAACGCCAACAACCTGCAGCCGCCCTACAACCTGGCCGTCGGCAGGCCTCTCGTCCTGCCGCGCCAGCCCTACCACCGCGTGGCACCAGGCGAAACCGTCGTCAGCATCGCGCGGGCTTATGGCGTCAGCACCCAGGACCTGGTGCGCACCAACGGCATCGAGCAGCCCTACCTGATCTATGTCGGACAGCCGCTGCTCCTGCCGGTGACCACGCCGGGCACGGCGGTCGCCGCCGCACCGCCATCGGGCACGGCGCCGCCCGGCGTGACACCGCAGCCGGGCCCCGGCGACGCATCGCAAGCGCCATCCGTTTCCGGCCAGCCGCCCGCCTCGGCCGAGGCGCTGACCTACGAGGGCCCGCCCGACACGGTCGCCTCGCTGCCGCCGCCGAGCGCGCCAGCCGAGGCGCCGATCGCCGCGCCTCCCGGCGCCTTCATCTGGCCGGTGCAAGGCCATGTGCTGTCCGGCTTCGGCGCCAAGCCGGGAGGGCTGGTCAACGAAGGCATCAACATCGCGGCGCCGACCGGCACGCCGGTGCGCGCCTCCCAGGAGGGCACCATCGCCTATGCGGGCAACGAATTGCGCGGCTACGGCAACCTGCTGCTGGTGCGCCACGACAACGGCTGGATGACGGCCTATGCGCACAACAGCGAGTTGCTGGTCGGCCGCGGCGTTCGGGTCAAGCGCGGCCAGATCATCGCGCGGGTTGGCGCGAGCGGCAGCGTCGGCGAGCCGCAATTGCATTTCGAGCTGCGCCAGGGCACGCGTTCGGTCGATCCGACGCGCTACCTGTCGGGCCAGGGCATCAGCAGCCGATAGAACTTCGCGGTTGAGCGGCTCTGAATCGGCGTTTGCGGCAATGGACAATCGCCTCCGCCTGGCATATGCTGTGACATATGCCAGGCGGAGGCGGCGCAATGAGCCCCGAACGACATGTCAAGCTTTTCAAGAACGGCCGAAACCAGGCGGTGCGGATTCCCCGCGAGTTCGAACTTCCCGGCGAGGACGCCATCATGCGCAAGGAAGGCGAACGGCTGATCATCGAACCCACACCGCCCAAATCCCTGCTGGCGGTGCTGGCAACCCTCGCGCCACTCGATGAGGATTTTCCACCGATCGCGGAGTTGGCTCTCGATCCCGTCGATCTCTAATGCGTTATCTGCTCGACACCAACATCGTCTCGGACCTTGTCCGCAATCCACAGGGCCGGGTCATGCAACGCATTCGCGAGGTCGGCGAAGCGCAGGTCTGCACCAGCATCATCGTCGCGGCGGAATTACGCTACGGAGCCGCGAAAAAGGAATCGCCGCGACTCACGGCTCAGCTCGAAGCGGTGCTCGGCGCGCTCGACGTTCTGCTCTTCGAGGCGCCAGCCGACGCCGCCTATGGTCTGCTCCGCGCCCGCCTGGAACAGGCCGGTCAGCCGATCGGCGGCAACGCTCCGCTCATCGCCGCTCAAGCCGTCGCACTCGGCTATGCCATCGTCACCGACAACGAGCGGGAGTTCGCCCGGATCGACGGTCTTCCCCGCGAGAACTGGTTGCGGGAAGCCAGACCATGATTTTTGAATCGGTCATTATTTGCCCGCACTGTGCCACCGCGAAGTCGGAAACGATGCCAACCGGAGCTGGGCCACAGCGTTTCCGGTCTCGTCCAGGGTGACGGCATCTCTTGGGAATTCGGCCGCAAGCGTGGGCCGAGCATCGGCATGTCATGACCGGCGCAAGCGAAGCGCACGGGACAGGATGAGGAGTGGGGCGCTATGGATCAAGTGCAACTGGTGGCTCTAGCCGCGCGCCTCTTCGAGCGGATCGATACCGCTGTGCATGTCCGGCAACTCGGCGACCAGCTTGACAATTGGACGCCGGAGCCGGGCCGCTGCCACGACAACGTGGCAAGCTGGATCAAGCTCAATCCGCACCACCGGCCCGTAAGAGGTTGGCTCCATGCGCCCTATCTCACGCCACCGGACATAGCCCGCTTCGTATCGCATTCCATCATCGAGACCGAAGCCGGCGAGCGAATGGACATCACGTTGCCGTCCACCGGATGGGCGCATCCCTTCTTCCAGCATGAAGGCCCCGATGAGGAGTTTATGGAGCTTGTGCGCAACAACGGCACGCCCTGGCTCGACCACATCATTCGTTGAATCGTGGGAGCGCCGCAGCACGGCGCTGGATTGCCATTGGTGCTTGCCGTCATAGGCTCGCCAAGCACCAATGGCAAATTGGGAAGCGGAGCGCTTCCCTTCGCGAAACCGAAACCGCTTGAAACTATGCTTGGACAGGCATAGTTTGAGGAGAGGTTCGAGGACATGGTGAAGCCGCCCAGCGAAGACCAGCCCAAGCCGGTGCGCTGGGTCGGCAGCAGCAAGGAAGACCTGAGCGACTTCCCGGAGGAGGTGCGGCGGCGGGTCGGCGGCGCCCTGTGGGAGGCGCAGATCGGTCGCAAGGCGCCCTATGCGAAGCCGCTGAAAGGATTCGGCGATGCCGGCGTGTTGGAGATCGTGGACGACTTCGACGGCGACACCTTCCGTGCGGTCTACACCGTGCGCTTTGCCAAGGCGGTTTATGTGCTGCACGCCTTCCAGAAGAAATCCAAGCACGGCGTCGCCACGCCCAAGGCCGAACTGGACCTGATCGACCAACGGCTCAAGCGAGCGAGAGAGGATTACGAGCAATGGTCAAAAAGCGAGAAACCGAAATCCCAGTGACGGCGGGCAGCGGCAACGTGTTCGCCGACATGGGGTTGCCAGAGCCCGATGAAGAGCTGACCAAGGCGCAGCTTGCGAGCCATATCCGGCAGGTCATCAAAGGTCAGCGTTTGACACAGGCTGCCGCCGCCGCGCTCATGGGCATCGATCAGCCGAAGGTGTCGGCCCTCCTCAACGGACGACTCGCGAACTTCTCCAGCGAGCGCCTGATGCGTCTGCTGACCGCGCTCGGCCAGGATGTGGACATCACGGTCAAGGCAAAGCCGCGCAATCGCGCGCATGGCCGCATCCGCGTCCTCGGCGAGGCGCATGCGTGAGGCGGCGCCGTGCTCACGAAAATTTCTGGCCGCCCCAAAGCGCCTGCTCACGTTAGCCGTCGCTGCCCCTCGTGGGCTGTAGTTCGCTCTAAGCGACTGAAGGGATCGCCACGATTCGCGGCTCAGCTTGAAGCCGTGCTCGGCGCGCTCGACGTTCTGCCCTTCGAAGCGCCAGCCGATACCGCCTACGGTCTGCTCCGCGCCTGCCTTGAACAGGCCACGCTCCGCTCATCGCCGCTCAGGCAATCGCACTCGGCTATGCCATCGTCACCGACAACGAGCGGGCGTTCGCCCGGATCGACGGTCTTCCCCGCGAGAACTGGTTGCGTGAAGCCTGACGCCATTTGGGAATTGAGGAGATCGGCATGGGAGTTCCGCGTTGTAAACTGAGCGGTGACAGGTTACACTCGCGCCCATGATCGCCAGCTTCCGCCACAAGGGCCTCAAGCTCATGTTCGAGAAGGGGGACCGGCGGAAGGTGCTGCCGGACTACGCGGACAAGATCGGGCGTGTTCTCGCGCGCCTCGAAGAGGCGTCTGAGGTCGGCAACATGGACTTGCCCGGTTTCCGGCTGCATCCCTTGAAAGGCGCGTTGGCGGGTTTCTGGTCTGTGACGGTCTCCGGCAACTGGCGCATCGTCTTCCGCTTCGAGGGCGGCCATGCGCGTGACGTGGACTTGATCGACTACCATTAGGAGGACTTGCGCCATGCCGATGAAGAACCCGCCTCATCCGGGACTATCCGTCCGGCACGACTGCCTGGAGCCCCTAGGCCTCAGCGTGACTGAGGCGGCGAGGAAGCTCGGTGTCAGCCGCAAGCAGCTCTCCGACATCGTCAACGGCCATTCCGGACTCTCGCCGGAGATGGCGATCCGGCTCGACAAGGCGTTCGGCGGCGGCGCGGAAACGTGGTTTCGCCTTCAGGCGGCTTACGACCTTGCCCAGGCCATGAAGCACGCCGCTCGAATTAAGGTTGAACGACTGACGCGAGCGGCTTGAGAAGAGGACGCCATCGTGCGCAAGGAAGGCGAACGGCTGATCATCGAACCCACCCCAATCTTGCTGGCGGTGCTGGCAACCCTCGCTCCACTCGATGAGGATTTTCCGCCGATCCCCAACTTGGCGGTTGATAGCATCGAGCTCAGTTCAGCGTCTGGCCGAGGCGGCCCGCCAGATCCTGGATGAATTGCCAGGCGACGCGGCCGGAGCGCGCGCCGCGCGTCACCGACCATTCGATGGCTTCGGCATGCAGCTTCTCGCGGTCGATCTTCAGCCCATGGCGATCGGCATAGCCGTCGATCATGGCGAAGAAGGTGTCCTGGTCGCAGGCATGGAAGCCGAGCCATAGTCCGAAGCGATCCGAGAGGGAGACTTTCTCATCGACCGCTTCGGCCGGATTGATCGCCGTCGACCGTTCGTTCTCGATCATCTGGCGCGGCATCAGGTGGCGGCGGTTCGACGTGACATAGAAGATGACGTTGGCGGGGCGGCCTTCGATGCCGCCTTCGAGCAGCGCCTTGAGGGCCTTGTAGCTGGTGTCGTCCTGGTCGAACGAGAGATCGTCGCAGAACAGGAGGAAACGCCGATCGCTCGCGCGCAACGTCGCCAGGAGCTGAGGCAAGCCGGCGATGTCCTCGCGATGGATTTCGATCAGCGCCGGACCCGCGCCGTTTTTCGCTTCCTTGGACAGCGCGCCATGCACCGCCTTGATCAGCGAGCTCTTGCCCATGCCGCGCGCGCCCCACAGCAGCGCGTTGTTGGCCGGCAGTCCCTGGGCGAAGCGGCGCGTATTGGCGAGCAGGATATCGCGCTGGCGGTCGATCCCTTGCAAGAGGCCGATATCGACACGATTTATCTCGGCGACGGGCTGCAGCCGGCGATCCTCCGCCGACCAGACGAAAGCGTCCGCGCTATCGAGGGCGGGCTGGGCAGGGGGGCGCGGCGCCAGGCGATCGAGCGCCTCGGCAATACGCGCCAACAGGGTCTCGGAGTCGGGATTCGGGGCGGGTTTCAAAGGTTTGTCCATGACCAGCTTTGCATTTGCAAACAAGGGCCGGGCGGTTATAGTCCGCCTGCCCAAAGGGGCTTCTGCGCAGATACTAGGAGAATTTGATGTTGATTTCATCGGCTTACGCACAAGCGCCCGGGGCGGCCCCGGGTGGCCTGGACAGCCAGATCATGTCCTTCGCGCCGCTGGTGCTGATCTTCGTCGTGTTTTACTTCCTGCTGATCCGCCCGCAACAGAAGCGCGCGAAGCAACATAAGGAAATGCTCGGTGCAATCCGCCGCGGCGACCGCGTCGTCACCAATGGCGGCATCATCGGCACGGTGAACAAGGTCGTCAACAATGACGAAATGATCCTCGAGATCGCCGATGGCGTGCGCGTCCGGGCCTTGCGCAGCATGGTCGCGAGCGTGATCGCCAAAACCGAGCCCGCCGATGCGGACGAGGACGAGGCACGAACCACGAAGTCATAGCCTGACGGCGCCGCCCAATGGCAGCGCCTGTCTTCACGGCCCAAGCCACGGATCGCGGACAAAGACTCAGCCATGCTGCACTTCCCCCGTTGGAAGATCATCCTGATTATCGTCGTCATGCTGGCCGGTGCGCTGTTCGCCTTTCCGAACGTGCTGAGCCCGCAGCAGGTCGGGCAACTCCCCAGTTGGACGCCGAGCGCCCGCATGAACCTGGGTCTCGATCTGCGGGGCGGCTCGCATCTCCTGCTCGAAGTCGACATGAGCGCCGTCCTTCAGGAACGCATGCAGGCGCTCGAGCAGAACCTCCGCGCGGCGCTGCGTAAGGAGCGCATCGGCTACACCAATCTCGCCGCCTCCAGCAATGCGGTGCAGCTCACGCTGAGCAATCCGGCGGACCTGCCGAAGGTGCGCCAATTGCTGCGCGATATCGAAACCGGCCTGAACGTGGAGTCCGGCCCGGGCGGACAGGTCACGATCCGTTATGACGAACCGACCCTGCGCGAGCGGCGCAACCAGGTCATCGGCCAATCCATCGAAATCGTGCGCCGACGCGTCGATGAATTCGGCACGACCGAGCCCTCCATCCAGCAGCAGGGCGAAGACCGCATCCTGGTCCAGGTCCCCGGTCTAGATAACCCGCAACGACTCATCGAATTGATCGGCAAGACGGCCAAGCTGACCTTCCGCATGGTCGATCTGAGCGCGAACCCCGAGGCGGCGCGCCAGACCGGCCGCGTGCCGCCGGGCGCGGAGCTGCTGCCTTCGGATGCCGAACGCGATCCGATGACCGGCAAGCCAGTCGAATATCTCGTGCAGCGCCGCATTCTGGTCGGAGGCGACAATCTGACCGATTCGCAAGCGACCTTCCAGAACGGCCAACCCGTCGTCAGCTTCCGTTTCGATACGGTCGGCGCGCGGCGCTTCGCCGATGCGACCCGCGAAAACGTCGGCAAGCCGTTCGCCATCGTGCTCGACAACAAGGTGATCAGCGCCCCCGTCATCCGCGAACCGATCCTCGGCGGCTCCGGCATCATCTCCGGCAGCTTCACAACCGAATCGGCCAAAGATCTGGCGCTCTTGCTGCGCGCCGGCGCGCTGCCCGCCCCCCTTAAAGTGTTGGAACAGCGCACGGTCGGACCCGATCTCGGCGCCGATTCGATCGAAGCCGGCAAGATGGCCTGCCTGATCGGCTACCTGCTCATCGCTATCCTGATGATCGTGCGCTATCAGGTGTTCGGCGTCATCGCGAACGTCGCGCTGGCCGCCAACCTGCTGCTGACCGTCGCCATCATGTCGATCCTGCACGCGACCCTGACCCTGCCGGGCATCGCCGGCATGGTGCTCGGCCTCGCCATGGCGGTCGACGCCAACGTGCTGATCTACGAGCGCATGCGGGAGGAAATCCGGATGGGCCGGTCGCCGCTACTGGCGGCCGATGTCGGATCGCAAAAGGCATTCATCACCATCCTGGATTCGAACCTGACGACCCTGTGCGCCGCGTTCTTCCTCTACCTGCTCGGCTCCGGACCGGTGAAGGGGTTCGCCGTCACCCTGTCGATCGGCCTGATCTGCTCGATGTTCACGGCCGTCACCCTGACGCGCGCGCTGATGGCCGCCTATCTCAAATGGCGCAAGCCGAAAACGATCACGGTCTGAGGTTACTCATGTTTGGCCTCTTCAAGGCTGTTCACAGCTTCGATTACTTCCGCTTTCACAAGCTGTGTTTCGCGCTCTCGATCCTGCTGTGCATCGGCACCGCGGTGTCGCTCGCCACGCGCGGCCTGAACTACGGTGTCGATTTCGCCGGCGGCATCCTCATGGAGGTGCGCACGCCCGGTCCGGCGGACCTCGCCGACATGCGCTCCAAGCTCAACGACCTCAATCTCGGCGACGTGGCCCTGCAGGAATTCGGATCGCCCAGCGACATCCTGATCCGTGTGCAGCGCCAGGGGACCAGCGAGCAACAGGAGATGGCGGCCGTCAAGCAGATCCAGGGCGTGCTCGGGGACAAGATCGAATATCGCCGTATCGAGGTGGTCGGCCCCAAGGTCGGCGGCGAACTCATCCGCGACGCGATCTGGGCCGTCGTACTGTCTCTTGGCGGCATCATGGCCTACATGGCTTTCCGCTTCGGCTGGCGCGCCGGCTTCACCGGCGTGGTCGCGCTGATCCACGATTGCTGGACGACGCTCGGACTCTACTCGGTGACCGGACTGCAGTTCGATCTGACGTCGGTGGCGGTGATCGTCACCATCGCCGGCTTTTCGATCAACGATACCGTCGTGATCGATGACCGCATCCGCGAGAACCTGCGCAAATACAAGACCATGGATTTCCGCGATCTAATCAACCGCTCGATCAACGAAACCATGGCGCGCACCATCATGACCAACGGCCTGCTGTTCCTGGCGGTGCTCGCGTTGGTGATCTTCGGCGGGCAGGTGCTGCAGAACTTCAGCATCGCCATGCTGTGGGGCGTCGTCGCCGGCACCTATTCGACGATCTATGTGGCGGCGCCGATGGAATGGTACATGTCGCGGTCGCACCATCACCGCAGCGCGGCGGTCGAGCGTGGCGAGCCGGCTCGCGCCAAGAAACCGGGATCCTGAACGCCGCGGTCCGATGACCACCCCCGCCGATAAGCCGCCTGCCGAACGACAGCCTGAGCGTCCACCCACGCCTCAAGTCATTCAGGCCTACGGCAACGGCGGCTTCACCACATCGGGTGTGCGCCACAAGGGGTCTATCGTCGTGCTTCGCATGCAGACCTTGATCTGGTCGCCGCCCGACGATCTCGCGAACCTCGCGGTCGCGGATTTCGCCCCAGCCACGGACGCTTCGGCCGACGTGGATATCGTGCTGCTGGGCTGCGGTGCGCGCGCCGTCATGCTGCCGGGCGACCTTCGCGCTCGTCTGAAAGCCGCTGGCGTGACCGTGGAATGCATGGACACGGGTGCCGCCTGCCGCACCTTCAATTTGCTGCAAATCGAAGGCCGCCGCGTTGCGGCCATGCTCGTCGCCATTCCCTGAAGCAGAACGCGTACAGCAAAACGGCGGAGCCTGGGGCCCCGCCGTTTTCGTATCCTGTCCGATAGCTTCTACGGACGGAACAGATGGATCCCGACCATGGCGTAGGACATCGGGATCGACAGCATGGTGTTGAACCGCGAGGCCAGCATGGCCAGGCGCGCGGCCTTGGCTTTCTCCTCGGGCGGCACCGTCACGATACCCAACGCCTTCTTCTGGTTCGGCCAGATGATGAACCAGACGTTGAAGGCCATGATGAGGCCGAACCACATGCCGAAGCCGATGGTCATGTGGTACTTGCTATGGCTGGTGACGCCGAGGGCGAAGGCGTCGCCCAGGATGCCGAGCTGCCAAGCCTGAACGAGGCCCCAGAGCAATGTCGAGAGCGCGGCCCAGCGGAACCAGAACAGCGCGGCCGGCGCGATGACCTTGGAGACCGCGGGCTTCTGCTCATCCGGGATCTTCGGCATGGACGGGATCTGCACGAAATTGAAATACCAGAGCAGGCCGATCCACATGATGCCGCTGACGACGTGCAGCCAGCGGACGAAGAAGACGGCGTACGGATCGTGTAAGAAGTCCATTGTGCGATCTCCCCCTCAGCCGGCGAACGAGTATTTGATGATGAGGACCATCACGATGGTGATAACCACACCGAGTGCCAGAGCCCCTTCCAATTTTACGAGAGGATTCGTCATTCATTCCCCCATGGATTGATTTTATCTAGTAGGCTGTGAGTGCCACAACGCAAGATATAGCAGATGCATAGTGGCCGCAATGCCCGTCCGTGAGCCCCATACGTGGGGCCGAGAAACAACCGCCGGTAGAACAGTGCGGCCCAATACACAAGTGTGATCGTCACGACCTTGCAAGATGCAGGCTCAACGCCACACCACACGCCAATGGCCACGCCATTGCGCGATGATGCGATCGGCGCGAGTCATGGCGATGTTGGCCGCCAACGGATCGCCTCGGCGCAGCCTTCGGGCCGACCGGGTGGCCCAGCACAGCAATGCGGTGCCGGCGCCCCGTCCACGCGCGTCCCCGATCAGATCGGGCAAGGGCCGGGCGGCGAGCAGCAGCCGGTCCGTGGCGTCGAGCATTTTTGCGAAGACTTGGCGCAGCGGTTGGTCGGCCGTGGCCGCGGCGAGTGCCGCGATCTCCGCGCCGGCTTCCTTGAACCAGCGATCCGGCAGATAGACCCGGCCGTGCATCCGGTAATGGGATCCACAGTTGCTTAGCAATGTGAGCATGAGGATCGCGCAGCTCAGCGCCTCGGCGGCCGGCATGGCCGCCTTGTCCGCGTCGAACGCCTCGACCGCGATCCGGCCATAGGGCGAGGCGGCATAGCCCGCGTAAGCGATCAACTCATTCCAATCCCGGTAACGATGTTTGCTCACGTCCTGCCGTCGCGCCTGCAGGAGATGAAGGACATGGCGCACGTTCGCGCCCATCTCCGCGGCGGCTGAAGCGAAGTCCGCCGACCACTGGATGAGCGGAGGTTCCGTGGCACCGCCGGACTTGCGGCCCTCGAGAGTGGCGATCAGGTCATCGAGCCGGGATGTCTTTGCCGAAGCGTCGAGGGACGGATCGTCGACGACGTCCTGGGCGAGCCCGGCGAGCCGGCATAGACCTCGCAGGAAGGGTTCCGCGCGCGCCGGCAAGAATGGCGCCGTCACGAGCATAAGCTCGTTTACATCGGCAGGAGAACGGAGAACCGTTCGCACCGCCTGTGTTGGGCGGGCCGAAGCGCGGGCATCCATCACGCCGAGAGACCTCCCCATTGGGTTCGCGACAGGTTATGGTTCGCATCATGACCGAAGGCAATCATCTTTCCTACAGCGCCCGGCTTGTGCGCGATGGCGACAGCGACCGGTTTCTCACGGCCTTGTTCGCCCCGCAATCGCGCCGGGAAGGGCTGTTCGCCCTCTATGCGTTCAACCTCGAGGTTGCGCGGGTGGCCGAGGCGGTGAGCGAACCCATGATGGGCCAGATCCGCTTGCAGTGGTGGCGCGACCGCATCGCCGAAATCTACGCCGGCGAGCCGCCGAAGGGCGCGGAAGTCGCGCAAGCCTTGTGCGTCGCGATCCGGGACTACAACCTGCCGCGCGATTCGTTCGACGCGCTGCTCGACGTGCGCGAACGGGATCTGTCGCCCGAACCGCCGGCGACCATCGACGATTTCGAGGTCTACGCCGAATCGACGTCGGGTGAGTTGGTCAGCCTTGCCTTGCACACGCTCGGTGTCGCCGACGACTCGGCGCATGAGGCGGGACAGCATATCGGAATCTGCTGGGCCATCGTCGGCCACCTGCGCGCGGCGCGCTATCATGCTAGCCACAACAGGGTCTATCTGCCGGCCGACGTGCTCGACGGCGCGCTGGAGGATCTGCGTGCCGGCCGATCGACGCCCGCCCTGGCGGAGGCGGCTCAGCGCATCGGCGAGCGCGCCGAAGAGCACTTGAAAGCATCGCGCGACCTGTCGCCCCAGGTCCCCAAGGCGGCATTGCCGGCACTGCTGTTGGCGCCCTTGGCCGACAGCTATTTGGGCCGGCTCGAAAAATATGGCTATGACCTGTGGAGCCCGCATTTGGAAGTTTCCAAGCCGCGCCGCCAATTGCTGCTTGCCTGGGCGGCTTGGCGCGGCCGGTATTGAGACCAAAGGATTTAGCGGACGAAATCCGCGCCGATCCTTCGAGAGTCGCAGCTAGAATCCCACGCCGCACCGCACGGGCCGCGCTCTATTCCGCGGCGGTTTGCGCTGCCGTGCCGGGCCGGCGCCACGGCTGCGCGCCGGCGAGCCAGCCCGCGAGATCGGCCAGTGCGCGGGCCGACAGCGCCTGCTTGCGTTCGCCGCCGCGCAGCGGGCGGCCTTCGACATCGCGCGCCGCGAGATCCGGGAACAGGCCGAAGTTGACGTTCATCGGCTGGAAGGTCGCGCCCTCGGCGAGATGTCCGCCCGTGATATGCGCGAGCAGCGCGCCGAGCACGGTGGTGGCGGGCGGCGGAGCAAGCGCCTGGCCGAGCGCCTCCGCCGCGGCGAAGCGTCCCGCCAGCAAGCCCATGGCGGCAGATTCCACGTAGCCCTCGACGCCGGTGACCTGGCCGGCGAAGCGCAGGCGCGGCTCGGCCCGCAGGCGCAATTCGCGGTCGAGCAGCTTGGGGCTGTTGAGGAAGGTGTTGCGGTGAATGCCGCCGAGCCGGGCGAACTCGGCCTTTTCCAGACCCGGGATGAGGCGGAACACCTTGCTCTGCTCGCCGTATTTCAGCTTGGTCTGGAATCCGACCATGTTGTAGAGCGTGCCCAGCCGATTGTCCTGGCGCAGCTGCACCACGGCATGGGGGCGTCGGCCGGTGCGCGGATCGCGCAAACCCACCGGCTTCATCGGCCCGAAGGCCAAGGTCATCGGCCCGCGCTCGGCCATCACCTCGATCGGCAGGCAGCCCTCGAAGTAGGGCGTATTCTTTTCCCACTCCTTGAATTCGGTCTTCTCGGCCGCGAGCAGCGCGGCGATGAACCCGTCGTACCGATCCTTGTCCATCGGGCAGTTGATATAGGCGGCCGCGTCGCCGCCCGGGCCTTCCTTGTCGTAGCGCGACTGGAACCAGGCCACCTCGAAATCGATGCTGTCCTTGTGCACGATCGGCGCGATGGCGTCGAAGAAGGCGAGGGACTCCTCGCCGGTGCGCGCGCGGATCGCAGAGGCCAGCGTCGGCGAGGTGAGGGGCCCCGTGGCGACGATCACGCTGGTCCAGTCGGACGGTGGCAGAGCGGCGATCTCTTCCCGTGCGATGGTCACAAGCGAATGGGATTCGAGCGTGGCATGAACCGCCGCGGCGAATCCGTCGCGGTCGACCGCGAGCGCGCCACCCGCCGGCACCTGATGCCGGTCGGCCGAGTCCAGGATCA
>CAZOBN010000081.1:0-14299 GCA_964577835.1 uncultured Rhizobiaceae bacterium
GCAAGGCCCTTGAAGATGTCCCAGTCGGTGCGGCTTTCCCATGCCGGGTCGACCGCGGCGCCCAGCGGGTGGATGAAGGGATGCATGTCTGAGGTGTTGAGATCGTTTTTCTCGTACCATGTGGCGGTCGGCAGCACGATGTCGGAATAGACCGCTGTCGTGGACATGCGGAAATCAATGCAGACGAGCAGGTCGAGCTTTCCGCGCGGCGCCACATCATGCCAGGCCACGTCGCGCGGCTTGTCATGTCCCATTTCGCCGAGATCCTTGCCCTGCACGCCATGATCCGTACCAAGAAGGTGTTTGAGGAAGTACTCATGCCCTTTGCCGGACGAGCCGAGCAGATTGGAGCGCCAGACAAACATATTACGCGGCCAGTTGTGCGGATCGTCCGGGTCCATGCACGACAATTGAAGCTCGCCGGACTTCAGCGCCGCCGCGACATAATCTTTCGGTTCCTGCCCTGCCGCCTTGGCCATGGCCGCCACTTCCAGTGGATTGGTCTTCAGCGCCGGGGCGGAGGGCAGCCAGCCCATGCGCTCCGCCTTGGCGTTGTAGTCGATGAAGCTGCCGGCCCAGTCGCCCGCTTCTGCCGTGGGTGAGAGAATCTCGCCAACCGGAACCGTCTCGTAGCGCCACTGGTCCGTGTGCGCATAGAAGAAGGAGGTCGAGTTTTGCTGGCGCGGCGGGCGCACCCAGTCTGTCGCAAAGGCGAGCGGCGCCCAGCCCGTCTGCGGACGCAGCTTTTCCTGACCGACATAGTGTGACCAGCCGCCGCCGGACTGGCCGATACAGCCGCACAGGATCAGCATGTTGATCACCGCGCGGTAGTTCATATCCATGTGGTACCAATGGTTCATCCCGGCGCCGATGATCACCATGGACTTGCCGCGGGTCTTTTCGGCGTTCGTCGCAAAGCCCCTTGCCGTCGCGATAATGTTCGCGCGCGACACGGTCGTAATCGCCTCGGCCCAGGCGGGCGTGTAAGGCTCCATGTCGTCATAGGAATTGGCGAGATGTTCGCCGCCATAGCCCTGGTCGACGCCGTAATTGGCCATCAGGAGGTCATAGACGCAGGCGACCAGCGCTTCGGCGCCGTCAGCGAGCTTCATTCTTTTGACCGGAATGTTCCGGATGAGGACGCTCGGATGATCGGTTGACGCAAAGCCGTTCGAGGCCGTGTTGGCGAAATACGGGAAGCGGACCTTAGCGACTTCGTCCTCAGTGCCTTTCAGGCCGAGGCGGAGCTTCGTGTCGGCCCCGCCGCTTTCCCTCTCCTCGAGGTTCCATTTGCCCTTGTCGCCCCAGCGGAATCCGATCGAGCCGTTCGGCACGACGATCCTTCCCGTCGTCTCGTCAATGGCGACGGTCTTCCAGTCGGGATTGGCGTCCTCGCCGAGGGATTTGTCGAAGTCCGACGCGCGCAACAGGCGCTCGGGGACATAGCCATCTTCCTGCGGCACGAGACGAACGAGCAGCGGCAAATCCGTGTACTGACGCACATAGTCGCGGAAGTATGGCACTTGGCGGTCGCGGTGATACTCGGTCAGGATGACATGACCGAAGGCCATGCCGAGCGCCGCGTCCGTGCCTTGCTTGGCGGCGAGCCAGAGATCGGAGAATTTCGAGGCTTCCGAATAATCCGGGCAAATCACGACCGACTTGACGCCTTTGTAGCGCGCCTCGGTGTAGAAATGCGCATCCGGCGTGCGGGTCTGGGGCACGTTCGAGCCCCACAGGATCAGGAAATTCGAATTGTACCAGTCGGCGCTTTCGGCGACGTCGGTCTGCTCACCCCAGGTCTGCGGGCTCGCCGGAGGCAGGTCGCAATACCAGTCATAGAAGGAGCCCGTCACCCCGCCGATGAGCTGGAGGTAACGCGCGCCCGCCGCATAGGATACCATGGACATGGCGGGGATGGGCGAGAAGCCGAACACGCGGTCCGGTCCCCACTGTTTGACCGTATGGGCGTTGGCCGCCGCAATGATTTCGTTCACCTCGTCCCATTGCGCGCGAACAAAACCGCCCATGCCGCGACGGGTGACGTATTCGGCGCGCTTTGCCGGATTGTCCTGGATCGACTTCCACGCCGAGACCGGCGTCATCGTCTTGCGCGCGTCGCGCCACGCCTTCAGCAGGCGCGCGCGGATCAGCGGATATTTCACCCGGTTGGCCGAGTAAAGATACCAGCTATAGCTCGCCCCGCGCGAGCAGCCGCGCGGCTCGTGATTCGGCAAATCGTCGCGCGTACGCGGATAGTCCGTCTGCTGAGTTTCCCAGGTGACGATCCCGCCCTTGACGTAGATCTTCCAGCTGCAGGAGCCGGTGCAGTTCACGCCATGGGTAGAACGCACGATTTTGTCATGGCGCCAGCGGTTCCGGTAGGCCTCCTCCCATGTTCTGTCCTCGTCATTGAGCACGCCATGGCCGCCAGAAAAAGTCTCGGTCTGCCGCCGGAAGAAAGTCAGTCTGTCGAGTGTGTGGCTCATGGGGATGGTCCTTTCTCAGGCGGAGGCGGTCGCAGGTCCGGCGCGCCGGGCGTTCTCGATATCGAAGAGGAGACCGCCCGGACGCGCATAGACGAACCAGGTGATGAGGAGGCAGGAGACGTAGAAGGCGAGGAAGCTATAGAGGGCGGGCGCGGCGCTGCCGGAGGCGGCCAGCGACATGCCGAAGCTCTTCGGGATAAAGAATGCTCCGTAGGCGGCGATCGCGCTCGTGAAGCCGGTGATCGCCGCGCTTTCCTTTTCGGCCTGGCGCAGCCGGTCTGGCCCGTTCATCTGCGGCTCGAGACGGTCGATCTCCTTGCGCATGATCGCCGGGATCATCTGGAAGGTGGAGGCGTTGCCGACGCCCGTCGCAAAGAACAGGACGATGAACGAGGCGAAGAAGCCGATGAAAGCTCCCGGCGCGTCCTTGATGGCGAGGAAGTAGAGAACGCCCGCGGTGCCCGCCATCATCAGGAGAAACACGGCGAGCGTCACGCGCGCGCCGCCGAACCGGTCGGAGACCCACCCGGTGAAGGAGCGCGACAGCGCCCCGACGAGCGGTCCGAGGAAGGCGATCTGCAACACGTTCACTTCAGGAAACTGCGTCTTGGTCAGGAGCGGGAACGCCGCCGAAAAGCCGATGAACGAGCCGAATGTGCCAGTATAGAGCCAGCACATGATCCAGTTGTGCGTGCGCTTGAAAATCACGGCCTGGTCCGAGAAGGACGCTTTGGCGGTCGTCAGGTCGTTCATGCCGAACCACGCGGCGAAGGCGCTGGCGATGATGAACGGAACCCAGATGAAGCCGGCGTTCTGCAGGTAGAGCTCGCCGCCTTCGCCCGTCGCCTGCGGCGCGCCGCCGACAAATCCGAACACGCCGACCGTGATGACCAGGGGCACGATGAACTGCATCGCGCTGACGCCTAGATTGCCAAGCCCGGCATTCATGGCGAGCGCGTTGCCTTTCCCGCGCTTGGGAAAGAAGAAGCCGATATTCGACATGGACGAGGCGAAATTGCCGCCGCCAAGGCCGCAGAGCAGCGCCAGCGCCAGCATGATCCAGTAAGGCGTTTCCGGATTCTGCACGGCGAAGCCGATGCCGAGCGCAGGAGCGAGCAGCGACCATGTGGTCAGCGTGGTCCAAAGGCGCCCGCCGAACACCGGCACCATGAAGCTGTAGAAGATGCGCAGCGTCGCGCCAGACAGGCCGGGCAGCGCCGCCAGCCAGAACAGCTGGTCGGTTGTGTAGGCAAAGCCGATCTGCGGTAATTTGGCGACGACCACAGACCAGACCATCCACACCGCGAAGGACAGGAACAGCGCCGGGATCGAGAGCCAGAGATTGCGGCTGGCGATTTTCTTGCCGGTCGTATCCCAGAACTCTAGCTCTTCCGGGCGCCAGTCGCTGATGAGCTTGGGCGCCAGCGCGCCAGCCTCCCGCTCGCCGTGGATGGGCTGCATCTCCGGCAACTGAGGCAGGGAATCGAGGGTCACGCCGACCGCTTGGCGTTCCATGTGCCGGATGGCGAGGTGCATCCAGATCAGCGAGGCGGACACAATCAAGAAGAGCAGCATGAAGCAGCTCGTCCAGACGCCCGTCAGATCATTCAGCACACCGAACATGATTGGCAGGATGAATCCACCAAGCCCGCCCATCAGGCCGACAAGGCCGCCGACGGCGCCGACATCTTTCGGATAGTAAACGGGGATATGCTTGTAGACCGCCGCCTTGCCGAGGCTCATGAAGAAGCCGAGCACGAAGATCGCGACCACGAAAGTGATCGGCCCCGTGGCGAGGCGGAAGCTGATCGGCCCCCGCACCCCGTCGACCACATAGGATGTCGGCGGATAGGACAGGAAGAAGGTGACGGCGACCGAGACGAGGAAGGTCCAGTACATCACCGAGCGCGCACCGACCCGGTCGGACAAGTGGCCGCCATAAATCCGGAAGATCGAGGCCGGGACGGAATAGGCCGCCGCCAGCATGCCGGCCGTCTTAACGTCAAAGCCGTAGACACCGATAAGATAGCGCGGCAGCCAGAGCGCCAGCGCGACGAAGGCGCCGAAGACGAAGAAATAATAGAGCGAAAAGCGCCAGACCTGAATATTGCGCAGCGGCTCGAACTGCGAGGCGAAGCTGCGCGGCTTGACGCCTCTTTGGCGGCGCGTCGCGAGTTCCGGATCATCAGAAGTCAGGAAGAAGAAGATGAGGGCCACAATGACAAGGCCCGCTGCCCAGGCATTGGCGACACCCTGCCAGCCCATCGACGCCATGACGATCGGCGCGGCGAACTTGGTGACCGCGGCGCCGACATTTCCCGCGCCGACAATGCCGAGGGCTGAGCCCTGCTTTTCCGGCGGGAAAAATTTCGAGACATAGGTGATCGAGACGGAAAATGATCCGCCCGCAATGCCGATACCGAGCGCCGCGATGAGGAATTGCGGATAGGTCGTCGCAAAGGTCAGGAGCCAGGTCGCGAGCGCCGACACCAGCATCACGGCGAGATTGACGTCCCGACCGCCATACTGGTCTGCCCAGATGCCGAGGACGAGGCGCGAAAGAGAACCAGTGAGGATCGGCGTGCCGACGAGAAGGCCGAACTGAGTTTCGGAGAGCCCGAGGTCTTTCTGGATCTGAATGCCGAGAATGGCGAAAATCGTCCAGACGGCGAAACACGCCGTGAAGGCGAAGGTTGTGAGCCCAAGTGCGCGGTTGGCGCCTCTATCGGGCATTGCAGTTGAAAGCGACATGGTCTCCCCCCGTTTGAGCAATGGTTTTCCGGTTGGCGCTTGAGGAGTGGCAGGAGGAAAGGCGCCTGGCCTTGATATTTGTGAAGCGGGACCTTGCCCGATGTTCGCTTTAGCGCGCTGTTTGAAATCAATCTTCGGCGGGGTGACGAACCTTTAGCTGCGGCGTGACCTGGCCGGCGACGCGGACCGAATTTTGTTGGTCCCTCCTTGACATTTATCAAGCGACTAGTAGCAGTGAAGGGCGGATTCGTAACTCGCGGTCGGCGTTGAGATCCGTGTGGCTGGATAAACGTCCAGCGTCTCCGGAGAACGCATGCCCATTCGAAATTCGGACGCGGAGCGCGTCAGACACATATCGTTTTTCAAGCGCGCGGATGATTCGACGTTCAATTTGGCGATGAACGGCGCATTCCTTCAGCGATTTCCGGCCAACACGGCCTTGTTGATGGAAGGGGACTCCGTCGACTTTCTTTATATTCTGCTCGATGGCGCGGTTGAGCTCGGCGCTGGCTGGAAATCCAAAGACACCACACTTGCCATCCTGCGACCGATTTCGACCTTCATTCTCGCCGCCGTGGTGCTGGAGTCTGATGCGCTGATGAGCGCCGTCACGCTCGATCGCTCGGAGATCCTGATGGTGCCGGGTGAATCGCTGCGTAGCAGCATGAAGCAGGACGCCAAGTTCGGGTTTGCAGTGTCTGAGGAGCTTGCCGGCTGTTATCGCGGCCTCGTCCGATCGATCAAGAACCACAAGCTGCGCGATTCAACCGAGCGGCTGGCTAATTATCTGCTGACGCAGCGGGCGCGCCAGGGTGAAAAGGACGAAATCGTACTGCCGCATGAAAAGCGCGTGCTCGCCGCCCTGCTCGGCATGACCCCGGAAAACCTGTCGCGCGCCTTCTCTAAACTCTCCGACAAGGGCGTCAGCGTCGACGGCGCGCATGTCGGCTTCAGCAATGTCGCCGCGCTTGAGCGACTTGCCCGCCCAAGCCCGCTGATCGACAATCACTATGCGCAGGATCGCAACACGATGGGCAAGGCCTATACCGAGCGGCAGCAGGGCGTCCTCGACCAGAAAAAGGCCTGACAGCCCGTCCTATCCGCCAGTCTGGGCGAGATTCTTCATATCGCCGGGATTAGCGCTGTGCAGGCCATGCGCCGCGGGCTTGAAGGTCAACGCGCCAACGATCCGGCTTTTAAGCTCCTCACACTGATCATCGGCTTCCAGCAGGTCCCGCAAGGGCCTCCCGCCCTGGCCAAAGAGGCAAAGCCGCAATTGGCCGCGGGCGGTCACTCGCAACCGGTTGCAGCCCTCGCAAAAGCCCGGCGCGTAGGGGGCGATCAGCCCGATACGACCGACATGATGGGGATGCGTGAATTCAACGGCCGGGCCATCGTCGACGCCCCGCCCCTGAGCGCTCCATCCATTTGTCTCCAGCCATTGGCGTAACACTCCGCCAGTGACATGCTGGTCCTCGAAAAAACCCCTGTTGTCGCCGGTGCGCATCAGCTCGATGAAGCGCACGGCAATGGGCCGTTCCCGGACGAATTCGGTCCATGCGGAGAAATCGTCCGCCAGCCCGTCGCGCAGGAGGACGGCGTTCATTTTCACCGCCTTCAGCGGCAGGACCAAAGCGCGCTCAATGCCCGCCAGCACATCGCCCAAACGGTCATGGCCTGTGATCCGGTGAAAAGCGGCCCGGTCGAGGGCGTCCACGCTGACATTGAGATTGGTCAGCCCGGCCGCCGTCCACTCCTCTAGATGCCGGGCGAGGTTCCAGCCATTCGTGGTGAGCGCGACCTTGTCGATGCCTGGCTGCGCCGACACGCGGGCGATGATCTGGGTCAGGTCCTTGCGCACCGTCGGCTCGCCGCCGGTCAGGCGCACCTTGGCGATACCGAGCTGCGCGAAAGCGCGGACCAGCCGTTCGGCCTCATCCGGACGAAGGAAATCCATCGGTCCGGATTTCTGGTAGCCGCCGGGGAGGCAGTAGGTGCACCGGAAATTGCAGACTTCCGTCACCGAAAGCCGCAAATAGCGGAACCTGCGCCCGAAGGCGTCCGCCGCAATTGCGCCGGGAAAATTCATCGCAAGGCTCCTTTCCAAGCACGGGAGGCGACGAGGTTTCCCTCGTCACCCACGGCCGGACAGCCATGGCGCGGGGGGATGACGCGCTTTAGGCGGAGCGGCTCGGAGCGAATTGTGGTGAAAATAGGTCGTGCTTCGGCGGCTGTCTTTGATGCGCACACCGACTGCGATTGATGATCGTCAAGCGGCCCCGTCTGACCGATCAAGCCGCGCGCTTGGCCGTTGGCCCCAGCAGCCTCGGCCCAAACACGAAAACAAAGACCGCAAACGCCCCGGCCCAGAACACGCCCGCGACTAGGTTTGCGTGCGGCTGGAGTGAGGTCTCGAGAAATGGCGCTGAAACACGCATCACCGCGCCGAGATTGACGAGGCTATAAATCAACACCGTCGCCGATCCGGCCTTCAGTATACGTCCGGTATGACCGAGACTCGCTCGCGTCATCACCGCCAGCGTCATCACGCCGACTGCGCCGGCCCCGGCGGCGTGAACTCCCGCCACACGAGGAATGTCCGCCGGGAACAGCCCGCTCAAGCCCAGAAGCAGGAGCGCCGCAGCCGCCCAAGCATAGCCGACATGCAGGATGGTCACGAGCGGTTCCGCGAGCGTGCGCTGCACCTGCCAACGGGCCAGCCGCACAAAGTTCATGAGCCCTGCCCCGACCAGCAGCGCAGACACAATCGTCGCACCGTCCAACGCTACCCAGGCCGCAAGCGAGGCGAGCGATAAGATCAGCACCGCACCGTCAAACCGGTCGAAAGGCGCCGGCATTGCGCCTCCCTTTTTGCCGAGCCAGTTGCGCGTGAAGCTCGGCGTAATGCGCCCACCGATCAGCAGGATCAGAAACAAGAGCGCCGCTAGGCCTGAACGGATCGCGACCTGCGGCAGGCCGCCTGTCGCGACGCTCATGCAATGGAAGGCGATATTGGCCAGCGCTAACGCGCTGACCGCACCCGCGACCTTCAGATTGCGGATGTTCTTTCCGGCGATCACCTCACGCCAGACAAGGCCGGCGAAGGCGACGAGGAAAGCGCTCTCGACCACGCCCGGCAACCAGGCCGGGCCCGGCTGGAACAAGACGGCCGCACGACCAGCAACCCACAGCGCCACCAGCATGACCAGTGGGGCGCCGCAGACGGGAAGCCGCCCAGTCCAGTTCGGAACGGCGGTCAACAGGAAGCCCGCCACAATGGCCGCGCCATAGCCGAACACCATTTCATGCACATGGAAGACGAGCCCCGCCTCCACGGGCAGCGCATCAGGCCCCAGCGCATAGGTGACAATCCAGAGCGGCACGGCGATCGCCGCCCAGATCGCCCCCAGCAAGAAGAATGGGCGCAGGCCGAGGCTGAACAGCGCCGGTCCCTTATAGGCGCGGATCTGCTCAGCGCTGCTCGCCATGTTTTTCGTCCTTTTCCATGCTCAGCCGCATTTCGAGTGGCCGCAGTCGAGGCACGTGTCGCAGCCTTCCTTGCGAACCAGCGATTTATGGCCGCATCTTGGACAACACACCGCTTCGGACGATGCCGCCGGCGCCGAATTCGTGTCGGCGTCATTGCCGAGATGCTCGGCGACAATCCGGCCGATGGCGGCCGGCAGCGAGGGCACATAGCGGCCGTCCATGAAGGCCCCGCCCTGCGGATCGAACACCGCCTGCAGCTCCTCGGCGACGAAGCCGACGTCGCCGCCGCGCCGGAACACAGCCGAAATCATCCGCGTCAGCGCCAGTGTCCATGCATGGTGATCCATGTTCTTGGAATTGACGAAAATCTCGAAAGGCCGCGGGCCCAACGCGTCGTCGGCGTCGTTGATCGTCACATAGACAGCATGGGCGCTCAGAGGCCATTTCAGCTTGTAGGTCGCCCCTTCGAGACGACGTGCGCGCGGCGCAAGCGGCGTGTCCTGCGATTCTGTCTTCGCGGGCGCCGCCTCGACCGACAGCACCGATCCCGTGATCGCGTTGGGGCGATAGGTCGTCAAACCCTTGCAGCCGAAGCGATAACCGTCGCGGTAGACATCTTTGAACGCCTCGAAGCTGATGTCAGCCGGGCAATTCACCGTCTTGGAGATCGAGCTGTCGATGAAGCGCTGGGCGCAGGCCTGCATCCGAAGATGATCCTGCGGCGAGAGTGTCTGGGTGCTGACGAATACGTCTTCGGGCGGCGTCGCATCGCCATGCAGGCGCCGCCAGACCCGCAGCGCATAGTCATTGACCTGCTCTTCAATGCTGGAGCCGTCCGCCTGACGCACCTTTCGCGAATAGGAGAAGGCGAACACCGGCTCTATTCCCGATGACACATTGTCGGCGAGCAACGAGGTCGTACCCGTCGGCGCAATCGAAGTCAGGCAGCCATTCCGCAGGCCGTGCTCGGATATCAGCGCGCGTGTTTCATCATCGAGCGTCACAAGATTGGGTCGGTCGAGGACGTCCTTGTCATAGAGTGGGAAGGCCCCTTTCTCTCCAGCAAGCCGGGCCGAGGCGCGATAGGCGGCCCGCCTGATCGCGCCCATCCAGCGCTCCGTCAGGGTGATCGCTGCGTCTGATCCGTAGGCTGCCCGGCAGAAGATCAGCGCATCGGCAAGGCCAGTGACGCCGAGGCCGATCCGGCGCTTGGCCCGCGCCTCGGTCGCCTGCGCGTCCAGCGGATAGCGCGAAATGTCGATGACATCGTCGAGAAATCGGATGGCCGTTTCGGTGAGGCGTTCAAGCTCTCCCTCATCGATCCCCGCGATGGACTCGAACGGCGCAGTCACGAGCCGCGCCAGATTGATCGAACCAAGCAGGCAGGCGCCGTAAGGCGGCAACATCTGTTCGCCGCAAGGGTTCGACGCGGAAATCGTCTCGATCCCGGCAAGGTTATTGAGCGCGTTCACGCGGTCGACAAAAATCACACCCGGCTCGGCAGCGTCATAAGTCGCCTGCATCAGCCGGTCCCACAGATCGCGCGCCGGCAGCGTGCGATAGGACTGGTCGCTGAAGCGAAGCGCCCACTCCCCATCCTGCTCGAGCGCCGCCATGAAATCGTCGGTCACGAGCACCGAGAGATTGAAATTGCGAAAGCGCGCGCCGTCGCGCTTGGCTTCGATGAAAGCCTCGATGTCGGGATGATCGATGCGCAAGCAGCCCATCATCGCGCCGCGACGCTGGCCCGCAGACATGATGGTCCGGCACATAGCATCCCAAGTGTCCATGAAGGAGAGCGGCCCGGACGCCTGCGCCCCGACGCCCATGACGGGGGCGCCCGAAGGGCGAATGGTCGAGAAATCCATGCCGACGCCGCCGCCCTGCTGCATGGTGATGGCCGCCTCGCGCAGGTGCTCGAAAATCCCCGGCAGGCTGTCGGGAATCGCGCCCATGACGAAGCAGTTGAAAAGCGTCACATTGCGCGCCGTGCCGGCGCCCGCCAAAATGCGCCCCGCCGGAATGAACCGGAAATCGGTCAGCGCCTCGCGGAACCGTGCGCGCCAGACCTTGCGGCTTGCCGGATTTTCCGCCTCCGCCACGGCGCCCGCAACGCGGTCAAACGTGGCGGCGAGGTCTGCATCTTCGCCTGTTTCGGAACGGAAGCGGTATTTCTTGTCCCAGATTTCCTGTGCAAGCGGCGTGTCAAATGGCATCGCGATCATCCTTGTCATTTGTGTGCTGAAGGACGATCAGACGCTGTGATTCGGTGCGGTGTGACGGAGGGTGCGCGCAGCATCGCGTTATCCAAAACCTGCCCAAGGTGGGCTTGATCATCATCAATCGACAAATTCAAAAATTGAGACATGCCACCTTCGCACCCGCAGGCGCGGCAGGTGCGCCGGGCAGTCGGCGGATCAGCGTGTCGGAGGCGGCGAGCGAACGCTGGCTGCCCGAATCCTGGGAGTCCGCAAGGAGCAGACCGCCGGCAGTCCGTCGCGCACGCAGAAAGGTCTCCCGGTCGCCACAGGCCGGAAGTGCATCGGCGCACAGGCCCGTCTCGAACCGGACAACGGATGCGGCCTCCCCGCCACCGAGCCCAACCAGCAAAGGCGCAAGGAAAAGCCGGGCCGTCACCAGCGCAGAGGTCGGATTGCCCGGCAGGCCCATGACCAGACGCCCGCCGACCTTCGCTAGCCAGACCGGCTTGCCCGGCTTAATCGCCACTTTCGGGAAGACATATTCCGAGTACTCACCGAATGCAGATCGCGAAAAATCCCGGTCGCCGACCGACGCCCCGCCGATCATGATGACGAGATCAGCGTCCGCCAGCGCGCGCGCCGCCGCGTCCGCCATCACATCAGGCGTGTCCGGCAGGCGTTCGGCGCGCAGGAAATGCCCGCCCTGCAAAATTACAAAGGCTGCGATGCCCGGCGATACGCTTTCCGGGACCGCGCCCGGTCTCTCATTGGCATCTCCCGGTGCGGCCAGTTCATCGCCGGTCGCAAGGATCACCACGCGCGGCTGGCGATAAACGACAAGTTCGCCCCGATCTGCCGCCGCCGCGGTCGTCAGCGCCCGCCAATCAAGCCTGACGCCTGGGGGAACAAGCGCCTCGCCCGCCGCAAAATCGGATCCTGCCGAGCGAATATTTCGCCCGGCCCCGTGCGGGCGAATAAAAGTGACGCGATCACCGTCCCTTTCCGCATTTTCCTGAACGATCACGCGGTCCGCTCCTTGCGGAACCGGCGCGCCGGTGAAGATGCGGAAGGCTGAGCGGTCTGGCAGCACCTGCCCCGGCGGCGCGCCGGCCGCCGCTTCTCCGGCGATCGGCAAACTGAACGGCGCATCGCTGAGATCAGACTCGCGCACGGCATAGCCATCCATGGCTGAAACATCCGTACGCGGCATAGCGAACCGCGCCGTCACCGCCTCGGCGAGCACTCGGCCCGAGGCTTCGGCAAACGGCGCAGGCTCAACACCGAGCGGCTGAGCGACGGCAATTACGCGCGACAGCGCTTCATCGAAGGAGATCATGGCGCGTGCGCCACCGCATGCCACTCGCCCGACTTTCCGCCGCTTTTCTCCTCGAGCCGGATCGCTTCGATGACCATGCCCTTGTCGACTGCTTTCAGCATGTCGTAGAGCGTCAGCGCCGCGACGCTCACGGCCGTCAGAGCTTCCATCTCCACGCCGGTCTGACCGGTAAGTCGCACTTCGGCCTCGATCAGAAACCCCGGCAGGGCGTCGTCGATCTCGATGGTCACCGCCACCTTGGCTAACGCCAGCGGATGGCAGAGCGGGATCAGCTCATAGGTGCGCTTGGCCGCCATGATGCCGGCGAGTTCCGCTGTGGTGATCACCGCGCCCTTGGGCGCGCGGCCCTCGCGCACCATGGCGAGTGTCTCCGGCAGGCAACGCACACGCCCGCTCGCGACCGCGCGGCGCACGCTCGCGGGTTTGTCACTGACATCCACCATGTGAACGCGGCCCTCGCTGTCGAGGTGGGTCAGCTCCGTCATGGGCATATCCCCCGATAGCGCGCAATCTGGCCGACCAGCGAGCAGGGCCGAAACCGGCTGTCGAATTCCAGCGCAAAGACATGATCCCAGGCATCGCGGCAGGCGCCGGTTGAGCCTGGAACACAGAAGATGAAGGTCTCGCCCGCCTGCCCGGCGAAGGCGCGCGACTGAAGCGTAGAGACGCCCACCGTGCCGAGGCTGACCTGATGAAACACCATGGAAAAGCCGTCCATTTCACGCCGGAACAGCGGTTTGATCGCTTCCGGCGTCACGTCGCGCGGAGAAAAGCCGGTGCCGCCCGTGGTTAGCACAACATCGACGCCCGGATCGGCGATCCAGCGCGTCACGACCGCCCGAATATCGGCGACCTCGTCCTTCACGATAGCGCGCTCGACCAAATTGTGCCCGGCCGCCTTCGCCCGTTCGATCAGCAGGCCGCCGGACGTATCGGTATCCTCATTCCGCGTGTCGGAGACCGTCAGTACAGCAATGTTCAATGGGTAAAAGGGCAGGCTCTCATCAATCCCCGGCATTTTCTTCATTCCATCTCTCCCGATCCTCGGCGTCTCTCTTTGTGGGCTCGATCCAGCGTTCGCCAAACGGGCCCTCTTCGCGTTTCCAGACCACCGCTTCCGTCTTGAGGCGATCCATCAGATAGTCGGCACACTGAAAGGCTTCGCGGCGATGGTCGCTCGCCACCGCCACCAGCACGATGATCTCGCCGGGCGCCATGCCGCCCGCCCGGTGGACGACCGCAACCGCGTTCACGTCAAAGCGCGCGGCGCCGTCATTCGCGATCCGTACAAGAGAGCTCGCGGTCATGCGCGGATGGTGATCGAGAACGAGCCGGTCGAGCGGCTCGCCCTGCTTCGTCACCGGACGCACGACCCCTTCAAAGGAGACAAGCGCGCCATGCCCGCCGCCGCGCTGGCGCAGGTCATCGAGCCATGCCGCAGCATCGATGGGCTCAAAGGCAAGCTCTGCGCTGACGCGGACACTCATACTTGTCTCCCTCAGTACAGCGCGCCATGCGCGCCGAGCACCGAAGCGATTATGGTCACGAGGCTAAGCGTCAACAGGACGAGATGTCCGCGCCAAACCAACGCCATCGTCGCTTCGGGCGCGCGCGCGGCCCGCTCGGCAAACCAGCGGTGAAGGAAAAGCGGCTCAAACACGAACAGGACGAGTGTGAAGACAAGCCAGATCGCCACCATGGCATGCATCCACCAGAAGCCGGGATCGAGGAACCGGTACCAGGCGTCCATGCGATGGGTCATCCAGAACCCGGCGAGCCCCGCCAGCGTCACCGAAATCTTTGCCTGCCACGAAAACGCGCCTTCGACCTGTTCGAACAGTCGCGCGCGGTCCTCCGGCGCCGCCAGCCTGCGCACGCCCGGCAAGAGCACCGCGGTTACGAACGACACCCCGCCAATCCAGTGAACGATGGCAGCGACATGGATCGCCCGGGCAAAGGTCAAGTCGTCCATCGCCGTGCTCAGCCGCCCGATACCGGGCTCATGAACTCAACCGTATCGACAGGAAAGACGA
>CAZOBN010000082.1:0-14099 GCA_964577835.1 uncultured Rhizobiaceae bacterium
ACCAAGCCGAAGCGCGCCGCGCACATCTCAAAAAGAAAATGCAACTGTAATGCTAAGGGGACCCCAAAGTCTCCTTCGATGAAGGAAGCGACCCTCCCAACCATGCGCAAAGTCGGTTCGGAGTAGTATCCGCACATACTCTTCTCGACCTTTTCAGGGCTGCAAGATTGTCCTCCGGGAACGCGAAAACCCGCTCCCGCTGACGCGGAGCCATCGGCTCCGACCTCCCCTGCTCCACCCGGCTACATGATCCGGCTTGATGCCGATCTGGTGTGCCATTCCCCGACGAGTCCGGGCCTTCGCAAGCTGCCAATCGCCGCTCCGGGAACGATGTATATCCAGATCGAGTCGGCTTAAGAAAATTCTATCAGGTGCCCAAGTACAACTGCTCGTACGCGACCCTCTGCCAGGGTGCTGCCAGCATGTGGGAAGTCGGCAATGGTGCTTGTTCTAGCGACGCCAATGAAGGCATCGTTTTGAAAAGCAGGCAGGTACTTCCTGTCCCACCCGTGACCTCCTCGACAAGGCGCATGAGGTTCTGCATGTGGCGATCATTGGTGGTCACATTCAACACGAGCAGATTCGGAAGTCCCCACCGCGTCTTGTAGATCGACCGCGCTACAATCTCACGGTACTGAAGGATTTTCCGGAGGTAGCTGGTCTGTTGCAGATCGCCGCGGAACGCTGGCTCGGTATTCCGATCGGCTTCGAGGGCGAAAAAGCGATACCCTTTCTGTCCATTTTTTGCGTACTCGATGCCGAACAGCGCGTCCGGAATGAGCGGCTTGTCGCAGCGATACGTGTTCTTCGTTCGCGGGCAGGCGTAGGAAACAAGGACGGGAACCGCGAAGGGATGTGCGGAATTGCGCGTGGCTTCCGGCATCTTTGGGCTCGCAAGAATTTCCCGCCACGAGATGAAACGAAGATTCGGATCGGCTCGCACGCCAATCTCGATTGAGGAAATAATGTCGCAAATCATCAGCTCGTGATGGTACTGGCGGGCTACACTGGGCCGGCCATGTGGTGAACGAAACGCGGTGCCGTCATGGCGCGCGCCATGGTGCTCCAGCACGCGCCGGCCTGCGTCCCCCAGCTCGTACACGGCAGGCATGTACCGCGCGTTGATGGCCTGCCACTGCTGCGCCGGCCGATTGAGATAGCCCCCTTCGTGGTAGAGGTGCCCCAGGCGTTCGACAAAGCGCTTCTTAGATTTGCCGCCAGTCAATGCGAAGAGATGGGTGCTGCGCAGGTAACGGTAGCGACCGAGCAGCCGAAAGATTTCAATGTCACGTTCGGTGATCTCGATGTTTTTTTCCGTCGGTCTCCGCGCCATGCGCGAACGACGTTGCAATGCGTCGGATGAGCGGAGTTCGAAGGAGATGCCTGCGTCCATGCATGGTTCTGTAGACCATCGCCGCGACCAAGAAAACGTGCGG
Organism: uncultured Rhizobiaceae bacterium; assembly: GCA_964577835.1. GTDB lineage: Bacteria > Pseudomonadota > Alphaproteobacteria > SMXQ01 > SMXQ01 > CAVVYA01. The sequence continues at coordinate 1,437 of CAZOBN010000082.1, forward strand.
CAGATTACGATATGGGGCGTCAGGAGTGGGAATGCGGCGCTATGTGCATGGAAAAATAATTTCTGCTTTCATTTCCAATCCGGCGACGGGTCGGTCTCCACGTCGCCGGCACCGCGCTCAAGCTTCCACGGCACATCGGGATGGTGCAGGGTAATTGTCGGTTGGTCCGGTTCTGACGACGGTGTTCCCGGCTTCCGCCCAGCGTCACTTACGCTGGCGCGGTTTGCATCGAGCAGCGTACAGTACGCTTCCTCCGACATCGTCGGTTCCTTCTCCATCGTACCGAAGGGCACCGCGAGGGAGAGCGCCGAGGGCGTGACGTTGCGGAGGTAGCACGCGAAATGCGTCTCTTTCGCCCCTTTGTGCCGCTCCAGAATAAATGTCGGCGTCGTCCGCATGTCAGGAGCCACGGAGCGGGCGTCCCGGTCCGACACACCCCCGGCGAACTTGATGCTGGTGTTCGATGCGATCGAGGCACGTAAGCCGCCGGCCAGCTGGTCCAGGTACTGGTGGGCCATCACCATCCCCAGCTTGTACTTCCTTGCCTGGTTGAGCAGGTTGTCGATGTTATTGTCGAAATACTCGGCGGCCTCGTCGATGTAGAGGAAGGCCGGGCGACGTTGCCCCTCAGGAATTGCGGCACGCTCGAGCGCCGCTTGGAGTGTCAGGGCGATGAAGTAGCGCCCGAGAATGGACGAACCGCCCTTGAGGAAATCCTTGGCCGTATTGACGAGGACGATCTTCCCGTCGTTGAGAGCCGTCGGTATATCGATGCGGTTTTTCGGAGCGGAGAACATCCGCTCGAAGGTCTGGTTCTCGATGATTCCGTAGAGCCGGCGCTTAATCTGCGTCTTGGTCTCGGTATATGACCGATCCGAGAATTCCTTGTTGAAGAACATCCGCGTGCTCTCGGGCAGCGAATCGATGATGCGCTGCTGGGGCTTGGTATCATCCATGAGGTCGATCATGGTACGGATGGTCGCGGCGGGAATGTAGATCATGAGCCGCGCGAGATACCGGAAGATCAGGGTTTGCTTTTGGGTCAGCTCGGCGCCCAGAAGCGAGCCGAAGAAGTATTCGTACAACTCAATGACGCCGTTGAGGATCTGTTCCCGGTCGGCGGCGCCATATCGGCCGATGCGCTCCAGATTCACATCGAACATATTGAGCGCGGGCGGGTGGTCCACGTCGCGCGGATCGACGATGATCAGCTTGTCCCGGAGCGCCTTGTCGAAGACCGCGAGCCGCGAAATCTTCCGGATCATGTCTCCCTGACTGTCGATGATGACGAGCCCCGGAGGTTCAGGCTGTTGCAGGTCGCCGAGAATGAGATGCTGGAGCGTCTGGGTCTTGCCGTGGCCGGAGCCGGCAAGGATGTGCATGTGCTCGAAGCGGATATGCTCGGGGATGGAGAATGGCAGCTTCAGCGAAAAGAGCCGCTCGAACGCCGTGCCGTAAAGATACGTGGAAACGATTTCGGCCGGAACCAACTTCGACTCGGTTGGGCGTATTAGAGATGAGGGTTTGTGCTTGGCCTCATCCAGCGTCTTCCCGGCGGCAGTCGCGAGGTTGCGCTCGCATTGTCCCCGTACGAGGTCGAACAGATTGGTGCTCACGATATCATCGTCGTACATGGTGGCCATCATGCGCTCGACGACGACCGGCACGTCGCATACATCCATGACCGATACGGCGAATTGGCCGCCCTCCGGCAGCGCCGGCAGCTCGCCCAGGAAGCCCTGGAGGATGCGGATGACCTTCTCTCGCCAGAGATCGTCGTAGCGCTCGGGGTCGGCAAGGAAGCGTTCTTTGGCGCCTAGTATGGTGCGCAGCGACGCGCTTGCCTCGATCGTGAGATTATCCGGGAAATCCGGCATCCAGAACAGAACCGGGTCTTGCTGGGTGAGTTCGTAGACGAACTCCTTCAGCCCCAGCTCGAGGTCCTTGGGAAGCGTGACCTCTGCCCGCCGGGCAGCCTCGGCTACCAGGGCGTCGATGAAATCGATGACAGCGTATTCCTGCCCGTAGGGCGACCGTTCGTAGGCTTCTTTGACGCGGGCATGAAGCTCCAGCAGTTCCCTGCGCTCGCGCTCGGCCATCGAGCCCGTAAGCGAGGCCCGGAGGTTGTTCCAGCCGAACGGCCGCCAGGCGAACTTAGAGCTCAATCACTTCCTCGCCGCCGAAGTGGGCCGCGGCTTCGAGCACCCGCTTGAAGGTCGCGGCCGCTTCCTTGATCTGCTCCTCGACGGCGAGCATTTCCATGATGTCCTTGCACTGGACCTGTTTGCCATTGGCGAGATCGTTCACGGAAACGGAAATGTTCATCATCTTGAACGCGACGCGAGACGCGAGACCGAGAAGACCTTTTCCTTTGTCGGCAATTTCGCCTCGCGTGTAGAGAATCGATTCGCCGAGCTTGTATCTTTGGATGTTCCGCCGCTCCTGGTCAGAGAGATCGGCCCGAACGGTGAGGGAAAAGGTGATGGTGGAGCGGACAATGCCGCTTAATTGTTGATCACGCCGAAGTAGAAGCTTCATGACACTCCCCCCGAAATGCGCTGAGGACAGATTGAGCGTACAGGAGGATTCTGGAGTCAAGGCAGGACAGGAAGCAATTCGAAGAGCGAGTGTCCGTGTAGGACACGAGCGATATGGATGGACGGCGACCGCAGGGAGCCGGAATAAGGAGCAGGCAGGTATATACGTCGGGGCGCGGGTTGCTTATCGCGTGCGACGGCATGTATCGAAATGAGCAACGATATGCTGAACACGCCGTCGATCATGCTTGGGGATACGGTACCCCCATGCGTATCCCCATCCCTTCGGGCGTTGGTGGACAAGAAAAAGGGGCTCGGGTTGGACGCCGAGCCCCCCTCCCGTGAAGGGAGGTTATGCGTGTGTTGTGTCTCTGCGTTCTATGCGCTCCTGGAGCCAGGCCAACACTTCGCTTTCGATCCAGCCGACCCGGCTACGGGGGCAGGTCCCTAGGCGCACGCGCTTCGGAAACCGGCCGGCGTCTTCGAGCCTCTGGATGTGTTGCGAAGAATAGAGGACAAGCTCCTTGAGCTGACGCTTCGATAGTAGTTTCATCGCGGTAACTCCCGTGAGGGAGCCATCGCGACAGCCCCGGTTTACGGCGTCATGCCGTCCCAGTGGGCCAAAAAATGCTATATGCGGCGCGAGAACTCCGCAAGAACGTTGATCCAGAAGGGCGCCAGTTTTCCCAGCGCCGGATAAGATCTTGTATTTCTTGTCGTTGTGGGCACGAACGGCATTGGTCTGGTCTGTGCCGAGAGCGGGCCTCGCGTTCCCGATGAAAATTTGCAGGGCGCAGTGGCCCGCTTTGAGCCGAAGCAGTCCATAGGCACTGGCTGAAACGGTGCTCACGTGAGTGCCCATATGGCTTGTGATGGTCGAGGTCTATAAGGCGCGGCTGGCATTCCAAACCTTCCGGGTCGTCAGGCAGAGGTCAGGGGAATTCTGGAAATGATGCGCAAGTCCAAAGTCTATCGCGTGATGATCGGTTCTCCATCCGATCTCGCTGAAGAGCGGCAGGCGGTGACCGATGCCGTCAACGAATGGAACGCGCAGCACGCCGATGCCGAAGATGCGGTGTTGCTGCCGGTGAAGTGGGAAACGCACGCATTGCCGACGTCTGGCGTCCGGCCACAGTCGGCGATCAACGACCAGCTTGTCGACCGCTGCGACATCCTCGTCGGAATGTTCTGGACGAAGCTCGGCACCAGCACTGGCGTCGCGGCGTCCGGAACGGTGGAGGAGATCGACAGGTTCGTCTCCGACGGCAAGCCGGCGATGCTCTATTTTTCGGGACGCAAGGTCTCAAAGGCAAAGCTCGACCCGAAACAGACCACGAAGCTGAAGAAGTTCAAGGCCGCAACCTACAAGAAATCGCTGGTCGGCTCGTTCGACAGTGTTGCCGATCTTAAGCGCATCGTTCTCCGAGACCTCACCCGTCAGGTGCGGGTGCTGCAGCCGAGCAAGCCCGCCCATGCCGGCCGGATCGACCGCGCAAAAGAGATCACCGAACTTATCAGGCAGCACAAGCGTGATGGCATCACGATCGACGAGTTCAAGAGTTACGACGAACTGCTCGGGATGAAGAAGCGCAGTAAGGCTGAGACGCACGACCCCGTGGAGCCCGGAGAAACCGGACCCAACGGGCATCCGATCAGCTACACGAAGCAAGGCGACAAGGTCGAATGGATCCCCTCGGACGAAATCGAAGGCGAGGTCTGGCCGATGATCCTCCGCCGCGGGGACAAGGCGATCCTCGCCGCTTACAACGAATTCTGGGAAAAGGTCTGGTGGAACAGGCACAAAAATTGGCTCTACCGGCTCAAGACCGGCGAGGAGAAACTGACCGAAGCCGAGAAACCTATCTTAGCGAGGGCGCGCAAGGCGGCGCACCGCATCGAGCGGAAATACGGCAAGAGGAACTTGGGATGGGATGACTTCGAATGGGGCTTGCTCAGCGGCAAGCTTTCGGCGCTGTCATGGGTGCTGGGCTCCGAGTGGGAGGAGTCGCTCGACACCTGAGACAATGCGCCCAGTCAGTGCGTCCCGAAATCGTTAAACGGCGTCTTGAAGACGACCGCGCAATAGATTTTTCACCCGTTCCGGAAGCGCAGCTCGCTCCGAATGACAGCTTCTGGTCAGAAGCAGCCCTTTCAGTCCTTCCGAAAGCAGACATTTCGCGATCAATTTCGCGCCCTGCATCTCCCAGCTCTTCCGATCACCGTTCGTCGTGCCAAAGCACTCTACCTTCTCAAAGACACGACGTTACTCTTGCCCGAAACAATCTCGGCGACGTGCGTTCCCCAGGCTTCGAGAGCTTTCAACTTCTCATCCCTGTACGAGTACACGTCATAGGTCTCACCCAGCCGCCCACCGACTGAATGACCGATAACCCGTTCAGCGATGTCGGGACGAAAGCCCAATCTTGAGAGTCCTGTCCTCACGGTTCTCCGAACGTCATGCAGTGTCCAACCCGTCACTTCAGAAGCCTTGTCCAAAGTCCGTTTCGGTTTGACCAAATTCCCGTAAGGCTTTCCTCCATTCGTAAGAGAGAAAATGAAACCTTCTTTGACCGGGGAGGCTTGCAGAAGCACCAACATCAATTCCGTTAATGGAATGAGATGCGGGCGGGCGCTTTTATATCTCTCCGCTGGGATGACCCAATTCATCATCTTCGTATCAATCTCTGCCCAGGGAACGCACCGAACATCATCCCGTCTTTGACCAGAGAGAATGAGCAGACGCATGTATTCCCTCGCAGGAAATTCCAAGGCGTCACAAGCCGTCCAAACTTTTCCCAGTTCCTCATCCGTCAAGACACGGGCAGTTGGTTTCTCTTTTGTCGGCTTCTTCACGCCTCTTGTGGGGTCTACAAGGCAGAAATCTTCCTCCAATCCCCAATTGAAGATTGCCCGTAGACGAGTGAGGGCACGATTGGCGGCGACGGGGTATTTCACCTCGATACCGCCAACCATTTGCCGAACATGCGCCTTGGAGACTTTCTCCAAGCGAACAGTTCCAAGTTTGGGGCGGATATGGTTTTCAATCTCCCCCTCCGCCGCCTTCCACTTTCGGACATGTTTCTTGAGGTACTGTTCAACGTACTTTGAACACAGATCCCCGACTGTTTCAGGCACTTCCAAGGGGGCTTTCTTCTGAGGGTCCTCACCTCTCCCCACAGCCCTAACAATGCCCTCCGCCGCTGTGCGGGCTTCTGCGAGGCTGTAGGAAGGGAACGGCCACGTCAGCCGCTTCTGTTTACGATCTTCAGGGCTACGGTAGCGGTAGCTAAAAGTCTTCTTCCCGTCAGCCGTCACCCTTAAAGCGAACCCAGGCAATCCCGCGTCGGGATATTCCATCCGAACGGAGGCTGGCTTCACTCCTTCAACGAACCGCGACGTTAAAACCCTGGTCATGGGGTCACTCTGGGGTCACAGGAGACGCTTGCTACGGGGTGTCCCTATGTACCATAAAATGGCAAAAAAGCCAATAGATTCACGGAAAACTCTCTTCAAATGAGAACCGGTGTTTTCCTATGTTCTGCCCCGTTTTACGTCTCCCAGACGTGAAGCCTCCCTGTTAAACTTGCCGGGCCTTCGGGCCCGGCTTTTTTTTGCTTGATCTAACCCCCCGACCAGACGCGCCGCACCGACATCTTGGGTGCGTTGCACAACGAATGATTCCGACTCAGGGCAAGTTCACAGGGCTCAATCCGATCGTCCGCCCTCCCGCTCCACACGCGCCGATCGGATGACCGACGACATGCGCTGTCTGCTTCTCCACACGTCCTCACGCAAACCAGTCGCGCTGGCTCTTGATGTAATCCGCGGTGCGATAGCACAGCGCGCCGATGGTCGCCGTCGCCGGATAGCCTGACAAGGTCGTGAAGGTCGAGGCGCCCAGCACGAACAGGTTGGGCATGTCGTGCGACTGGCAATAGCCGTTGACCACCGAGGTCTTTGGATCGGCGCCCATGCGGGTGCCGCCGATCCAACGCTGGCCGCCGCGCGGCTGCTTCGACCAGACCTTGCTGGCGCCTGCGGCGCGCATCAACTTTTGCTGAATCTCGGTGATAAAGTTCTGCAGCTTTTTCTCGTTCTGGTGAAACGAGAAGGTCACCCGGGGGACAGGAACGCCCCACTTATCCTTCATGCTCGGATCGAGATCGATGTAGTTATCACGGTGGGGAAGCGCCTCGGTCGCCGAATTGATCTCGAAGTTGCGCGTGTAATAGCGCGCGAAGTACTCCTTGAATTCCTTGCCCCACCGCCGGACGTCCGGCGGCACCACGTCGTAGCATTGAACCGGCGCGCCATTGCCGCTCGTCCCGACGGCGGCGCCGCGAATGAAGCCAACGCCGGTATGGTCGAAATTATTGCCGTTGAAATCGTCCATCCGGATGGCTGCGGTGTTCGGGCCGACGAAATCGTTGACGACGAAATCGTCGAACAGTCCGACGGTGTGCACGTCGCCGTGGCCGCACAGGCCCTTGCCCACCGTGCCGCTGGAGTTCGCGAGACCCCGTGCATCGCCGTCTTTGCCGGACAGCAGGAGCAGACGCGAGTTCTCGAAGGTGAAGCCGCTCAGGATCACGACGCGGGCACGCTGCTGCTTGATGTCGCCTTCCGGCGTGAAATAACTGACGCCAGTGGCACGTCCCGAATCGTCGGAATCGATGCGGAAGACCTTCGTGTTGACCTTGAGATCGACATTGCCGGTCTTCACCGCCACCGGAATGACGGTATATGCCGGCCAGGTCTTGGCGTGGACATGGCAGCCGAAATAGTTGCAATGGCCGCAATAGACGCAGGCGGGCCGTTCCTCGATGCGCGTATCGTAGGGCGCCGGCGGGCGATAGAGCTGGGAGTTGATCCCAGCGGCGTTCTGGTAGGGGTGATAGCCGAGCGTCTTGCACGCTGCCTCGAACAACTCCATTCGGGCGTTGCGGCGCAGGGGCGGCATCGGGTAGCCCTTCTTGCGCGGTCCGGCAAAGGGGTTCGGAGCGCCTCCGCCTGAGACGCCGAATTCCCATTCGAATTTTTCGTAGTAGGGCTCGAGGTCGTCGTAGCCGATCGGCCAGTCGAGAATGTCGTAGCCCGTCAGGTCAGCCCCGGCCCGTTCGGCGACGCCGCTGGCAATCTCGTCGGTGTAAACCTTGAAGACGTCCGGGGAGAAGCGCGCCGATTGCCCAGTCCAGGTGAGCATCCGCCCTCCGAGCGTGCTGGTCGTGGAATAGCGCGGGACGGCGGGTTTGTCCGGGCCGCTGCGATAGGTGGTCGGTTCGTGACGCATGTATTCCTGCATGCCCAGGCGAACCGTGAACTTGATGGAATCGCGCACGCCGTACTCCTCACGCTTGAGCACGTCTCCGCGCTCGAAAGCGACCACATGCAGACCCGCGCTCCCGAGTTCCTTGGCGAGAATGCCGCCGGCTTCTCCGACGCCGATTACACACACATCGGCAATCTTAGCAACCATGGCTCAGTCCCCCTTCCGCGGCAGCCCGTCGTATGCGATCGGTTCGAGGTCGACGGTTTTGTTGATGTAAGCCTCGGGGTAGCCATAACGCTGACCTGGGAAGCCGACCAGCTTCCAGCCGACGAGGTCGCGGTTGCCGCCATATTGCGGGTCCCCGAACACCCCTTCCATCACATGGTCGAGCACGAGATCAAAAAACTTCCGACCATCGGCTACATCCTTGATCGTTCCGGCTTCGAGAGCCTCGAGAATCCCGTCCTGCTGTTCGGCGCGCAAGTCGGCGAAGGGTTTACCGAAGGCCGCCCGGCAATGGCGATCGAGCTCGGCAATGCCGCCCTGATAGGTAGCGAGTTGCCGAGCGTAAGGGCCGGCCAATGCCTCATCGATGTAGTTGGCGGCGCCGGCCTCAATCGCACCGGGCGTATCGGTGGTGGGGATTATGCGCTCCGCGATGGCTTCGACGGTCTTGAACTCGGCGGCACTCAGCGCCCGCGGATGCGCGACGGTTGGCATATTTAGAACCCCCTGTATGGCATTGCTGTAAGTTGTTTTCTGACAAAGCCAGCTGAAAAACCTGCTCTGCTTTCCGCCTTTTGTCAAACCAGCAGCTCGATGTCCTGAACGCCACGCGCCGCATTGCGCCGGCGCTAGAACGCCGCTTGAGAATCGATCTTTCCGCGTCGAAAAACGGCGGCCATAGGTCGCCGTTTTTATTCACCAGATCATCGAGCACAAGCAGATCAGGACATGGCGCCAGCGATTTCCCGTGCCTCAATCGATTGCCGTGCCGCGCCGCCAGTTCGAGACAATGATGGCCGGCCCTTCGACGCGGCAGCCCAAGGCGGTGAGCCATTCCGCGACCAAGCGATTCGAGTTGTGGGATATCGAGTATGGGTCCGGATAGTGGACGAATTCGAGGTCGTAGGCCTCGTTGTAGATGCGGGTGGACATATTCTCGGCGAATATCCCATCGAGCCGCGCGATCAACGCCCGGACCGCCGCCGCTTCCACATCGAGAAAAATAGCCGCCTCGATCGGGACACGCACTTGGCGCTGGACGACGTCCGGCGACAAGGGACCGGCCAACTGCCGCCGGCCGAGCGCCGCTTGGGTCGGACCGAAGACAGCCGAGGTCGCTTCGGTCGCGCCAGTCTCGCGGAGGGCATACCATTGCCAGTCGCCGTAGGAGTAGCGGACCATCGTCGCCTCACCGGGCACCGCGACGATCAGGCTGGCGTGCCGGCCATGGTCAAGCACGCCGATCTTGGTCGGCTCCGACACCGCCGGAGGCGGAAATATGGTCGTGGCGCATCCCGCCAACGACAGAAATGCGACCACGATGGAAACTGGATCTATGCGGGATCGCAGAACTGCCACCTGGTGGCCTATCGTCTCGTGATGGCCTGATGAGTGCGGCTTCCACGGGCGGGTTTCTCCGCGGGCGGGCGCTCGCGCCACTGTATTGAAACAGTCGCGATTGTCGAATTTAAATTTTTCGCTGCAGGCAAAGCGGACCGATGACGTCGGCTTGCGGCGGATAGGGAGCCGCCGGCGCAGGTTGCCCCCGCCGGCGATCTCACGTTACATATAGAGCTTCTCGCCCTCGAGACCCTTGTAGAGATCGGCGACATATTCGCCGTAGCCGTTGAACAGCAGCGTCGGCACCCGGTCGTCGCCGCCGAGCACCCGCTCGTTCGCCTGGCTCCAGCGTGGATGGGCGACCTGCGGATTCACATTGGCCCAGAAGCCGTATTCGTTGGCCGCTAGGTGCTCCCAGAATGTTTTCGGACGCTTGTCGGAAAAGGTGAACTGCACGATGCCCTTGACGCTCTTGAAGCCGTACTTCCAGGGCGTCGCCAGACGCAACGGCGCGCCATTCTGTTTCAGCAGCGGCTTGCCGTAGAGACCGGTGACCATGAAGGCGAGCTCGTTGGTCGCTTCTTCCATCGTCAGCCCTTCCACATAGGGCCACGGATACCAGAACTGGCGCTGGCCTGGCGCCTCCTTGGGATTCTGGAAGGCGCGCATGTGGACGTATTTGGCGCCCGACGTCGGCTTGGCGAAATCGATCAGCGCCTTCATGGGAAATCCGCTCCATGGCACGCTCATCGACCACGCCTCGACGCAACGCAGGCGGTAGACGCGCTCTTCCAGCGGCATCTTGCGCACCAGATCGTCGAAGCCGATGGCGATCGGCTTCTCGACCATGCCGTCGATCTTCACTTGCCATGGCCGGATGTTGAGCTGCTGCGCCTGGCGCACCACGTCCTTGCTGGAATTGAACTCGTAATAGTTGTTATAGGTGGTCGACAGCTTTTCGTCGGTGATCGGCCGATCGACCCGGTACCGCATGTTGCGGTTCGCCGGATAGAGGTCGGCGGTCGGATCGTTGTCCGTCGCGGTGGCGGCCAACGCCGGGCCGGCATCGAACAGCAGCGATGGCAGGGCGGCGATCATCGGTCCGGCGGCCAGCCCTTTGATCAGCTGGCGACGGTTGATGTACAGGGATTCGGGTGTCGCGGCGCTCTCGGGTAGCTCCCAGCCGCGCTTGATCTTGATCAGCATGACAAACCTCCAACCTTGCTCCCCCGAGCCGGCGCGTTTGACTTAGGCACGTAGCTCAAGTGCGGACAATCCACGGCTGCGTGATTCCGGTCAACCTTTTGTGAGGAACTATACGCCTGGTCGGCACCCCGCCCAAGGGCCGCAGAAAGCCAGAAGGCCGCGATTGCGCGCGGCCTTCTGGCAGTTCAGCGCCCGGCCGCGCTCGCACGCGGCTCACGGGATTATTTTTCGAGCATGGAGCGCAGCATCCACGCGGTTTTCTCGTGGACCTGCAGCCGCTGGGTCAGCAAGTCGGCGGTTGGCTCGTCGCTCGCCCGCTCGACCACCGGGAACAGCGCCCGGGCGGTACGCGCGACCGCTTCCTGGCCATCGACCAATTCCTTGATCATGCTATTGGCGTTCGGCACCCCGGTGGCTTCCTTGATGACGCTGAGCTTGGAATAAGCCGCGTAGGAACCCGGCGCGAACTCGCCCAGCGCGCGGATGCGCTCGGCAATCAGATCGACGGCGAGCGCCAGCTCGTTGTATTGAGTCTCGAACATCAGATGGAGCGTGCTGAACATCGGCCCCGTGACGTTCCAGTGGAAATAGTGGGTCTTGAGATAGAGCGTGTAGGTGTCCGCCAGCAGATGGGCTAACCCGTCGGCGATTTCCTTGCGGTCCTTATCGGAGATTCCGATGTCCATTTCGTTTTCCTTCCGTTTCTTCGTAGCACCCTGGAAATGGGCACCGTTCTTTTTTTCAGGTTAGAGGATAACACCCAACCTTGTTTGATCTAGATCATTTCTGATCGCCACGGCGGGTCTCGCGGTTGCGCTCGGCACCGCAACCTGAATGGTGCGGGCCGTAGTAGATGAATTCTTCCTCGCGCGCCGGCACCCCTTCGGCCGCCTCTTCGACTGGCGTCAGATCCAGCGGCTGATCCTTCTCGAGATGGCCGGCCAGGCGGCGGAACGAGAGGTTGAGCGAGCGGCGCAGCAGCGGCACCGAGATGGCATGTCCCATCACCGCGCCGGCCTCGTCGGGCTGCGGCTGGCGGCAGGAATTGCCGTTGCCGACCTCGATGGTGTTAAGGCCAACCCCCATACGTCGATGGCGCTCATTCCTTCTTCATCGGATCGACTGTGAACTTGCCGTCGCGCGGCGATGGCGAATGGCGGTCCCCGGCGCCGCCTTCAACTGCCCTGCCGTGGGCTTCGCCCTCCGCCGCGTCCTCCACCTCGGTAATCGGCGCTTCGGTGAACAGGTAGGTGCGCAGATATCTATTGAAATCCGAGTTGTTGCGGCGAATCCACTCCAGAACCATCGTCGCGTGTTCCATCTCCTCGCGCATGTTGTGGAGCAATACATCGGCGAGTTCCTTGTCGGAACAATCGTCCGCGCGCTGGCGATACCAGTCGACGGCGTCGAGTTCTTCTTTGAGCGAGACGATGGCGTGGTGCAGCGTCAGAGTCTGCTGGGACAGTTTTTCGCGCGGGGCGTGGAGCGATTCGCTGGACATGGTCGTTTTCTCTCCTTGCTGGTCACGCAAGATGACGCGGGGAACCGGGGTTTGAGGCCCCGCACCTCTAAACCGCCACGGCAAACGGTCGCCGTGGCGTTGCCACTAGTCCTAGAGATAGTAACAGCTTCAGCAAGATACAACGGTTATTTTAATAATTATAAAAACCGTTGGGCGGGCGAGGCTGTACGTCTGCACGGAGCCTGGGAGGCTCAGGCGTCGTCCGCGAGCGGGAAAAAATCGTCTTTCATAGCGTTGCAGTCCGGGCATTCCCAATCGTCGGGCAGATCTTCGAACGCGGTGCCGGGCGGGATGCCGTGGGCGGGATCGCCCACCGCCGGGTCGTAGACATAGTCGCAATCGCCGCACATATACTTCTTCACAATGGGCTCCTTTGTCCTTCTGGGCGGGCCATGGTTCGCGTGGAGGCCCATAGCGAGGCGTCTTACACGAGGCATCCCACGTTGCCTAGTACTCGGAATCACCGATGCCTGCATCACCCCCCCACCCTAACCCCCCCCCCCCCCCCCCAAGGGAGGGGGGGATTCGCAATGTTTCTCAATACCTTCCCCACCCCCGCGCTG